>WRKP01000049.1 GCA_009778035.1 Planctomycetaceae bacterium
ACCTGCGTGAAAAGAACCAATCCCAAAAAAAAAAAGGGAAAGAAAAACAACGAAAGGCGCCCCCAAAAAATTTTAAATGGGGGGGGGGGGGGCAATTTAGGCAGCCGCAGTCAAGAAAGGCACGCCTTCACCCTCGTCGAACTCCTCGTCGTCATCGCCATTATCGGCATGCTCGTCGCTCTTCTGCTTCCCGCCGTACAAGCCGCCCGCGAAGCCGCAAGACGTATGCAGTGCAGCAGTCAAATCAGACAACTCGGTATCGCTCTGCACAATTTTCACGGTACCCATAACGAGTTCCCCGCCGGTTGGGAACAGTCAAAACTGAATTGGACTCGAGACCAATACGGAGTCGGCGACGGGAACACCAGCCGTCATAACGCAATCGTAATGATACTGCCTTATATGGAACAAAATGCGATATGGGACCGCATTTCAGAAAATCCAGACCGACTTACGTGGAATATAGACAATAATCCCAGTGAGAACAACATAAGTCCTTACATTCTTCCAATACCCGTATTGCTCTGCCCTTCAGATGGAGCGAGTTTTCCTGGGAATTCAACGCAACCCACCAGTTACCGAATGAATCGGGGCGACAAGCCGACAAGTTTTGACTGGGATGCCCGCGGTCGGCATTACAACAGTGGGATGTTTGCGAATGGCCGACTGGGAGCGATTACCATGGCCGGTGTTCGGGATGGGACGTCCAATACGATGGCATTTGCCGAAGGGGTCGTTATGACTTCTAGCAATGAAAGCCGAGTGCTTGGCGGTATCGCTCGCAATATCGAGACTGCTCCAGACTTTGGCGGAGGCGATGGTTTTCGCCCGCCGATAGAATGGTTGTCGGTCCGAGGCGCCGGCGGTATGTTCGCTCCCGGTGTCGTCTATGCCACTGGTGCGGCTTACGACAATGAGAATCAGTCCCGAGGACTTGGCCGGCGCTGGGCAGAAGGTCGGAGTGCTACGCCCTCAAGTGTTTGGACGGTTCTCCCGCCAAACAGTCCCGCGGTCAACAGGACGGGTGGTCCCGAAGATAATGTGGAAGCCTGGACCATTGTACCTCCGAGTAGTTATCATCCGGGCGGAGTAAGTACGGTTGCGGTTGACGGTTCTTACCGTTTTGTAACCAATAGTGTAGACACCTCGTCGAATCCTCCTGCTCGCAAGTCGGGAGTAACCGCGACGGGCTTGAGTTTGCGTTACATAGACCTTCAGGGTATCAATGGAAGCGGGGATATAGAGCGTTATTCTGGCCCCTCTCCTTGGGGAATTTGGGGAGCCTACGGCAGTCGTGCTGGCGGCGAGAGTTCTTCGCTTTGATTGCCACCTTTTGCGAGAGGTAGGTTGCTAATCGTTGGTCGGCTGCCTACCTCTCTCGCAACTTGTCGACATTACATTTAACCAACAATTTCAACCATGCAACACAATAGTTTTATACCAATCCTTCTCGTTCTGTCCATCCTTGTTTTTGCGGGTTGCAATAACCCGGATGCTCGGTTTGCACGAGTGGAAGGAACCATCACCTACAACGGCGAGGCCGTCGAAGGTGCCATCGTTACCTTTGCACCCGTCGATGAAATCGGCGAAGCCGCCTCGGGACTGACCGATGCGAACGGCCGGTATACCATGACAACGGCCGGGGCACACAATGCCGGTTCTGGTGTTGTGCCCGCCGAGTACACGATTCTTGTTACCAAGACTGTCTCATCGCAAGTGACCGACCCTGACGAATTAGCAAACCAACGGGGCGAGATTACGTACGAAGAACTTCAGCAGCGGCTCAGAGCCAAAGGCGGCTCTACGACGGTGGTAACTCGCCAGGAAATGCTGCCGCAAAAATATGGCCGCCCGAATCTGTCCACGCTTACCGCCACGGTCAATTCAGGCCGAAATTCGCCGTTCAATTTTGATTTGACGGATTAGATTAGGGCAATCAGAACCGTAGCCGGACGGTCGCATGTACCCCATCCGGCTGCGTTTCTGATCGAGACACTAACTTGACCCGTACCGTTTCAGCCGATACAATTTTCCAATAACCATAAACCAAAGAGGAGACCTTGTTATGAAGCAACCGTACCGCTTCTGCACCGTGCTGATCGCAGCACTTGCCCTGTTAATTTCCCCCGCCAGTGCGTTTGAAACGACACCGCAGGGGATGGAGCAAATCGAAGCCGAATGGCTCTTCCAAGCCGACGGCAATCCAACTGCGGAGACCGTTCAACACGAAATCCGACTCACCCGAGCCCTCATCGAAAGACTTTCGGCTCTGCCCGGTGCGCCGGATTTCTCCGAGTATGTCCAAAAACTAGATGCGTTGCAAACCGCGTCGTTTCCTAATGTTCGGGAACATTATTTTGCGGTCCGCAACCTGAAACGGACGGTTTTTTTCAAGAATCCGCTCGTTGATTTTGACCGCGTGCTGCTCATCGACAATCCCTATCCGAAGGGCCCGGCCGGTGATATTACCGACGAATGGGGCCACGAAGCACGGCACCGAAACGGCTTTATGGCCGTCGACGGCGGACGGTTGATTACCGTCGGCTTGCATCCGGGCAGCGAAGTCGTCGAACTTTTGCCTGAATTTGCGGGCAGTTATTGGCGGCCTGACCTTTCATTTGACGCTGAGGAAGTCGTTTTTAGTTATCGCCCCGCCGGCAGCCGGTCATTCCATCTTTATCGCTGCAATGTCGATGGAAGCAATCTTCGGCAACTGACGTTCGGCGATTACGATGACCTTGATCCGATATTTGCCCCGGATGGGAAACTCATTTTCATGACCAGCCGCGCGCACACTTACGTCCGCTGTATGCCGATGACGCACGCGTTTGCACTTGCCCGTTGCGACGCCGATGGACAAAATATCTACGTCATTTCGGCCAACGGCGAGCCGGAATACCTGCCCTCCATTATGGATGACGGCCGGGTGATTTTCACTCGTTGGGAATATACCGACAAAGCACTGTGGCGGATCCAATCGCTTTGGACGAGCAATCCAGACGGAACGAACCAGCAGGCTTTTTGGGGCAACCAAAGTGTTTGGCCCGATGTGCTGACCGAAGCGCGTTCGATACCCGGCACGAACAAAGTAATGTTTACCGGAGTGGGACACCACGCCTGGTTCGACGGCAGTATTGGAATCATTGATCCCAGCAAAGGGATGGATTATCCGCACGGTCTGACCCGAGTAACCCGCGAAGTTCCTTGGCCCGAGGTAGGGAATGGGCCAAATGACCCTTCGCCAGCGGTCGAGTACCACAAAAGCGGAAACATTTATGCCTACAAAACGCCCTTCCCTCTGTCCGAGGAATACTTTTTGGTATCGGCGCGTGAAGGTCGGCATTTGTACAACGGGCCTCACAATGATTGGTTTTTCCGTTTGTATCTGATGGATATTTACGGCAATAAAGAACTGATTTTCCAGGGCAATCACAATGCGTACCATGCGACGCCGGTGCGGGAACGGCCGATGCCGCCGGTCTTGCTCGACCGGGTTGAATGGCCGGAAATCGGTGTGGGTGCTGTCCCTGCGCTTGGAACGTTGTACAGCAGCGATGTTTTTGCCAATGCACCGGAAATTTTGCGGGAAAAGGGCAAATCTATCCGCGTGATCCAAATGGACCCGAAAACCTACACGACTTGGCATAAAATCGTGCAACACGATGGCCCGGCCGTCGGTGTTACCCAAGCGGAAGGCGTCAAACGCATTCTCGGTACTGTGCCGATTGAGAGCGATGGAAGCGTTGCATTCCAGGTTCCGCCGGGTGAAGCGGTCTTTTTCCAAATGCTTGATGCGGAAGGCCGGGCGATTCACGTGATGCGTTCGTTTACGAACGTGATGCCGGGCGAAGTTCGTGGCTGCTTCGGTTGCCACGAAGGCCAACTGACCGTGCCGGTTGCCGCGACGCTGGGATTGGCAATGACCCGGGGTGCCCAGCCGCCGGAACCGCCGCCGTGGGGCACTGAGGAAAGTGTCAGTTACACGAGATTCGTCCAGCCGGTGCTTGATAAACACTGTGCGGAGTGCCATCAGAATCCAGACCACAAAGCGTTTGCGGCACTGAATATGACGTACAGGCCGTCATCGCACGGCTGGTGGGGTTGGGTCTATAGCCAACGCGATATTAGTCCGTTTGCGGAGCCTTATTTGACATTGGTTTCCGGTTCAAACCTTCCGACGGTTTCCGGTTCGGTGCCTTGGGGCAACGCGAGACTGATGGATGAACGCAATGTGCCCAAAAACCTTGCTGGTATCTTTGTCGTGGAAGGATACGACCAAATGGACCCGTTCAGCATCCAAACATTACCGCCGTATTCTGCGTTTTCGCCGGTCAGCACGCTTATTCACAATGCGATGAGCGGCGAGCACCATGGCGTACGAGTAACGGGCGAAGATTTGGAACGTTTGATTGCTTGGGTCGATTGCAACGGCCCATTCCTGGGCGATGAGGAAATCCGGGATATGTACGACCCGATTTCGCGGATTATCGAAACGATTCCGCCGATTCGTCCTCGTATTGCGACGGCACCGCGAATCAACCGCTTTGACCTGCGACAGGACGGCGACACGGTGGCGATGCTTGGTCCCTTGCATCTCAAGCCTGAAAATATGACGGGTTTTGATCCGAATCGGGCTGTTCGTGAATTTCACGAACGGGAGTTGATACAGCAACTGAGAGAGGAGGGCTTGACCATAGAAATTGTTGCAGCCACTTACGGAGCGGATGAAGATCGGCGAATAGATGTTCTTCAGCAGATAAAAGACCGATTTGACGGTACACGTCTCATTTCTATCCACCGGTACAATGAGGCATTTGGCGATCCGGTGCGAAATGTTGTGAAAAATCTCCGCATTGCGTACACGATTGACGGAGGCCCGGTGCAGATGGTGCAATTTAGGGAAGACCAACGTGTCCTGCTGCCTCGGTAGGAGTCCGCAGACAAAAGAGCGGGGGGCGTGAGCCTCCCGATTTTGCTTGTTCGCCTTCGCTTGTTTGCTTTTACTTAACCTGCTTCATCGCATTTTCCATCTGGCCGCTCAATTCAAACACGAATTGGGCGAGCCGAGTCTTGAAAATTTCAAATAGAACCAGTGCCGGTATTGCAATCATCAGGCCGAATTGCGTTGTTACCAACGCCATCGCAATGCCGTCCGCCAATTCGCTGGCCGAGGCCTGGCCGCCCGTTCGGGCAATCACGCTGAATGCCTTGATCATCCCCCAAACGGTGCCGAGCAGTCCGACCATCGGCGCAACCGACGCGATCGTCCCGAGATAACCCAATCGGTGTTCGAGCCGCATCACCTCTTCTTCGGCGGCGTCTTTCATCGCGTGCTCGGCGGCAACGGGACTGTCGGACATTTTGACCAAACCGACCGCCAAAACCCTGCCGAGCGTTGAATCGCTGTTTTTGGCAATTTCGTAGGCTTCTTGGTATTCCTTGGCGTTGAGTTTTTCGTTAAATTGTTCGATCATTTCCGCTGGAACAATCGCATTTCGGGAAATCGCAAGCCAATTCATGATGGCAAGCGTTACGAAAATAATTGACATCAGCACGAAGAGCGGGCCGAATTCCCACCCGCAGGCGTTTATGTAAAAAACGAGCAG
Organism: Planctomycetaceae bacterium; assembly: GCA_009778035.1. GTDB lineage: Bacteria > Planctomycetota > Planctomycetia > Pirellulales > Thermoguttaceae > WRKP01. The sequence goes on from WRKP01000049.1 coordinate 5,607, forward strand.
GCTTTCTTGCATAACGGGTGCGGCATCTGCCTGGGCGAAAAGAATTAAGGGGTTCATGGAGTCTAAAATTAACGTTTCGGATACACCGCAGTAAGGAAGCATTTAGTTCGTATCCATTTTTGCTTTGGACAAAAAATCGTCATTCCGGCGAAAGCCGGAATCCAGAGGAACCGGCATCACTCGCAATGCCTGGATCCCGGCTTGCGCCGGGATGACGGAGGGGTGTCCTGTCCAATTCTGAATACGCTCTAGTTTTACCTTAATTTCGTTAATAAAACAACGTCGCTTTCTCTCGCAAGACGGGTGGTGCTACCGCTTGTCCTTTTCCCGCATTATGGTACAATACCCCTCGTTGCCTCGAAGGGTGCAATTCAGAAAGGCCTTCCGCCGGATTGCACCAATACGGGAGAAGGTTTACATTCCGAAAACCTTCATTATTGACCGAACCTTACCCAGGAAGATCGTTATGGCAAAACGCTCAAAACGCTATCGAAGCGATGCTAAAAAAGTCAAATCAGAGAGTCCGCTCCCGTTGTCGGAAGCCGTCGAACTTCTGAAAACATTCGATACACTCAAATTCAATCAAAGCGTCGAAGTTGCCGTGAGACTCGGAATCGATGCCAAACAAGCCGACCAACTCGTTCGCGGCTCCATCGTCCTTCCGCACGGAATTGGAAAAACCCTGCGAATCTGCGTCATCGCCAAAGGCGATAAAGCCGATGAAGCCAAAACTGCTGGAGCGGATACCGTCGGCGATGCCGAACTCGTTACCAAAATTAAAGACGGTTGGACCGATTTCGACGTCTGCATCGCAACGCCCGATATGATGGGACTTGTCGGCCCCCTCGGTAAAGTCCTCGGCCCCAGAGGCCTTATGCCCTCGCCAAGAGCAGGCACCGTAACAATGGACGTCGCGAAAACCGTTGCAGAATACAAAGCCGGTAAAGTTGAATTCCGAAACGATAAAGCCGGGATCGTACACGCCATCGTCGGGAAAATCAAGTTTGAAAAACAGCAACTCGTCGAAAACGTCGAAGCATTCATACAATATGTGCAAAGTCTGAAACCAATGGCGGTGAAAGGAGTCTATGTCAAAGGCGTTACGCTTTCCGCAACAATGTCGCCCGGCGTTCGGGTTGTATGTTGATAATCGGCCACTGAGTCTGGATACAATAAAATCCGCAATCTTATGATTGCGATGCCGTTGACGCTTTTATTTGTTAACGTTTGGTTGACGCAACGAAAAACACAGGACATATAGAAATTACAGAGACATGAGTAAATTCGTAAAACAACTCGTTACCAACGACCTTGCCAAACGGCTTGATGGGGTTCAATACCTTATGCTGGTCGGCTTGACCGGTATCAACGCGAACAAAACCGTCGGGCTTCGGGCAACGCTTGCCGAAAAAGGGATTCACCTTCGGGTAATCAAGAACAGTCTGGCAAGGCGTGCGACCGAAGGAACTCCGCTCGCCCCCGCCTTCCAAGATATGGAGGGAGCGTATGCCGTTTGCTGGGGAGCGACCGATATTGTCAACCTGGCGAAGGAGTTGGTCAAACTTTCCAAAGATCGAACCTTGCAGGGCTTTGAGATTCGCGGGGCAGTCCTTGACGGCGAAGCACTCGGAGCAGCCCAAGCCGTTGAAGTCAGTAAATGGCCTACTCGCGAAGAGCAAATCGCTATTTTGCTGGGGCAAATCCTCGGTGTCGGAGCGACACTCTCTGGACAGTTTATCTCGTTCGGAGGCAAAATCGCGAGTCAAATCGAAAAAATTGCCGAAAAAGGCGAATAAAACAAAAACGGAGCCCGCGGGATGTCCCTCACTGACATTTCGGGCTCTGATATACAAATTACCCTTGTTCAAAAAACCTCGAAGTGGAGTTTTGCGATGCCGAATGAGTGTGAGATTCGGTAACTCGTTTCGTTGAATACGGACAAGATAACCATCAACTTTAATGCGGCAGGGCCGCAATAACACGAAAGGACAATTTACATGAGCGAAGAAAGAGAATTTTCCGCAACCATCAAAGAACTCGGCGATAAAATCGTCGGCCTGACCTTGAAAGATGCCAAAGAATTGAGCGATTACCTCAAAGACGTTCACGGCATCGAGCCGGCAGCGGGCGGAGCCGTCGTTATGGCGGCACCGGCAGGCGGTGAGGGCGGTGGTGCCGAAGCAGCCGAAGAAAAAACCGAATTCGACGTCGTCCTCGATGGATACGAAGATGCCAAAAAGGTTGCCGTCATCAAGGTTGTTAAAAATGCAACCGGCGGCGGTTTGGCGGAATCGAAAGCACTCGTCGAGTCGAAACCCTGCAAAGTTAAATCCGGCGTTCCGAAAGATGAGGCCGAAAAACTTAAAAAGGAACTCGAAGAGGCTGGTGCTCAAGTCAGCATTAAGTAGATTGTTTCCATAACCTGTCATTCCGGCGCAGGCCGGGATCTCGGCGAGCACTCGCAACCTGTCTTTCTGGATTCCGGCTTTCGCGGGAATAAAGATTGGGACGGGTTATGGAACAAGTCCCGTCGTTTCGCGAAAATAATTGTGTTAGAATGAGCGGCTTTCGGTTCGGACGTTTTCCTCCTTGTGTTTCAAAGCCGGATCGTCTGCCGCTTTTTTCCCGTTTTCGCGAAAAGCAAAATGAAACGTTCACAGAATAAGACTTCCGTGAGGAAATGTCATGCCATTTTTCGTCATGCCATTTTCTGTCGTTCCGGTGCAAACCGGAATGCAGACATTGCGAGTGATGCCGGTTCTTCTGGATTCCGGCTTGCGCCGGGATGACAGTTTCCGAACAAGTCTAATTGTTGGCGTTCAAAAATCCGAACCTTCCCCCTATTTTGAGGACACTCTATGGCAACTCCGGCACAACGTCGCATCATATTCAAAGAAATCAAGCAATTTGGGACGCAATCGGCTGTTTACGACATTCCCGACCTGACCCAACTGCAAACCGAAAGTTATAAAGACTTCTTGCAGGAGGACGTCGCGCCCAAAAAGCGTACCGATACGGGCTTGGAAGCGGTGTTGCGGGAATCATTTCCGATAGAGAATTTCGACAAAACCGCCCGGCTGGAATACCTTTATTACGAATTGGAAAAACCCCGGTACACGCCCGATGAATGTCGGCAACTGCGGCTGACCTACGGCAAGCCGTTCAAGGTTCGCCTGCGTTTGGTTCGGGGTGATAACATTTACGAGGAAGATGCGTATCTCGGGGATATTCCGATCATGCTCGGCGGCGGCGAGTTTATCATAAACGGAGCGGAACGCGTCGTGGTGAGTCAGTTGCACCGCAGTCCCGGTATCGACTTCGTTTCCGAATTGGACGGGGACCGCAAGGTGTATAATTGCCGAATCATCCCGGAACGCGGCAGTTGGCTCGAAATTAACTTTACCCGAAAAGAGACGCTCTCGATTAAAATTGACCAGAGCAGCAAGTTGCCGATTATGATGCTCCTCCGGGCAATGTCGCCGGAATACAGCACGAACACGCAACTGATGCGTGTGTTTTTCAAAACGACGGCAATCCCCGTCGCCGACGCGAAAACGACGGTTCCGATGTTGGAAAGCAAGATTTCCGTTTCGGATGTCGTGTATCCCAAAACACACGAAAAGGCGGGCGAGATTATCGTTGAGTCGTGCGAAGCGATCACGAAAGCCAAGGCGAGCGAAATTTGTGCTGCCGGCGTGAAAAAGGTCGAAATTCTCGACGACCAAAAAAGCAGGCTTCTGCTCAACTGTTTCAACGAGGACAAAACACGGTCGCACGAAGAAGCGTTGGCGAAGATTTATATGCGTTTGCGGCCCGGCAACCCCCCGCAACTTGATAAAGCCCGGGAGTTGTTCAACGACAAGTTTTTCGATGTCAACCGTTATCGACTCGGGCAGGTCGGGCGGTTTAGGATTAACCGAAAACTCGGACTCAACATTCCCGAAGAGGAAATGACTCTGCGGGCCGAGGATATTGTCGAAGCCGTTAAGTATGTCAACCGTCTTTGGACGGGCGACCGAACGGCTGAAGTTGATGATATTGATCATCTCGGTAACAGGCGATTGCGAACGATCGGCGAACTTGCCAGCGATGAACTCCGTAAGGGTTTTCTGAAACTGCGGCGGACCGTTCAAGAGCGTTTGCAGGCCCGCGTTGCCGATGCCGATGTTACGCCGCGTCAGGTCATCAATCAAAAAAGCGTTTCGGCGGCAATCGAATACTTTTTCAGCCGCGGCGAATTGTCGCAGGTCGTTGACCAAACGAATCCGCTGTCGATGCTGACCCACGAACGCCGTTTATCCGCGCTGGGGCCCGGCGGGTTGAACCGAAAAAGGGCGGGTTTTGATGTTCGGGACGTTCACTCGTCGCATTATGGCCGAATTTGCCCGATTGAAACGCCGGAAGGTACAAACATCGGCTTGATTTCGAGTTTGAGTATTTACGCCGCCGTCGATAAATACGGGTTCCTCATTTCGCCGTACCGCCGTGTGAAAGACGGAAAACTGACCGATCAAATTGATTGGCTCAAAGCATACGAAGAGCATGAATTTCGGGTTGCGCCCGCCGATACGGCCATCGCGAAAGGGCAAATCGTTGCCGACGAGATTTCCGGGACTGTGATCGTTCGGTGCCGGGGAGATTACGATTCAGTCTTGCCGGAAGATATTGAATACATTGACGTTTCGCCGAGCCAAATGATCGGCGTGTCGGCGGGATTGATCCCGTTTTTGGAGCACAACGACGCGAACAGGGCCTTGATGGGCTCGAACATGCAGCGTCAGGCCGTGCCCCTTTTGGAGACGGAGCCGCCGCTCATCGCGACGGGACTCGAAGGCCGGGCGGCATTTAACTCCAGTTTGATGATTCACGCAAAACGGGCAGGCAACGTTGATTACGTCGATTCGCAACGCATTAAAATCGCAACCGAAGAGGGATTTGTCGATGAATACGTCCTGCGAAAATTCGTCGGAATGAACGAACGAACCTGCCAAAACCAGACCGCAACCGTCAGGCCGGGCGAAAAAGTTGCCGAAGGACAAATCATCGCCGACGGAGCGAGTATGAGACACGGCGAACTGTGTCTCGGACGCAATGTTTTGGCGGCCTTTATGACCTGGGACGGCTTTAACTTCGAGGATGCTATCATTATCAGCGAAGACCTTGTCAAAAAGGATACATACACGTCGATTCATATCGAAGAATTCGACATTGAAGTCCGCGATACGAAATTGGGACGCGAGGAATTTACAAACGATATTCCCAATGTCGGCGAACGAGCCCTGCGGAACCTGGATGAGTCTGGAATTGTCCGCATCGGGACATACGTCAGGCCGGGCGATGTTTTGGTCGGCAAAGTTACACCGCGGGCCAAAGCGGAACTCACGCCGGAAGAAAAATTGCTCCACGCAATTTTCGGCAGACATGGCGAAGATGTTAAAAATGAGTCGCTCGAAGTGCCGTCCGGCGTCGAGGGAATCGTCATCGGAACGCAAAAATTCTCGTGCCGAATGAGCCTTTCCGAAGAGGAACGCCGAGCGTTTGACAGCGAAATCCGGCGTGCAGAACGGGAAGAGGATGAACGCATCAATGCTCTGTTCAAGCCGATGATTGCGGAATTGGAAAAAGCACTCGGAATCACCATCGACAAAAACACGCTCGAACAGCCGAAACTCTTCCGATTGGAGCAACTGAATTTGGAAGAAAACGCCAAGGCACGCAAGATTTTTAACAAACATTGGTCGGCAATCGAAACGGCAACGGATAAGAAAGACCGGCGAATCAACACGATGAAACGGGGCGATGAACTGCGTCGCGGCGTGCTCCAGATGGTGAAGGTGTATATTGCGGCGAAACGGGTCATATCGGTCGGCGACAAGATGGCGGGCCGACACGGAAACAAGGGCGTGATTTCTAAAATCTTGCCCCGTGAGGATATGCCGTATTTGGCCGACGGGACGCCGGTTGTATATTGCGGCGAAACGGGTCATATCGGTCGGCGACAAGATGGCGGGCCGACACGGAAACAAGGGCGTGATTTCTAAAATCTTGCCCCGTGAGGATATGCCGTATTTGGCCGACGGGACGCCGGTCGAAATTATATTGAATCCGCTGGGCGTGCCGAGTCGAATGAACGTCGGCCAAATTTTGGAAACGCATCTTGGTTGGGCGGCGGCGAAACTCGGTTATCAAGCGGTAACTCCGGTGTTTAATGGAGCGAGCGAAGCGGATATTAACGAGGAATTGAAAAAAGCGGGCTTGCCAACGCACGGCAAAGTGCGGTTGTTGGATGGCCGAACGGGAGAGCCTTTCCATCAAGAAACGACGGTGGGGTATCTTTATATGCTGAAGTTGCATCACTTGGTGGATGACAAGGTGCATGCACGCAGTACGGGCCCTTATTCGTTGATTACGCAGCAGCCGTTGGGCGGCAAGGCTCGGTTTGGCGGTCAGCGGTTTGGGGAGATGGAGGTCTGGGCATTGGAGGCGTATGGAGCGGCATATACGTTGCAGGAATTGCTGACGGTCAAGAGTGATGATGTGGAGGGCCGAACGAAGATATACGAATCGATGGTCAAGGGCAAGAACACGTTGGAGGCGGGCACGCCGGCGAGTTTTGATGTATTGACGAATGAGATTCGCGGATTGGGCTTGAACATGCAGTTGGAGAAGGCCGGCGAGAGCGGATTGGATCACATTGCGAAAGATTTGTAGGGAGTTAGTTGCCCCGCAGGGCGGGGATCACGTCCGTCATTCCGGCGAAAGCCGGAACCCAGAGGAACCGGCATCACATGCAGTGTCTGGATTCCGGCTTGCGCCGGAATGACGAGAACGAGTCCACACCAATTCGAGAAACGCTCTAGCCGCCTTGCCCCGCAGGGGTCGAATTTTACCCGCGACCCCTGTATGATTCCCGGTTTTTTCCATAGCCATTCCCGGAACCGCACCTTGACATTTGCCGTAATTTGTTTTACGATATTGCACAGGTTTTGGCAGCGGATACCGCCGCCGTGTCGTCAGTTTTCGGATCAAATACGATCCCCGTAGTTTTTATGGTCGAACCCATTGCGATCAATGTTAAACATCTTGCACAAGATGTCCGTATCCCACAAGAACAAGTTCAAGCCGCTATCGAACTCCTCGATGCCGGATTGCCCGTTCCCTTCATTGCACAATACCGCAAAGAAGTAACCCTAAATCTCAACGAAGATGCTCTACGCCAAATCGACGAAGAACTCCGCTTCGCCCGCCTGCTCGGCGAACGAAAATTGACCATCCTCAAGACCATTCAAGCCTCCGGGAAACTCACGCCCGAACTCGATAAAAGCATCCGCGATGCCAAATCCATTAAACGGCTCGAAGATATTTATTCGCCCTTTAAGCCCAAACGCCAAAGTCCCGCAACAACCGCCCGAGACAATGGGCTCGAACCCTTTGCCCTCGACATCATCGAAGGAAAAGTGTTGCCGGAAAATCTGGACGAAGAAGCCGCCAAATACATAAATACCGACAAAAACGTCCAATCCATTGCTGACGTTTTGCTCGGGACCGGACATATCATTGCCGACATTTTCGGCAGCAAAATCGAACTCATTCAGAAAGTCCGCGACATTTTTTATCAGCACGGACAACTGGTTACGGCAAAGGTTGATTCTCCGTTGGCATCGCGTAGTGTGCCCGTCGTAGAAGATGCAGAAAATGAGGGATCGCGTGAAGAACCCGTCGCGGAAGATGCGGAAAACGAGGAATCGCGTGAGGAGCCCGTCGCGGAAGATGCGGAAAATGAGGAGCCGCGTGAGGAACCCGTCGTAGAAGACGCAGAAAATGAGGAACCGCGTGAGGAGCCCGTCGCGGAAGACGCGGAAAACGAGGAACTACGTGAAGAGCCCGTCGCGGAAGATGCGGAAAACGAGGAATCGCGTGAGGAGCCCGTCGCGGAAGACGCGGAAAACGAGAAATCCTGCGATTCTGCGGACGAAGTTACTGAACTCTTCGAACAACTCAAAGAAGAACAAGCCGAAAAAGGCCTGCCCGTCGTTCGGTCGCAAAACGCCCTCCGAAAGAAAAAAAAGGCCGAAGCAAAGAAAAAATTGGACGAAATCAAACAACGCCAACGCGAACACTTTGAACGGCAATTTTCCGAGTTTTTCAACTTTTCCACAAAACTGCGGGGCGTGCCGGCACACCGGATCTTGGCCTTCAACCGCGGAGAGCGGCACAAAATCATCAAAATCACGTTCAAAATTGATGAGGCCAGGCTCCTCGAATCGGTCAAAGACATCTGCGTTCCCGCCGGACACATCCACGCGGATTTCCTGAAAGGATGCTTGCAGGATTCGCTCAAACGGCTTATTATTCCGGCACTGTCTCGGGAAGTTCGCAATGAAATGACCGACTATGCCGAAAAGAATGCGGTCAAAACATTCGGGGAAAATTTGCGGAATTTGCTGTTGCAGCCAACCCTTCCGAAACGGCGTATTCTCGCTCTCGACCCGGGCGGGAAACACGGCTGCGTTGCGGTTGCCCTCGATGAATACGGCAACCTTGCAGGGCACGAAACCGTCTTTTTAACAGGCAATGCTCAACGTCGGGCAAGCACGGCGGAAACGCTGGCCGAAATGATCCGCCGATTTGGCTTGACCGTCATCGCCATCGGAATTGGCGGTGGAAGCAGGGTCGCCGAGGAACTCATCGGGCAAATGCTCGAAACGCATTTTGCAAACGATAACCTGTCTTACACGCTGGTCAACCGCGTCGGTTCCGTTGCCTATTCGACGAGCCAGGCTGCGAAGGAAGAGTTGCCGTACGCCGACCCGTTTGTCCGGGCTGCCGTGTCGCTGGGCCGACGATTGCAAGACTCGCTCGTTGAACTTTCCAAAATTGATCCCGCCAGTCTCGGGCAAGGGATTATGCAGCAGGAGATGCGGGGCAAGCACCTCAAACAGATGCTTGAAGATGTGATTGGAGCGTGCGTCAATTTTGTCGGCGTGGATTTGAATTCGGCAACGGCCGCAATGCTGACGCATGTGTCAGGCTTGAACCTGATGACGGCCCGCCGGATTTATGAATATCGTCGGGAACGCGGCGGATTCCGAACCCGCGAGGAACTGAAAAATGTGCCCGGCGTCAACGAAACGGTATACCTTTACGCGGCGGGATTCCTGCGGATTTCCGGCGGCGAAAACCCGCTCGATGCAACGCATATTCATCCCGAAAGTTATGAATTGGCGGGCAATATCCTGGAAAAATTAGGCTTTTCGGTGCATGATTTGCGAAACAGCGAAAAGGCGAAGGCGATTACCGAAAAGATTGCGGCGGAGGGAATCGGCGAGTTGACCGTTCGGTTTTCTGCGGAACTCCAGGCGGGCATCAACACGGTTCGGGACATTTTGGAGGAATTCGTGAAGCCGGGCCGGGACCCTCGGGACTCGCAGCCGCCGATTGTTTTCCGCAGAAAACCGCTCGTATTGGAAGATTTGACGCCAGGCAAGGAATTGACGGGAACGGTTCTGAATGTTACGGATTTTGGCGCATTTGTCGATGTTGGCTTGCAGGAATCGGGCTTTATCCATATTAGCCAGATGTCGTCGGGATACATCCAGAATGCGCATGAGCGGCTTGCGGTGGGCAATACGGTACGCGTATGGGTGGTCGAGTCGGATGGGGACAAGAAGCGTGTTGCGTTGACGTTGTTGCCGCCGGGAACGGCAAAGCAGGGGCCTCCGTTTCGTCGGCCTGCGGATGGGAACCGGGAGCGTCCGCCTCGGGAGCATACTCCTCGTCCGCCGAGGCCGGAAGGCGATAGGCCGCCGCGTGATTCTCGGGACGGCAAGCGTTATGAGAAGTCGTCGGGTGGCCGATCGTTTGATCGTGCTCCGCGGACGTTTGTATCCGCACCGGTGAAGAAGGAGGAGAAGCCGATTACGGAGAAAATGAAGCAGGGCAAGGAGCCGATGCGAAGTTTTTCCGATTTGGCGCAACTGTTTGGGAATGCTTCCTCCGACGATGCGGGCGAGGGCTCGGCAAAATAGACCTGTCGGAGACCGTCATTCCGGCGAAGGCGGAAGCCAGCCGAGCGGCGTGTCGCAGGGCGATGCGGCTAACGCCGATTGTCGGCGATTTTGCGTCGGTGAGGGCCGGTTCCAGGCCTTAAAAACCTCTAAAATGTCAATTCGGCAATTTTTCCTAATGAATTCGCTCTCACGTCAACGATAAGCGTAGAGATAGAACCCTTATTTTCCTTCCAAGGATCTGGTCGGTTGGGAAAATAGGCGAATAAGATAAGGAGAATAGCATTGAAACCAACATCGCGATATCATCGGGGCTTCGTTGCCGCTACTCTGGGACTGACGGTATGTCTGGCCCTCCCGGTTGTGTTTTCCGGTAGTATTCTTCTTGCGCAGGCCGCTGGGCAACCTTCGGGGCAGCCAGGTGCGCATCCTCAAGAAGCCGCCACACACTCCGTCGCCTTGCGAACTGTAACGCAAAGCGGAATTCCGCAGCCACGCCAACTGGCCGCTCAAAGGTTGCACGATGCCCGAAGGGCTGTCGCAACCCGGGATATTGCAACGGCTGAACGGCTTCTCAACGAAGTCGCCGCCATGCAGTTGGAATTCCAACCAAACGAAGACCAACCCGCCCGCATCCAAAATCTCATCCAGGATTATCGTCGGCTTATGGAGCAGGCGAAAACGCAAGAGAATTCCGAACAGTTCCGACAGCAATATGCCCGATTCCTCCTGATTCAGGCAGACACGATGCTCCGCCGTAACGAACTCGATTTGGCCACGCAACTGACTCAAGAAGCAGTCAAGCAGCAAGTCCAGTATTACAGTCCTGAAGACAAAAATAACGGCCTCGAGCCGATGGCGATGGCTCAACGCATCAACGATGCCCGACGCGTCCAGAATATGCATGCGTCCGTTGAGCCGATACACAATCAAAACACCCCGCAGCCGTTGTCTCAAGCCGCCCAAGCGGTATTGGAGCAAGCACTCCAGATGTTGCAGCAAGCGAGAGTCGCATTGGATGCGGGCCAATTTGAGCAAGCCGAACAGATTGCCCGAAGAGCAGCATCTGCCGGATTGCCGGAAAGTGCGTTCCCGCAAGGGAATTCGCCGAATCGGTTTTTATCCGAAATCGCAGCCCGGCGTCAGGGGATGAGCGTTCCTCCGCCGGTCAATCCGCAGGTCATGGGACAGCCGCAAATGATGGAACCGTCGCAGGTTATCCAGGCGAGCAACAGTCAGCCGGTTCTTGCTCCGCAGATTCCGGTGCCTGGCAGAAATACACCGTACATAGACCAAACGCTGATCAATCGGCAAGCGGCCATTTCGCAGATTTCCTCGGAAGTCATCCAACAACTGTCGGAAGCCCAACGGCTGACGACGATGGAACGCAAGCCGGATGCCGCGTTGGATTTGCTTTATAATGCCAAACGACGAGTCGAACAGGAAAATCAACTGGACGCCCAAAGCAAAGGGATTTACCTCCAGCAGATTGACCGGGCGATTGCGGAGACGGTCAGTTTCCGCGAGCGTTATGCGTCGCAGGACAAGCAGGATCGGGTTAACGAAGCCGTTTGGGCCGAACTTCGACACGAACAAGCAAGATTCCTGAACAAGGAAGAGCAGTTGGCTTCGATGTTCCGCGAATATAAAAAATTGATCGACGACCAGCGGTTTGAAGAAGCGTTGATTGTCGCCAAGAAGGCTCGGGAATTTGCTCCCGACGCTCCCGAAACGCAGGTTTTGGCAACGATGGCACAAATGGTGTATAACGTCAACCGAAGTCATGATGTTCGTGATCTCAAACGGGACGGCGTCGTCGAAGCCCTGCTGGATGTTGACCGGGCGTCGGTTATCCCGAACATCGGGGAACGAAATATGATGTATGCTCCCGACTGGGCAGCGTTGAGCAACCGGCGGCAAGCATCCAACCGCAGTCTCCAATATCAGAGACCCCTAATGGAACAGAGGATTAACCGGCAGTTAGAAATGCCCGTCACATTCAATGTGAATCAGGCGGTTCCGCTTGAGCAAGCATTGCAAATGCTTTGTAATGCAGTGGAAATCAACTATTATTTGGATAGGGCCGCACTTCAAGAAGCCGATGTGCCGACCGGAACGATGGTCGTGATCCCAACTGCAAACGGCATTCGGATGCGTAATGTACTGTCAACGGTTCTCGCACAACACGGTCTCACATACGTCGTGAAAAACGAGATGCTTAATATAACGAGCACGCGTCGTGCTCGGGGCGATTTGGTTACTCGGGTCTACTATGTCGGCGATTTGCTGGAGGGCGATCCGATGACGATGAGTTCGAATTATATCGAAGATGCGTTTAACCGAGCGTACGACCGACAAAATCCGCATGCCAACCGCAACGGGAATGCAGGTTCCGGTCCGGCAATGCAAGGTATGCCTGGTTTTGACGGAGTGCCGATGTCCTATTATCGAATGCCGAATGCAATCGACGGCGACCCGAATGTGCTCGCTCAATTTGGCGGCGGCATGATGGGCGGCGGTATGGGAATGGGCGGTATGGGCGGCGGCTCGATGGGCGGCATGGGCGGTGGCATGATGGGTGGCGGCATGGGCGGCGGCATGATGGGCGGCGGCATGGGTGGCATGGGCGGCG
>WRKP01000050.1 GCA_009778035.1 Planctomycetaceae bacterium
AAAAAAAACAGACAAGAGGGGGTATTTGGGAAAGATGGGCAAGCGAGAGAAAATGGGCAAACATGAAGGATGGTACGAATTTTTCCGTTTTCGCGGGCGAAATGCCGTCATTTTGCCTCCATTGTCATCCCGGCGCACGCCGGGATCCAGGCATTGCGTGCGATGCCGATTCTTCTGGGTTCCGGCTTTCGCCGGAATGACGGGAAGAGGCGCAATGACGGGAGTGCCGGAAGGACGGGTTACCCTCACGCCAACTGCATCAAACGGCGGAACATCCATTCCGCAAGCAAGATACAACAAATCGCCAACAAAAGATAATACAACAACTTCTCCTGAAATGCCCCATCCACCACCGCACGCTGAGAACGCACGCCAATCCGCTCCGGCAAACTCTCCGCTAATCCAAAATCCGCAAAATACATCCCCCCACTCCGCTCCGCGATTTCCTGCAATAAAGACTCGTTCCGATTCGGATGCTCTCGCTCCAAATCACTCATCTGGACCTGAAACGTCCGTACAATCTGCTGCTCCGCCCCGTCCGATTGAGCATCAGGCACCGTCCATTGCACTGTCCAAGTTCCCTCCACATCCAACGGCAAATACGCCAAATACGTTCCCGGTATGTTCAAATCAAGCATCACATCCAGCATTCGCAATGTGCCCGTCGGCGAAATGACTTCGACCGGCAACGCTGGCAATGTCAACGGATTCAACTGCGCATCACTTGCCGTGAGCCGAATTTGAGCCATCGAACCCATCGAATACCGCGGCCTATCCGTTGCCAGCGTCCCCCGATCGGATTCCCGTTGCAATCGGCCTTGGCCCACCGAACGGACAGTCTTCGTGATCATTTGCTCAAATACCCGTTCATCAATTCGCCGAAGCCGCCATAACTCGCCGCTGCCGAAATAAAGCACTCGGCCCGCCCCGTAAAATTGCTCAACGATGAGCGAACCCGTCTCTTCCCGGCCCAGTATTTCCGGCGATCCCGACGAAACCAACAGCGTTGCCGTCGGTTTCACGCCACGCACCGCAAAATAACCGAAATAGCCAGGAAACAGACTCCAAAAGTTCATAACGGCCCCCTGTTCGTCCGTAATTTGCAAAAATTCGGCGGATTCGCCCGCCCGGGTGAACCGAAGCGGATGCGCCGTCGGACTGCTCCGAAAACGATGTTCAAACGCAGAAGTCCGTGCCAAAAATTCGACGGGATAGAGTGCTCGGATTTTATCCATTCCGGGATCCGTTACCCAACCGGTAATGCTGTCGGCTTGATGGATCTGTCCCGCAACGAGAATCAAGCCGCCGCCCTGCCGGGCAACCCAAAATTCGAAGATGTCGATTTGCTCCGGCGAAAGTTCCCGCCAGTCGGGATCGAACGCGATGATGACGTCGTATTCCGCCATTTCGCTTCGGGAAGAGGGAAAACGGTCTAAAATCCGGTCCGCATTTTGCGAGATGCCGGGCTGTGCCCAGGAGAGGTAAACATCCACTTCGGTCGTTTGGTCGCGGAAAAGTTGCGAGCAAATAAACTGGTAATCCCTGCTCGGCGTGGAAGCGAAGAGCAAAATCCGGTCTTTACGGTCAACGGCATGGACTTCAATTTGCTGCCGATTATCTTCAGGAATTGCGTCGTTCGCGTGCGGCGGCGGAATCACCTCCACGGATAAGCGGTACGTTCCGGGTTCGGGCAGCCGGACGTTGAAGGACGTTTCGATAATTCCATCGGCTTCAAAGGCGATTTCGCGGCTTTCGAGCAATACATCATCGAGCGATAGTTCGAGAGTTGCATTGCGATGTGCAGGCGGAGCATCTAACGGGTTGCCGCCGACCCTTTCGATGGGAACTTTCACGATGAAGGGGTCGTTGGGAACGACGCGGTCTGGCAGGTCGATGAGGCCGACTCGATAATTAAGCGGCGGATGTGTTTGGCCGACGCCGATTGGAAAAATGGGCATCCGCAGGCGGTTTGCCGTTTCCAAAGGGGAGTCGAGGGGGCGGCCGGTATTGTGTCCGCCGTCGGAAATCAGGATGATTCCGGCGAGGGGTTGGCCGCGTTCGCGTTGCAGGGTGTCGTAGAGGGCGTCGCCGAGAGCGGTTGCGGTGCCGTCGGGAGTGAGCGGATTGCCGCCAGGCGACTCGCCGGCCAATGTCTCATCAAAACCGAACATCGCGACGTCGTGTTGTTCGGCAAGTTTTTCGAGGAGTTGGCTGTGTTCGAGCCACTCGAGAGCGGCATCGAGTCGGGTCTGATCGCCATCGACATCTCGGCTTGCCATACTGGCACTGGTGTCAATGAGGACAACGACTCGGGAGTTCCCGATGAGATTTTCCCATTGCGGATGCAGATAATAGAGGAGCAGTCCGGCGAGGGCGGTGATGCGGAGGGTGAGGAGGAGTGAGCGTTGCCAAAGTTTGAGTTGTGCGGCATCAATTTTGTATCGCCGGACGCAGTAGATGAGTAGCAGGGCGAAGACGATAAGGGGCAGGAGCCAATCGCTGTTGTCTTGAATGCGTCCCCATCGGAAAATTATTTCGCTGACTTCGCTGCCCGGCATAGCGGGATTATACCATAATCGTTCGGGCGAGGCGCACGAGCGGCACAAATGCAAGAGCCGGGGGCGTCAGCCCCCGGGTTCAGCATCTAGCAAAAACCAAATCGCTGTGATATAATCGCCCTCATAATTGGAATAGTTGATACAGAAATGTAGTAAGGAGCAATCATGCAGGCTGAAGAAATTATTCTCGACGTGGAAGATCGGATGGGAAAGGCGATCCAAAAATTGAAACAAAACCTCACGGGTATCCGCACCGGACGCGCCAATCCCGGCCTCGTCGATTCCGTGAAAGTTAATGTGTACGGCTCGCCCACTCCGCTCAAACAGGTCGCGACCGTTTCCTGTCCTGAGCCTGATCAAATTCTCATTCGTCCCTTTGATACCGGCACGCTCAAAGAAATCGAAAAAGGAATCATCGCTGCCGATTTGGGCTACACGCCCAATAACGATGGCCGGGTCGTCCGGTTGAACATTCCGCCGCTTTCGACCCAAGTCCGCCAAAAAATGGTCGCCCGAATTAAGGAACTCAGCGAAGAAGCCAAGGTCGCGGTCCGAAATGTGCGCCGCGATGGTAATAAAATAGCCGAAATGTCCGAAAAAGGCAAAATTTTCTCGGAAGACGTTCGCGATACCACCAAGGATGAAATCCAAAAACTGACGAAAAAATACGAAGATGAGGCCAGCGAACTCGCCAAAAACCGCGAGCAGGATGTCATGGAAGGATGATTGGCAGGCCGACCGAATACGCCCCGCCTTGCGGGGCGGCTAAATACGGCGGCGAACGAAAGGTCCCTATGCGGCACGGCGGTATTCGCTGGTCGATTCCCTTTCGCAAATTTGAAGCAGGGCCGTCAAGTCGACCATAAATGCGGAGGCAGTCTCGAAGGTCCGAATGCCAAGATTGCACGACGGATCCATGTGCTCGTTGTCCAGGTAGCCCTGCCAGCGTTCGAGGTTGCCGATCAACCCTTTCTCCGCAGCGAGTTGCAACACGGTTTCAAAGGATTTTCCTTCGATATTGTTTTCGCCGAGTTCCGTCAGCAACAGATTGAACATCTGTCTGCACACGGCAAGCGTCAATTTGAAGTTTTGAATGACGGCCGCGATGAGGACGCTTTTAAACTCGGCGCCGAGTTCCTGGAATTCTGCCGATCGGGCATATTTGAGCGCATCGTCCAACGAACGGATGGCTGATTGAAGTTTGTCTGAGTGGTGTTTTTTCATTACGTTACAGTCTCCTATAAGTTTTTGTTTTGTTATCGGACGGGACTCCAAATGGGTATTGCTTGCGATTCTCTGAGCCGTGCGGGCAATTCCGTCGTGCTTGGTTCATCGGGCAATAACACTCTCGGCATTTCAAACGGCGTAAACATATCGAAGTCGTCTTCCCAAACATCGTCACGGTTTCGTGTCATTGGTTCGTGGAATTCGTTTGACTGTTGTTTTCGCAGGGCATTGTTTTCTCGCCTTAAATCAGCAAGTTGGGCACTAGCCGCATATAATGCGTCTTCCAACTGCCGGTTTTCGTGCAGTAACAGCGATTGATGCAACTGGGAATTGGAGCAACCGGCTGTTACGAGAGCGATGAACAATGAAGTGCCAAAAATGAACTTTTTCATTTTGCGTCCCTCTGCATCGCCGCGAAAATCTCCCGCCCGACGCAGATGGAGGAATGATAGGGATATTCCGAAAATGCGTCAAGGGGAAATTTGACGATCGTCCAAGTGTCCGCTCGAAGGCACACTCTGCTCGTTTTCGAGCATTTGCCGGTTCGCTTTTCCCCTTTGGAGGGGACTCGGCAAAAATTACACCTCCGGTTGCAGCACCAACGCGATCGCAAGCCAACCGTTTTCGATCCGACAATGTCCCGTCGTTAAATAATCAAATTGCGAGTCATTCTCCAACACCTTCGGCACCAACGGGAGTGGCCGACTCGTTGGAAATATCTTGGCAAATGCCGCCCGTAATACAAATTGCTCACGCGGAGCCGTCGGAAGACTAATATAGCCATCCCGTTTCAACACTAATCGGCCTTCGTCATCGTATGCCGGAATGTACCGAACGATAACCTGGAAATTGCGATGTGTCTGGTTAAGCAAGCGAAGAGCAGCAAGCGAAATCGTAATTTCCGCACGGCCATCCACAAAACGAACAACTACCGGATTGTGCGACGCAAACATCACTTCGACGTCATCATTTTCCGCCGGTCTGGCAAGACCAGGCTGCTGAAACTTTTCGGCCAACATCTCCTTAAAGTCCCGAACCGTCCCGTGCTGGCCTTCAAATTCCAATTTGCCGAGCAGCATATTGGGGAGTGATTCGTGGATTTTCAAGTCGGCAAGCGCTCCAAACTGCGTTTCCGGGGCCGGAGTATTGCTCGACAACGCTCCCGCACTGCGAATCCCCCAAGACGTCAAAAGCCAATGCTCGTCCGTTCGTGATTCCCGTTGCTCGACACGCAACGCAAACTCTTCGTCAACATACTGCGAAACCCTGCTGATGGTTTCGTTAATCGGTCGCAATCGCTGTTCGGTTTCGCGGTCGATTTGAGCACGAACCTGCTGCAGTATCTTCCGCCGCGTTTCCGTATTGGCATCCTGAATACGGGATTCATACTGATTGCGGACGACATTGCGGAATAATCCCGAAACGAGCGGCATATTGTCGAATTCCGTATTAACTCCGACGAGCCGCATCCGGTGATCGACAATTCGGGCCTGGGCAGGTTCCGTGCGGAAACCCGTTTCGGTCAATTCAATGAGTTTTCGGGCGACGACCATCGTTTGACCCGTATTGAACAGTTTCGTGGCAAACGCATCGGAGCGGGAAATCGTTGATAAGTCAACGCCAACATCCAGCGAAGTCAACACGCGGGTCGGGTGCGAAATGAAGGAAACTTGAAATTCCGTTGCCGTCTGGCGGCGTCCAATGACCGGCTGCGATTGAATCACCTCGCGGAAGGACGCGATTTCTGAAGCCGGCGGCGGCAAATGATTGTTCAACAACAATCGGGAAAGGAATATCCGAACATTCGGCATGTCGTATTGCTGCCGAATATGATTGCTGAGTTCGCGGTATTCCGGCGTTTTGGATTGGGCTAACAGGTCGAGGAATTGGGCCAGTGCCCGCATATCGGTCATTCCGCCGGTCGCTTCGTATTGCTCCAAAAGCGGAAGCATTGCAATCGGCATGACGGTATCTGACGTCCAATTTTGCAATTCTTCCTTCCAAGTTCTGACGGTTGGATGGTTCAGGAACGCTCGCTGCTCGTTCGTCAGCGAAGGCGATTCCAAACGAAGCAGCGTTGTATTCGCCCTATTGGAAAGCGTTTTCAGGATTTCGACCGGAATGTTTGGACTGGCCAGCGAAACGAGGCGAATCGAATGGTCGGAAGGCTGCCGGGAGGCTTCGAGTTCGATGAGCCAAGAATGCGTTTCGAGATAGTCGCACCAAGTTTGGCCTGTTTGATTGTTTGCAGGCCGCCTTAACCGCATAAAATACTGTCCGGCAGCGTATGTTCGCTCTTGCAAGCGGTCGATGTCGTCAAAATTTTTCCCATAAAGCGTCGTAAGGGGCGATGCGTCGACGGTTTCGGCTTCGGAGAGTGCCGTCCAAACATACATTCGGCGTCTGAGTGCCGTAATGACTTCTTCCAAGGCGGTTTTTGAGGGAATATAGGGAGCGGCAGCGGATTCCGACAGCGTCCAATTTTCGAGAATCGCTTCCAATGCTCGAATAGATTGCTCAAGGCGTTCGAGTTCGGTGCCTATTTCGGCCGCTTGATTCTGTTCGAGTTGGAGGGCAATGGTGTTTATGTCGTTGAGAATTGCGGTGCAAGTTTCGCGCAGAGGGGTATTGTTGAGATTGGCGGAAGTATTAGCGATGCGTTGGAGTTGCGAGCCGAGTAATCGGGGATAGAATTCGTTCGTTGCGGTATTTTTTTGTGCAAGTGCTGATACAGCCCCTGTGCAGCATAGAATCAGAGCGATGGAAACGATGTAAAGATTTTTTTTATACATTGTCAACATTGAGGGGGCCAACACCGAGGGGAACACTGCCGAGGAAAACTGCATACTCGTACTGCCTGTTGGGAACAAAAATCCGAGAAAACGGATTACTCTTATTTTTTCGGCAATATCGTATGGAGAGTCAAGTTCTTAGTCATTGGCTGTTTCAATCGGCATAAATTGCCCAGATTCACAAAATATTCGCAGATTCCGCGGCATAGAGCGTGTCCAAATCCATTTGAGAACGCCCCAACACCTTGATTTCGCTGCCGTTTATGCTACACTCGCAGCTCTCCGTATTATCTCCATGACATTTTCGCAACTCCTTTCCGCAGCCATCCGCCAAAAGGGTAATCCCGTTTTGGTCGGGCTTGATCCCCGTTGGGAATCCCTGCCGCAATCCTGTAAAACCGGTGCCGTTGCCGACTCCTTTGAACGCTTTTGCAAAACCATCATCGACATCACCGCTCCGCTCGTTCCCGCCGTGAAACCGCAAGCCGCTTTCTTTGAACAATACGGCCCCGACGGAATGACCGCCCTGCGAAATGTGATTCGATATGCCAAACAACAAGGGTTGCTCGTGATCTTCGACGGCAAACGAAACGACATCGGCTCGACCGCTGAAGCCTATGCCGCTGGTATTTTGGGCAGCGAATCTGCTTGGGGTGCCGATGCGATGACGGTGTCGCCCTACCTCGGCGATGATTCGATTGAACCGTTCGTCAAAACGGCCGTCGAACGCGGTGCCGGCGTGTATGTTCTTGTCAAAACGTCCAATCCGGGCGGGAAAATGCTGCAAGATTTGGAAGTCGAGGGACAGCCGATTTATCGCCGCGTTGCCGAATATGTCGAACGGCTCGCCCAGCGGACGGCCGGCAGTGTTGGTGCCGTCGTTGGAGCGACTTGGGCGGAGCAACTAGCGGAACTTCGACAGGTGATGCCGTCGGCTCCGTTTCTCGTTCCCGGCTATGGAACGCAGGGCGGCACGGCGGAAGATGTTGCAAAGGCGTTTCACCGCGATGGTTCGGGTGCGTTAATTAACAATTCGCGGGGCATCATATTCGCGCACCTTTCGGCATCGGATCCTGAAATCCGTTGGGAAGACGCCGTCGAGTCCGCAACGCGGCGGATGATTGCCGAATTGCACACGTTAACAGAGCGGTAGGGGAAATGGACGGCATAAAATACTTCCTTGCACATTCCGCCTCGCACATTCCGAAGGGCATTTTGCTCTTGTCGGCAATCGGCAATTTTTATACGATTCCGGCAAGCCGTTTTTTCATTTTGCTTTATCGTGGAAGTCCCGCGTCCTTCACGGAGTTGTTCCATTTCCCGCAGAGAATTTCGCCTGAACGAGCCGTTTTTTTCGGTACTTCATAGCGAGGATGGTCTGTTCATACGGAAAGACATTGCGGTCGAACATTGGACAGGCCCGCCGGAAAACACCTTCGGATGGTGGAAATCAACGGTCAAACACGTCGGCGACGGCATTTCGCAACAGGTTTCCGGCGAGACCTTGCAGGGGCTTTTCGATCGGCTTCTTTCCTCGCCGAGCGAGCCGGATACTCTGTATATTTTGACCCTGCTCTTGCTCCGCCGTAAAATACTTCGCTACGAAAAAGAAATACAGGACGAGCAGGGAAATAGATTGCTTGAAGTTTATTCTCTGCAATCGAACCTGACGCATCAAATCCCTGTTGCCATGCCCAGTCAGGAACGGCTTGAAGAAATCCAGCAACAACTTTCGGAATTGAACACGGAATAGACTTGCCCGGCAGTGGATGTGCAAGTTTCTCTATGCAAGTTTCTCTATAATTTCCTCAAAATCCGCCAGGTCAACATTTTTCCGTAGCCAATCGACGAATTCCTGCTCCGACTCGTATTGATATTCATCAATTTTCGCCATCGCTTCATCCGCTCCATCCATGTCGTAATTTTGGCAGGCAACAAGGAGTTGCGACAGCATCGCACTGTCCGGTTTGTCCTTCTTGGGCTTTGAATTTTGTGCATTGACATCGGCAAGCAAATTCTCGATATCGTCAAGCAGTTGCAATACCCTGTCGCGGAATGCCGGATTACATTCTTGCAAAAACTCGAAATCACGAGCCTTGGCCGCTTTTTCCATCTCCGCCGCCTCATCGCCGATCGGCAGGGCAAGTATGTCCCGGCTTGTCCCCTTAATGCTGTGAACCGCTAACGTGTAATCTGCCAAACCGGTCTCGCTGACAACCTCGATGGCACCTATTATGGAGCGAATGCTGTTTAAGTAAGAACGCAACAGTTTCAGGTAGGTATCCTCATTGCCATCGAATCGGTCAAGTCCTTTGACGATGTCCAGGCCGACGATTTGCCGACTCCGCAGTCCCATAGCCTGGTCAACGCTGGTTTCGGCCTGGTGATTGTCAAAATTTTCAAGAATATCAGAGTCGCCCTTGTGCAATGCGATGAATTCCTGTTGAAATTTCTCCGCAAAGTGTTCGATACCCGATTGGAGCAGCACATCGGCAATACGGCGCAGGGTGTCCGCATCCGATGGAGGAATGCGGGAGCCGGTATCACGTTGGTGCTGATCGTCCATGCTTTACGTATTATAACAGACTTGCTCGGAAACTGTTATTCCGATGCAAGCCGTCCGGCAGTCGGCGGCCTGCCTTCCCTCATGTGAAACTTGCACGGCGTTTCCGCTCAACTTTTATGCCGATTTTGCCGATTATACCGGACATGACGATTGTGCCCCTCGGACTCGGACGATCCAGCATTCCCCTCCAAACACAGCGAGCAGGCTCCGCCCTGGCCGGGAGCGCTGCCGCTCTCGCAAACCTCGATTGGCAAATCTATAACCAACGGCAATTCCAACACGGAAGCGACTCCCCCTTCAATGCGACCGCGACGCTCTCCGTACAGTCCCAAATGCTGCGGAAAAACCAAAACGCCAGCAACCTCCAATCCACACAAACCTTTCTCAATGCAACCAGTTCCGTCCTCTCAAAACTCAACGAACCAACCGACGATGCCGCCCAGATGGCTCTCGATGCCCTCAACTCCGCTACGACGCCCGAACAACGAAACGCACTCGCACAAAATGTAAACCAAATCCTCCAAAGCATTTTCAACTTCGGCAACAACGCCTTCGGCGGGAGGTATCTCTTCGCCGGAGCAACCACCGCCGAGATTCCCTTCCTCTGGGGAACGGAATCCTCCTATACCGTCCGATATACCGGCAGCGTGAACAACCTGCGTTCCTGGAGCGACAGCGATCTGCTCTCCCTTTCCAACATCAACGGCGAAGATGCTTTCGGGGCAATTTCCGAGCCCATGCGGGGCAATGACCTGAATCCCTCGCTGACTCCAAAAACGCTCTTAAGCGACCTCAACGGCGGGAAAGGGATTGATAAAGGTTCCATCCGGTTTACATATGTCGTCGATGGTCGTGTGCAAACATTCGATGTCGATTTGAGCCGATGCGTTACCGTCGAAGATGTTCAACGAGCCGTCGAAAACAGCAAAAATCCGCATTTTAGCGTGCGGGTCGATCTGACGGAAAACGGTTTGGTGCTTTCCGTTCCCGAATCGCTCGTTGGTTCGGTCAGCGTTTCGGAAGTCGGACGCGGAATAATCGCCCGGCAACTGGGTATCCCGACCAACGTGGAATTCCATCGCAATTTGCCGCTCGAAGGCAGCGATCTGAATCCTGCATTGACGAACACGACGCTGCTCGGCAACTTGCTCGGCACGAAGTCAAGCCTCGAACTGCGTTTTGCCGGTGCGAATAATGATATTCTCATTCAAGCCAACCATAACGGCTCCATGTATGACGGTCTGCACGTTTCGCTGCTGGCCGACAGTACGATTACGCCGGGTGAAGAAATCATCGAATACGACGAAGAAACCGGCGAAATGCTGATTCGCATTCATCCCGACAATACGCACGCAAACAATATCATCGAAGCCATCAACAATGCTTCGGCCTTGGGAACGATCCCGCCCGTTACGGCGTCGCTGACGTTACGCGACCAACAAGGGACGGACGCAGCCGGGACGGGAATTATCCCGATGCTGCCCGGCATTCCGGTATCGTTTGGGGCAACGGCGGGCGGAACCGGAACGGACCTCGATTTATCCGGCATCGAATTGGTGAATGATAATGCCGTCTGGTCGATTTCCTTTGAGCATTGCAACACGGTTGGCGACCTGCTGGCCGAATTGAACGACCCGAAATATGGACTCTTTGCTTCAATCAATGGTTCCAAAAACGGGATCGACATTCGCAGCAGGGTAAGCGGAGCGGATTTCTGCATTGGAGAAAACGGCGGAACAACGGCAAGCCAACTCGGTGTGCGTTCGCTTGATTTGGATACCAGATTGGAAGCCCTGGACTTTGGACGCGGTGTGTATGATTACACCGGCCCCGGTATGCACGCGTCGGCACAGTATGCAAGCGTGTCGGCAAATAGTGCGCTCTTGTTGACGGCCCGAAATGAAGGAACCGACTGGAATGATTACACCTTGGAATTCGTGCCGACGAATGATCCGCAGGGCAAAGTCGTTGTTTCGATGAATGAAGAGACAAAGACGATTATCATTGGAATCAATTCCGGTGTAACGACGGCATGCCAAATCGTCGAGGCCTTTGAGTCGCAGCCGGGCCCAAAACAGTTTTTCGATCTGCAACTCGATGAAACCAACGAGCCGAACAACGGCAGCGGAGTCGTTTATGATGGATTCGTCCAAACAGCCGGCGGCACGAACGGCGGTGTTGATTTTATCATCACCCGCAACGACGGGACGGTGATGGAAATTGATATTAACGGAGCGGAAACGATGGCGGATATTCTGCGGATTATCAACGAACATCCTGATAACCGCGATGGTTTGCTGACGGCAACGCTTGCACTTTTTGGCAACGGCATTGAATTTGTGGATAAAAGTTTTGGCGATCAGGCAACGCGTGTTGATCGAACGTTGCTTTCGACGGCGGCCATCGAGTTGGGATTGGTCAATCCGGGCGAAGAATACCGAACGAAAACGGTGCCGGGCGAAATTGCACACGTTGTAATGAATAATGAGGTGCTTAATGGGACGCTTTTGGTTACGGCAAACAACATAGGGACATATGCAAACGATGTAACGGTTGAATTCATTGAAGGCCCGCCGGGATTTATGTATGACGCATCGACTCAAACGCTTCGTTTTTCGATTGAGCCTGATGTAACGACGGCAAATGATGTGATTGAACTTTTTCAGACGCTGGCATCGCCGCAGGTTCGTGCGATGTTTGATGTGCAAAATGCGGCAAATTCGGATGGTTTGTCGAGTGACGGCAGTGGAGTGATTGCGGTAAGTTCGGGAACATTGCTGGGCGGAACGGACAGTGAATTGAAGGGAAATGATCCGAATCCGCAGGAGACGGCATCGTTATTTAATGCGTTGATTCGGATGCAACTTGCGATGGAACAGAATGATACCCGAGAGATCGAGCGAGCGTCGCAGTTATTGGAAGTAGCGGTCGTCAAAATGAATGCGTCGCAGGCGACGGTTGGCGTGATGCAGACGAGTTTGGACAGCACTTGGATGCGGTTGTACGACGAGAATATTCAGTTTGAAGAGACGTTGAATCATGTTTTGCGGATTGATTTCCAAAAAGTATCGTTGGATTTCATGAGTCAGCAACTGGCATATCAAGCGAGTATGCAGTTGACGGGCACGATGTTCCAGATGTCGCTGATGAATTATATTTGAATTGCAATCGCGAATATCGCCCTGCAAGTCGCAGGGCGACGCGGTTAGAGCATATTCAGAATTGGTTTGGACGCCCTTTCGTCATCCCGGCGCAAGCCGGGAACCAGCCATTGCGTGTGAAGCCAGTTCCTCTGGATTCCGGCTTTCGCCGGAATGACAAAAAGTACGCCGGAATGACAAATGTCTTGTAAACAGTGTCTTGTCCCGACAGGCGAAATCGGCTATACTGCCCCGTGTGCAGTGCTCTGCCGAATCCCGGTAATCTCTCCCCCTCCATCCCGTGAAACATCAATTTTTCTTCGTTCTGCTTGCCGTAATCCTTTTTGCCGGTTGCAATAATTCTCCACAACAAACCGACCCGACAGCAGAAATTGTCGATATGCCGACACTCGGCGTGCCGCTGCCCTCCGCCGAAATGCTCGCCGCACTCGGGCCGGAAAACAACCTGCCCATCCAACGAATGCTCGCCGATCCAATTTTCGTAATCGCCGCAAAGCCCAAGCAATTTCTGAACTCGCCCGTCTGCACCGACGCAGAACTCCTCGTTCGCAGCATCGTCGCCCAAGGAATGCAACTGCCTTTCCTCAACTTCGACCCGAATGATGTAGAATTTTTCGTTCAATCCAACGGCCTGCCCTTTCCCGCCCAAGTGATCATTCCGAATCCGCAAAATCCCCAAGATATGCTCGTCAGGACCTTTCCCGTCATCCGCCGCTCGACGGTGATTACATTTGCGGAGCCTTTC
The DNA here is from genome assembly GCA_009778035.1 of Planctomycetaceae bacterium. Classification (GTDB taxonomy): domain Bacteria; phylum Planctomycetota; class Planctomycetia; order Pirellulales; family Thermoguttaceae; genus WRKP01. The sequence continues at coordinate 13,050 of WRKP01000050.1, forward strand.
AATCTATCTACCCTGCTGGGCTCGCCCGAGGAAATCGCCCCCGAAATCCTCGAATCCGTAAAACGCACCGAAGGACGAAACGAATACTATGACCTCACCCCGCCCGATGAAGTCATTCCGCAATTTTTAGCCCTGAGCATTATTGATGACCGGACGGTTGTGATTGCCCAAGGGATCCAGGAAGACATCAAGTCCGTGTTCTCCGATTCGGTTTCCGAGAGTGCCGTCTTGCAACGCCTCAAACACACGCCGGTCGATGCCCGTGAATTGGCAATTATCGCTTCGGTCGAAGGTCTTGCCGTCAGTCCCGAAGTTTTCGAAGTCATGGTTGAGCAGGCTGCCCGGGAATTGGGTGTTCCTCACGCCTTTATCTCGCTTATCAGTCAGCATCTTCGGGCGATGACGCTTTCGCTCAATGTTTCAGCACCGGATGGCGAGCCGATGATTTCGGTTTTCGTGGAAGCCCGGAATGAACAAAGTGCGGAAACCATCGGCGAGGCAATCCAAGGTATGATCATCAATGCCCAAACGACGGTCAGGTCGATGATGCAAGTTGCATCCCAGAGTGATGCAATAATGCAACGTTTGCCGATTCCCTACGGTTTTGCCATTGCGTTGCTGGATGCGACGTCGACCGATGTTGCGGACACGCAGGTTCATGTGAGCCTGAATAATTTTTCGGACTTGATTCCGACCGTTGCCGACGGACTTCGCAATCAGCAAGTTGCGATGGTGGAACAGCAGGAACGATGGGAGCAGGAGCAGTTGCAGAATTGGCTTGCCGACCGATTGGAAATGTTTGCACATTATGCCGGTTTGTATTATGCGGAGCACGGCAAGTTTCCAACGGATATTTTGGGAGATGACGGCACACCGCTTTTGAGTTGGCGGGTCGCTCTGTTGCCCACGATGGGCCTTTCCGAATGGCATGACCTCTTCAAATTGGATGAGCCTTGGAACAGTGAGGCGAATTTGGAGGCATTGCAAACGGTGCCGAATGTCTTTATGCCGGGCGTGCCGGGCATTGGGCCCACGCAGACGATTATTCGGTATTTTGATTCGCCGGGGGCACCGTTGTCGAATCGGGATTTGAAATTAGAGGATTTGGAACATCCGCAAACGACGTTGTTGTTTGTGCTTGTTTCGCCGGAGCATGCGGTAGAATGGACGCAGCCGGCCTCGTTGGAGTTTGACGTTGCCAAAATTGCTGACATATTTGGCGATTTTGTGTTAGGCGTATCATTTTCAAACAGCATCATTGGCTTGCCGATCATTTCAGACACGAGTCCGGCATACGGCCGACTGGAGCAGTTGGTGGAGGCGGTTGTTAAGGGCTTGGCGCTTCCAGATGCGCCGGAGTGAGCCGCTACGCATCGTCAGCAACGCGGCTAGAGTGAGTTTCAAATTGCTCTAGACGCGTTTTCGTCATTCCGGCGAAAGCCGGAACCCAGAGGCCCCCCCCCGCATCGCACGCAATGTCTGGTTCCCGACTTCCGCCGGGATGACGGCTTTTTTGTCCATAACAAAAGTGGATACGCGGCTAACGGCCGTCCAAAAATGCCCGCAAATCCTCCGGCTCCGTGCTTTCCAGCACAAAACGCATCCCGCCACTGCGGAAGCCCGTATTCATCCCACCAGTATGATAACTGCCAAGACCATCAAAATCTGTGTCAAGTCGGTCGCCAAATTGTGCCTTTTCAAACGGCAAACGACCATCTCCCTCTCCCAATCGTTGCGGTTGTGTCACCTCGGCGATGAGGATTCTCGTCGGCGAATCAATCCCATTCGGCACGCCGCCAATCATCGCATAATTCGTCTCCCCCGCCGCCAAACGGAGGTGACTTGGACACTGAAAATATCTATCCGCATTCGCTCCAAGATACGGCCTAATCGCCTCCCGCCAATCCCCCTCCGGCAACGTTCCATGCTCCTTTTCGTACAAGAGCAACGCAAGCGTCAAGCGTTGCATGTTTGTCGCACATTCGAGCCGCCGCCACCCTTCCCGGCCCGCCTGCATTGCTGACACAAGCAGGTTAATGAGCGAGTCCATTATCTTATTCGTCCGGCTGCGAACAAATAAGAGCGGGAAAGGGTTGATCGGCCGGGCTGATGTGCCGGAAAAAATCTGATCAACCCATTTCGTATCATCGTTTTCGACCGGATTGGGATTCGTAATCACATCATACACTTTGTTCAGCCTATTCATCGCAATGTTAATGTCCACTGCCCAACCCAGAAAGGGAAGCAGTGTTATCGGAAACATGTCGTCCATCATTCCCGGATTGATTCCCCAATACTGATCTTGGAGAGCCGCAAGAGCGAAATAACGCTCCGATTCGAGACATTCATGATACGCCGGGCGCGGCGGCAACGCATCAAGTTCCCGAACAAGACGCTCAATCTGCTCTTTCGTCGGCGGAAACTCAGGATTGCTCCCAATGCCGACAGAAATGGCCATCCCTTCAATCGCAATACCGACGAGACCGGAAACAAGAAATCCCTGCTTGCCCGAATGCCGGGCAAGATGGTGAATGGTGATAATATCATCAATCACACCATCGATGTCGCCGATGCCGAGCCGGTAATTCGCCCTGGCTTGTACCGCACGCGACCATTCACGGGGGAGCTGCACAAGTTCCAAATCTAAAATCGATTCCGTAACCGGTGCGTGTTCATATTTGCGGGTAAAAGGGATAAAAAATGCCGGCTTCCGCACCGCCTCGGCAAGCAAGTCGATGCCTGCCGTGTTTTCTTCATACCATTGTTCGAGCATCGGGAAGTCGTCGAACGTCCAGAAGGTTGCATCTTGGTATTTATGAACCCATGCCCTTTCGCCTTCCGCGACGGGATGGTCTTTGTCGTATTGATAAATGATATTCCACGGTGATTCGACGGGTTTCATCGTCGGTTCGACGTTCGGGTCGAGTCCGAGTTTTTCATAGACTTGCAGCCGGAGTGGTTCGGAATCGAATTTTTCCGAGTAATTTTCGCCGGTTTGGAAATTGTGCCGATGCCGTTCATCACTGATATTGGCACCGAAGGCACGGACGATGAGTCGATAGCCGTTGTCATCGGTTTTCATTTCCGGCGGATAGTATCGCTCTTCCATTGCCCGGAAATAGTCGAGGCGTTTGCCGTCGGCAGTCATCGGCCCAAGTGCGCGGGTAGTTTCCTCGGATACCCGCAGGCGTGTCGTATGGCAACCAACCCAGTAATAGGGCAGCGCAAGGAGGAGGCACACAATGAGGCAACCACGCCACCAACCACGTTTTTTCGGTTGGTTGGCAATGGCGGTATCGAGGACTTCTTGGGCTTTGGACATGGCAATTTTCGGGGGATTGGGGTTAAGGTTCACGCATCACATCGTTCACAAAATACGGAACCGACACGTGATGCACCTCACGCACGGTGGATTTGACAACCAACAGCATCAATCCGATGCCGAGCAGCAGGCCGACGAGCAGGCCGAGGGCGGTGCCATACAATCCGGCAACGAGCCGGGCGGATTTTACGTATTCCCGGAGCGATAATGTGATTTTTTGATCACCGGTTTTAACAATCGTTTCAATCAGTTTTTCGCCGGTCAGCGGCGGCGAGGATTCCGCCAACCGCATCAGGGCATTTGCCTTGACGGCTTCCCGGCTGCCGGGCGGCATCCGCGGCTCCAGCGTCGCCAGTGAGGCTTCCAATGCCGACAGGTCGGGAGGTAAGGTCGGGTTAAGTTGTTGGGTTTTCATCGTTGGTGTTTTCAAACGATAGCCATCGCAACTTTATGGCTCGTGATGACTCGTGTTTTTAATTTTGTTCAGGGATTCGACGGTATTGGGAAAAGGAGCCTCGGGTGTCTCAAATTGGCGACTGTCTCTCACCAAAAAGAGTTCCAGTATTTCGAGGTCAATCCCCTCGTTCATAAAATAAGTTGCGGCATCTGCAAATCCAATGATGGCTCCTCCCGGATGTTCCGAACCGATGCCGAGGTCATGCGTGTTTATTTCGAGAACGGCATGTTCCAGAAGAACATCAACAGGTTCCATCCAACACACGGGAGTCTTGCGTTCGACCAACAAAATGGTGTTCGATGTTCCGTCGGTAATCTGATTCCACTGGATTCCCTGTCCATCGGGTACACCCATCGTCTCTTTGCCGACAACCATACAGTAAATGGTGTCCCGTTTCGTATCTCCCAGCGTACTGACCGGACATCGGAACATTTCCGGCATTTTACTATGAAACTGTTTGTTATAGGCACTGTTCCAGGGTTCATCGAGGCGAATTTGCCTGTAAAGTTCCGCCTCGCTCCTACCCAGGTAAGGCAGTATCAAAACCCGCCAACTGTGTAAAGGTTTTCCGTTTGCATCCACCGTGAAAAGCGGTGGATGCTTCCCATAGGTGTCATGGTGGTTGTGAAATGCCAGGGCAAGTTGTCCCATTTTTTCGGCACAGGATGCCAGTTCCGCTTCATTGGCGAGCAACGGAAGCGGAATAGCAAAAATGAACAGGAATGATAATCGCTTGAACATAGGAGTAATAGGGGTTAGAGGGTTAGGGGGAGTGAGGTTGGCTTCGGTTGCTCTGCTTTCAGGCTTCATTGTTTCATGTCAATTTCTTTTTCAATTCGGCCAGTGCATCGCTGTACCTCCGAAACACGCTTGTTTTTGGCGTACCGGTCAGTTCGGCAATTTCGTCAAACGACAGTTGGTTCCAAATCCGC
>WRKP01000051.1 GCA_009778035.1 Planctomycetaceae bacterium
AAACAACTTACATTTGGAGTTGTTTTTCGATGCGGTCGAAGATGCCGCGATCCATCCAATAGCGAAAACGGCAGTAAATACTGTTCCAGTTGCCGAACTTTTTCGGCAAGGCTCGCCATTTACATCCATTTTCAGCGATGGAGTGCAAGGCTTGAAAAAACAAAAGAGAGTCAATCTCAACATTGCCGCGTTGTTTGGGCAGCAAGTGTTGGATACGGTCAATATGTGCTTGAGTCCATTCCATAACGCATACTATAACGATTGCGATAATATAATGCAAGATTAGTGCCAACACGCCCTAGAAGGGGCGCAATTAGAAGAGGCAAAGAATTGTCTTCGTTGGCTTGCAAACTTTCATGCTTTATTTTTGGGAGAAAAATCGCATGGTCTTTGGCAGACGGGAACTTATTGGCATTTAGAAACGCGTCCTTTTGAACTGGAAAACTTAAAAGAAAAAGATTGGATTTTAGCAGCACCGCTTATTGATAAAGTGTTATCGAAAGCGAAGTTTTTAACTTTTGCCCATGGAGATGCCAAACTTTGCAATTTTTGCTTTTCCCAAAATGGCTTGTCAAAAAACGGCAAAGTGGCAGCAGTCGATTTTCAATATGTAGGCGGAGGCGTTGGCGTTAAGGATGTCGCTTATTTTTTGGACAGTTACTTTTCAGAAGATTTTATAGAACGGAACGAAACCGAACTGTTAAACTTCTATTTTAACACTCTCAAAGACATAGTACGCAAGTTACACCCGCAAGTAGATGCCGAAGCCTTGGAAACCGAGTGGCGTTGGCTTTACAATTTTGCTTGGATTGATTTCTATCGTTTTCTAAAGGGCTGGACATTCGAAAATAATAGCATTTCCAACTATACAAAGAAACTAGCACAAAAAGTTTTTCAGGAAATTTTAGTCAAAGAAGAGCCCCCTCGCTAATTCCTCGCCGAGGAATTAGCGAGGGGGAGGAATTAGAAAGGGCTCTTTGAGACCAATTCATTACAATGAAGTTGGTCTCTATTTCATTCGGCGATTTATGTCCACTCACACCTATATCGGTCCTAATGAATCGATAGCTAATGCGCAATCCATTACCGGCACTTCGGCTCGAATCTATGAAATGCTCTCAAAATCCTTCAACACCCATTTGAGGGATTATCAGGAATCTCTCAAGAATCCTTGGCAGCCGGGCGGACCCAAGACGGCTTCGGTCAAACGGCTTCTTGCAGATGGAGTTTTGCATCGACATTTTTCGGTGAAGGGTGCAGACTTTGCGGGAGGACCAGAATCCGGAGAGATTGAACGAGCACTGGAACAAATTGCAGAGCAGCAGATTTCTACGAGAGCCCCTGGACTCATGCCGTTTTGGCTGGGTTTTCAGCTTCTCAAAAAGACTGATGACAATACTCGCGCTTGCGGGATTTTTGCCTTCAAAGCGGGAGAGGAACTCATTTACATTCCCGTCTTTTGCATCAATGGAGAACTGCAAGGACACGAAATGATGTACCTTGTCTCGCAGGATCGAGTACCGTCCGAAGAGAAGCAGGTGAATTACTTGCTTTCCCGCAAGCCGATGGAGCCGGGAAAGGTGGAACTTCGCGACCGTTCCGAAATCAGGCAACGGGCGGCACTTCGTCCCAATGTGATGCAGAGCGGATTGAAACTAAGTTCGCTGGGCGATGTACCGAGATTGCCTGCCACTATCGTAAAGGATGCCCTCCGAAGAGTCTTCAAAGAAGCCGCAGTAACGAATGTGCTGGAATCATTACGTTTCAAATGCGCCATGGCAGACCTCAAAATGTCCGATTTGTTTGACATGAGTGCAAGGGCGACCAAACTCGCCTCACAGTGGAGCAAGGATTACCCCTCTACGGCAGACTGATGGAATATGCCTTGGACGGTTTTTGCATTCATGACCTCCATGCCGAATGGGAAAAGCGGGCGGACATTGCCATCCATGAAATTGTCACGGCCTACGGCGATCTCGCCAAAACCGTGCCGTATGTAATGCGGGACAAAGTCCTTGCTCGGCATTCTTGCAGCAATACATGTCCCAGGGACGTTTTGTACCGACGGAACTGGATCCGGCATTCAAGTTTGATGACAGCCTGGGCAGACGGTTCAATCTTTTGCTTGGAGAAAGAAGCCACACCTAATTTCACCCCATGGAATCAATGGGCGGAAAGAATGAACTCTTTTTTCGCAAATCACTTTGGATGCGCTGGCTCTTGACAATGGAGAGAGATGGTTCATAATGAAAGGTGTTATGGCTTTTGAGTGGATACGAACGATCATTATTCTCCCGGTGAATGTGCTGGTTTTCATACCGGCAGTCGTCCTCTTTTGTGCCGGATACCGATGGACACCGAATCATCCCGCATTACTTGTTCTTGGCGGCATTCTGCTCATCCTTGGCTTGATGTTGGCGGGGTGGACGATGCGATTGTTCGCCGTGAAGGGAAAAGGGACTGCCGCTCCTTGGAGTCCGCCCAAAAAACTGGTGGTGTCGGGTCCCTATTGTCATGTCCGAAATCCGATGATAACCAGCGTTTTGACGATGCTTATTGCGGAATCGCTGCTACTCAATACATGGTGGTGCTTTGGATTGTTTGTTCTGTTTTGGCTGGGCAATATGATCTATTTTCCGTTTTTTGAAGAAAAGGACTTGGAAAAACGCTTCGGGGAATCTTACCTCGAGTACAAACGCAATGTTCCTCGCTGGATTCCCCGCCTCACTCCTTGGCAGCCCCCTCTTGAATGAAGTTCTTCCTGCATCGCACGTCGACGAAAACCTTCCGACTTCGCATGGCAAACAAACGCAAAAAGTGCCTCCAAACGTCGGGCATAAGTCGATTCATCCCGCAGCACCGTCACCTGTCATCGGTATTTGGAAAATTTTGAATTGCATGTTTGGTGTTTTTCAGAAAAAAGCCAAAAAACCCTATTTTTTCTGTCGCAATTTTGGAGTAAAATACCGTTATGCTGATAGAGAGCCGTTTTTGGGGCGGCACTCAAACTTTTTAACCCTTATCCCCTGTTAAAAATCATGATGAAGAAAATCACCTCCATTTCAGTCTGTCTGGTCGGCTTTCTTGTGCTCTGTACTTCTTGTTCATCTTCGGATCATGCCCCTCCTCCGCCCAGCGAAGCGGCATCGCAGATGGATCTCGGACTGCGATATTTGGAAGATTCTGACTGGCAACGGGCAGATTCTTTTTTCGACGAAGTGCTGAGAATCGATTCCACATACGCCCCAGCTTACATCGGCAAGTTGTGTGCAGAATTGCGAGTGCCGAAAAAAGAACTGCTCGCTGATCTCAACCAGCCGATAGACGAGCACCGCTATTTCCGCTGGGCAATTCGTGATGCCGACGCTGCCTACAAACGGCAAATACAAGGGTATGCCGACAAAATCAGAGAACGATTTGGGGATGCCGGAAAACGCGAAGTTTTGACGATCAACGGCATCGAATACGCATTCCGTTGGTGTCCGCCGGGCACATTTATGATGGGCGATGAACCGGGAGAGGTGTCCGTAACGCTATCCCGCGGCTTCTGGATGCTGGAAACGGAGGTAACGCAAGCGATGTGGATGAGCGTGATGGGCAACAATCCGAGCAGCAACAAGGGACTTAATCTGCCTGTAACAGATGTTTCCTGGAATGATTGTCAGGAGTTTATCACGAAATTGAATGCAGAACTCAAGAGCGTGGGACGTCAGTCCCCCGGTGGAACCGCTCTTGCGGGCTACAAGTTTTCCTTGCCGACGGAAGCACAATGGGAATACGCCTGCCGAGCGGGCACAACGACGGCATTTCATTTTGGGGATACATTAACACAGCAACAGGCAAACTTTGGAAGTCGTCAGACGCGAGATGTCGGTTCATTCCCTGCGAATGCTTGGGGCTTGAAGGACATGCACGGCAACGTATGGGAATGGTGCTTGGATAGGTATGGTGATTATCCTAGTGGTGCTGTAACAGACCCTATGGGGCCTGATAGGGGCTCGGATCGGGTGCTTCGTGGCGGGGGTTGGTACGGCCTTGCCGGGCATTGCCGGTCGGCGTTTCGGTACTCCTACGATCCGGCGGACCGGGACGACAGCATTGGCCTCCGTCTTTCCCTAGTTTTCGAGTAGGGATAAGTTAACGGAGAGAGCGGAGCCCGAGAAAATTTGGAAAGAACGAAATGAAAGATGGAATGGGACAAAGTATAGATGCGTTGCATACAGTTTCAGGGGCCGCTCGGTTTTCCAACCGTCAGGGGTATCGCTTTCGCATGAAAATCAAGTATAATCACACCGTATTCGTCTCCCGGAACGCACTTTTTCGCTCAAACGCCTATGCACATCACCACTGAATACCAAAATATCGGACAAGAAAACTTCTATGCCGCCATCGGAAGCAACCTCTTGCGACGCGAAATCCTCCAAAAAGTTAATGCCCAAGGCCTGAAACCCGGAGATGGACTCGGTAACGAATTCTTCGGGTACGGCACCGTCGAAAAGCCCGTCCGCGTTGCCGTGATCGGCACCGGAGACCAAGGAAGCATCCTCATCGGAGCCATGAATCCCAAATACGTCCAGGTCGTTGCCATTGCCGACATCCGCCCCTTCAACCATCACCGAGCGTTTCACGGCGATGCCGCCAATGCCAATACCCTGGCACTCCGGCCTGGACTCATCAGCGTTTTCGGCTGGAAAGACGAAGCCGAAGCACGCGAAAACGTTAAAGTGTTCGGAGCCTACCAAGAACTTTTCGACTATTATGCCGACAAAGAAGGCGAGGAAGACATCGAAGCCATTATCATCGGATTGCCGCTCCACCTGCACGCTCCCGTCGCAATTCAAGCCATGAAACAGGGGTATCACGTCCTGACCGAAAAGTTGATGGCACACACCGTTGCACAATGCAAGGAAATGGCCCGGGCGTCGGAATTGTACCAGAAACACTGCGCAACCGGACACCAACGGCACTACAATGTCCTCTATGACCATATTATCAAAATGATTCAAAGCGGTCTTTTGGGCGATATACACTATATTCGTGCTCAATGGCACCGCGGGAACCGGCCGGGCCCAACGGATAGTTGGAGACCGCCAATTCCGCGTGAAATCAGGCCAGAGCCGAACGACGACCGGGACTCCTGGTCCGGCGAATTCGACTCCGAACGCCAGCAGGGACGCTTGGGTTGGATGTTTACCGACCGGGGCCGACGGCTCGAGCGGATGGCACCGAACGATCCAGGCCGGCCGCTCCTCGAAAAACAGGTCGCCCAACTCCGCGCACAGATTGCCGACCGTGTTTTGGTGAACGGCGGGGAATTCAATGGTTTTACCTTCAAATCCGCCGAGGAATACGGCTACGTGACCGAAACCGAAATGGTGATTGACGAGGCATTGCCCTATTTTCGTCCAGCGGCTGCGGAATTGATTCGTTGGCGGTTGTTTGACCGGACGAGTGCAGGTCTGATGGCGGAACTCGGTTCGCATCAACTGGATGCGGCAAGCATTTTCCTTTCGGCAATGCTCGGCGGAAAACAGTATCCGCTCTCGGTTTCTGCGTCGGCAACGCGGACGATTTTCCCGGAAAATCTGGAAGAAAGCCCGGTTGACCGCGATGTCGAAGACCATATTCACTGCGTGTATGATTATCCGGCAAGGGGTTATGACCCGAACGATGAACTCGGCAAACTTCGGACGATTACATTGGCATATTCGTCGATTAACGGCAACGGATTTGGCGGATACGGCGAAACGGTGTTCGGAACACGCGGAACGTTGCAGGTTGATACGGAAAGGGAGGCGATGCTTTATCAGCGAGCGGATGTACACCGCAAGACGCGGGTTTCGGGCAGTGCTCAAGCACCGGTCTTGACATTGGATGATGCGGGCGATCCGTTATCGGCAGCGATTGGCTTGCAGGCGACGATTGCGAACGATTTGGGCAGGGGCTATTTTGAGCAGATCGAGCATTGGGCGTATTGCATCCGTGAGAACCCGAATGCGGAGTTTGACAAAGAGATGCCGCGGTGTTATCCAGAGGTCGCGTTGGCGGATGCGGTCGTCACGTTGGCGACGAACATAGCGGCAAGGCTGGGCGAGCCGGTCGAGTTTGATTCTGCGTGGTTTGACATCAAGAGTGATGCGACGCCGGAGGCGAAGTATGCCGAAACGGACGAGGAGCGTCGGCATTTCACGCCGAACCTGCAACGGTACGTGTAAGGGAAAACAGGCTTGTTCGGAAACCCGTTATTCCGGTTTATGCCGGAATGGCGGCGTTTTGCCCAGAGCAAATTGAACACACCCTATACCAGACAATCACGCAGATCATCCCCCACATTTCCCATGATGCAGCCGGTAGAACAAATTTTATTGCAGACCCGATTGCACGCCGCTCACTGGCACGCAACCCTGACCGCAAAAACCGCAGACGCCCCAAAACCCGATTTGCGCGAACTGCTCGATTGGTTCACAGGCCCGGAAAAAGAACTCACCCTCCGATGCAGTCCCTTCAATCTGTTTTTTCATCCGCTGCCCAGCGGGAACTATGCACTCGGCCTCATCTACCCCGCCCAGCAGGACCAGACGTTTGACGTCCGCACACTGCTCATTCCGCCCCAAGTCCTACTCGAAGCCGGAAACCACCCGATCGCACTGTTTGAATCCGTTCCGCAACTCCTTCCGCCCCCTGCTCAACCTTCGCCGTTGGCCCCGCTCGTTCTGCCCGCCGCCTTCCCGAAAATCAACTCCGACCTGCTCGAAAACTTGCTCAATAGCCTCGGTGCGCTGTCCTTGGCCCATTTAATTCAGTCCCTATTCAATGCGGAATGTACTCTTTTTACGTCGAAATCCGTCTCCGCTCTGTCGGTACTCTCCGTGCTTTTTGACCTGTTGCCGATTCAATACCGACCGGAATTGACTTTTTCGAGCGATTTTTTCTTTACGCCGAAAAACTCCTTTCGCCTCTCTGGCTTCAGCAAATTGCAGCAGCGCACCGTCCGCTTGATGAAACAATGGGGCGTGCCGGTCATTTCACTCGAACGCGGTAATAAGGGCTCGATGGAAACGCTCGACCCTTGGCCGCGGTTTGTTTATCAACTGCTGCAAACGCAAAACTTCGCCTTTTTGAACGAACAATGGAATCACCAATACCAGTCGGCAGCGAGGTCGCCGTTAGGCTTGGAGCCGATTATGTGGGATAATTTGCATGAAGTTGGCGTGTCGTTAAGCAAGGCGATGCTGTTGGGAGCATTGCCGGAAAAACATGTTTCCGCAACGGAATGTTCGACGCATACGTTGGAGGAGTTGCGTTGTGTGGCAGCGGTTGACCAAATGATTCCGATGCTCGATGGTCCAAGACCCTATACCGCAAGGCCGGTCAGTGATCAGCGGTTGGGCGACCGTTTTCCGCAATTTCGGGAGGAACTGTCCGAATTGGAAATGTATATGAGTCGGAGTATGTTCGGGGATGAGTCCGCCGAGCCGAATCTCCGCAGAATATGGACGCAGTTGTTGCCGCGGCTGGCTTCGGAGACGAAGGAGTCGATCCAGGAATCGGTAATTTCATTGTATCATACGGTTTTAATATCATTGGATGGGAGCACATCGGAGCGTTTGCAGCGAAGTGCGAGGCTGTTGGAGTTGATGATGTTTTTTCTGGACCCGCAGGAAACGGAGCCGTAAATCCCGTAATGTTGTTAAAGTCGTCATAACCGAGCGGTCGATAAAACGGTGTAGCCCTGGATTTACTCAACCTGCAATCGCTCTACGATGTCTTGGAAGCCCGAATATCCGGGTATGCCGTTGACAATTCCAGCATTTCCCGGTACAGTATCACTGCACTATATGGACAATTCCTCCTCGCCGCGGCGCGTCGCCGTTCTCGGTTCCAGCGGGAGCATCGGACAAAGTTCCCTCGAAGTGATCGCCAAATCGAAAGGGCAACTCGTTCCTCTCTTGCTCTCCGTACATCGCCAAACGGACATCCTCGCCCAGCAACTTCGGCAACTTTCCCCAGAACACCTGCCCCGATGGATTGCCGTAACCGATGAAACCGCCGACCGTTCGCCGCTCGAAGAATTTGCGAAAAACATCGAAATTGCCGTCGGCCACGAAGCCCTTTGCGAACTCGTCCGCCATCGGGATATAGACATCGTACTTTCGGCAATCGTCGGCAGTGCAGGCTTGACCAGCACCTTGGCCGCTCTCGAATCCGGCAAAACCGTCGCCCTGGCCAATAAGGAATCGCTCGTTATGGGCGGCAAACTGCTTACCGATCTTGCTCAAAAACACGGCGGTCGATTGATTCCCGTCGATAGCGAACACAGTGCGATTATGCAGGCATTGTGCTCCTGGCGGATGGAGTTTGCCGATGCAACCGTCCGGCGGTCGGTGGACGACCTTGGTATCGCAAAAATCATCCTGACGGCCAGCGGCGGGCCGTTTCGCACGAAATCCCAGCCCGAATTGGAAAATGTCTCCGTCGCAGAGGCACTCGCTCATCCAACCTGGAAAATGGGGAAAAAAATAACCATTGACTCGGCAACGTTGATGAATAAGGCTCTGGAAATCATCGAAACTCGCTGGTTTTTCGATGTGCCTGCCGAAAAAATTGATGTCGTGATCCATCCGCAATCGTTGATTCATTCGATGGTGGAGTTCATCGACGGTTCGGTGATTGCCCAAATGAGCCCGCCGGATATGCGGTTGCCGATCCAGTTGGCATTGTATTATCCGCATCGCGTGTTGGGCATTGCGTCGAAAATTGATTGGACGAAAATGCAGTCGTTGGAGTTGTATCCGCCGGATTTCGATCGCTTTCCCGCATTGTTGTTGGGTTTGGAGGTAGCGGCATCCGGCGGCACGGCGGGGGCAGTTATCAATGCGGCAAACGAGTCGGCAGTATCGGCATTTCTTGCAGGCCGATTGCCTTTTTTGGACATTGTAAAGGTTTGCCGATTGGTATTGGAGCATCACCATTTCGAGTCGGCTCCGACGTTGGAGCAACTGCTTGCCATCGACCGCTGGGCGCGAGGAGAAGTCGAGCGGTTTGTGGACCGCCGCTAACACAGGCCGACTGCAAGTTTCGCGACAGGTAGGTTGCCGACCGCCGGGCGGCAACTGCGGTACTCCGCATTTTGAGCCTTCCAGTCGGCTATCGCCGACGCACCCGCCCGGCGGTCGGCTGCCTACCTTTTTCCCCTAATGTGGAACTTGCAGTTGCCTTCGTCGCTAACCTACGCATCTTGACTTTTTGGACATTTTCATATAGATTCCGGGCATATTCATTCAGCATTCACATGCGGCGTTCCCTCGATAAAAAGCGTATTTTAATAACAGGTGCCTCATCCGGCATCGGAGCAGTCTTGGCTGTCCTCCTGGCAAAAGAAGGTGCAGACCTCGTTTTGCTTGCACGGCGGAAAGACCGATTGCAGGAAGTTGCTGACCAAATCAACCAAGAAAATAATAACCCAAAAGTCGTCCTCATCGAAGGCGATATTACCGACTCCGAAGTGCAAAAACAAGCAATCCAATCGGCCATTGAACAACTCGGCGGATTGGACATTTTGATTAACAATGCCGGTGTCGGCGCGATGGCACGCATCGAAGATTACACCCAAGAAACGCTGCGCCGCGTGTTTGAAGTCAATTTTTTCGCTCTTTTTCAGTTAACGCAACTCGCTCTGCCGTACTTAAAAAAAGGTTCCGAGCCAATGGTTGTCAATTTGAGTTCCATCGTTGGCCTGCGGGGTGTTCCGCATTACGGCGTCTATGGAGCGGCGAAGTTTGCCGTTACGGGCTTGAGCGAGTCGATTCGGGCGGAGTTTTCCAGTTACGGAATTGATGTGTTGCTCGTTTGTCCTGGTACGACGCAGACGGAATTTTTCGATGTCTTGCATCAGGCAACGAGTGCGCCCGCGTTGCCGATTCATCGGTCTGTTTCATCAGAATACGTCGCAGTCCGCATCGTTCGGGCGATGAAACGGGGCAAGCACAAAATTATTCCTTATATCCCGGCGGCGTTTCTTGACACGTTAAATCGGCTCTGTCCGCGATTTGTCGATTGGATTATGACGCGGTATGTGTGAGACTGGAGCCGATTGAAGAATTTGCGATTTTTCCTTGCCTTATTGGGCGATACGGCTAGAGCGGATTTCAAATTGCTCTGGACAAAAAAGCCGTCATTCCGGCGAAAGCCGGAACCCAGAGGAACTGGTATCACACGCAATGTCTGGTTCCCGGCTTGCGCCGGGAGGACGGGAATGTTGTCCAGAGCAATTTGGAATACGCTCCGAAAGGACGCAAGGATTTTTTTTCCCGTTTATGCTATACTACGTCGATACCATGTCCATTCTCCGCCAGATTTTTGAAACGCTTCGCGAACATTATGCGGCGAAGCCGAACTATCCCTGGTGGCCGGAAAATCCCATCGAAGTCATCTTCGGTGCCATTCTCGTCGCAGGCTCGACCTGGCCGTCCGTCGATAAAATCCTTGCCGAATTTCGTTCCAAAGAACTGCTCGACTTCCGAAAAATCCTCCAACTGCCAGACGACGAATTGGCAACGCTCATCCGGCCCGCCGGTCTGCAATCAAAAAAGGCTCCGCGAATCAGAGCAATCGCCCATCTTATCCTGGAGCGCAGCGGAGGAGATTTAGACCTGTATTTTTCCAGAGATTTCGACGAAATCCGCCGGGAATTGCTGAGCATTTCCGGCATCGGGCCCAGTACGGCAGACAACATTTTGCTCTATGCCGGTCATGTGCCGATTTATATGGTCGATATGTTTACCGTTCGGATGCTCGTGCGGCACGGTATCGTTGGGGCTCACGTAAACGATTTTCAGATACAGGAACTGATTCATCGGGAACTCACGCCGGATGAAGAGCCTTACGGAGCCAAATTATTTCAGAAAATGCAGGAGTATTTGGTTCGGCTTGGCCGGGATTTTTGCGACAAATCGCGGCCTAATTGCTGGCATTGTCCGCTCAATAGTTATCTTCCAGAAGGCGGAGCGTTGGGTATTTCGGAAAAACCGTCGCCTAAAGTATTACAGCCTCGAATACAACCTCGAACGTTGCCGAATGTGTCGGTGCAGCCGACGCCAAAACCTGTCGCGTTGCCGGAATTGAATGAAACGGAACTCCAAATCATCGAGGCGATCGGCAAAGAAACGATGCCGATTGACGATCTTGTCGAAAAAGTGCAGTTGCCGGTTCATATTGTTCGGGCAACGATTGCGGTCTTGCAGATGAAAAAGTTGGTCTGCCAAGTTGAAGGCAATCAGGTGCGGCGGGTATCTCCATGAGGAGAACGCGACCGGATTGCCCTACCGGTTACTCAACAGCACGGCAATCCACTTGGTTTTGGCATCGTTCTGCAAAACAATTTTGACGACCATCGTGAGCGGTGCTGACAAAAACATACCAACCGGCCCCAACAACCAACCCCAAAATATCAACGAAAGCAATACCACTAAACTCGAAATACCCAGGCCCTGCCCCATATAGCGAGGCTCTACACACAAGCCCCAGAAGGAATTGATGATAATCAGCCAGAGCGTAACCCAAATCCCTAAACTCAATCCGCCGTCAATGAGTGCAAGCAAAATCGGCGGAATCGAGGCAATAATCTGACCAATGTTCGGTATGTAATTCAAGAAAAACATCAACATTCCCCATAAAGCGGCATATTCGACGCCGAGAATCCAAAGCACGATGGCCGTCGATAAGCCCGTCAAAAAGCAAATGATCGTTTTGATTTTCATGTAATTCCAAGTATCATCCGCAATTTTTTGTAGATACTCATTGGACAAGTCCCGACCCTCAAAGGCTTCTTTGACCTTATCCGGTATTCTGGCGGCTTCGACGAGCATAAACACGAGCATAATGATCACGAGCGTCGAAACCGTCGCGATGTTGAGCAAGCGGTTGATGCCGAATTGGACCAGGGAAATCAGGTCGTTGACCGGAATGACATTGCTCAATGAAAGCCGTTCCCGACTGGTGGGCAATATGTCCGGGACCATATCCGCTTCGATGTATTCTTCTACATACTCTTCTTCATCGACGGCTTCGTCGCGATTCTGTTCGATGGGATTGAATTGATAGATGGATTCGCCGATATTCTGAAAGCGGTCGGCTGCATCATTGATCCAAGTGTCGATGGTCGTGTAAGCCGTCGAGACTTTTTCGGTATAGACGGGCAGTTTTTTGGTGAAATGAGTCAGGGAGTTGCTGAAAAGGAGCACGATTCCCAGTCCGAGCATGAAGACGAATGTTGAAAGCGTGATGATCGCGATAAATTCGGACAAACCCTTCTTTTTAAGCCATCGGAGGGGCGGCGTGAGGATGAGTGCGAAGAATACGGCCAAGAACAGGGGCGCAATCAGGTCTTGGGCGGCTTTGAGTCCCGCCAGGATGACAATGATTGCTGCGGAGGCGAGCAAAAATTTCGTACCGATACCGCTGGGCTTTTGCATGAATATGGTATCGGCATTCGGCAAGGCCGCCGTGCAGGTTTTTTATGCGCAATTTTTTATTCGCAAGATCGGGGACGTGAGCCTCCGATCCTGCACGTTACGCACATCATCCACCTAGGTTGCCCAAAAAGATATGGACAGGTGCTCCGACGTCAAACGTATCCGTCGCACCTCGTTCCGTAACTTCAATGCTGAGCGGACTGTCAGCCGAGCGCACATATTGGCTGTCCACATACTGAAATATCCGGCCACCGACGAGTGTTGTCCCGCCAAATTCGTCCGTAACTTCATTGCCGCCCTCAATGCCCCGTTTCTCGATCGTTACGGTATATTCGCCGAGCGGAACGCCGTCAAAACCGTAAGTCCGAAGTGCCGCGACGCCAGACGAATCCGTCGATGCCGAACTCGTTCCGTACTTCGTCGGTGTTTTCGAGTGCAACGTAACGGTCGCTTCTTCGAGCGGCGAACCCGATTGGTTTATCGTAATTTTGACCGGATACAATCTCGGCAAGTCCGCTGGCCGATTGGGATCATCGCCGCAACCCGCTTGAAATAGTAATGCTATCGAAAGTGTGAAAAATATAAATGTTCGCATAGTATCTTGTTAAGGTTAGGAAGTTAGCGCGTTGCGTGCCGAGAGAACCCGAGGGCTAACACCCCCGGCTCTTGCGATTAGGTCCCTGGCTTTTGCAGCGGCTAACAGGATTGAGGAAAAATTACAGCGAAGCGGATTCGCCGCCGTTGATGGAGCCGAGCGAGCCCCAAACGCCGAATCGACTTGTACCGCGGAAGTCAGGATCACCGCCGCCGATGTCGCCGTTCAAGTTATTCGTGTCAATGCTGTTCGTTACGAACCGGACGCTGCCATCGGCAAATCCAACACTGACCCCGCCCGGATGAAAACTCATCGGCGGATAAAGCCCCCAACGGTCATCGTTGCCGTCTTCGTTGCAGGAAACACTGTTCGGCGGCATAATCGTATTGAATGAGTTGTACACTTGGGCTCGGTCAAATACCCGACCGCCCCGCATACTATTTCCCCGAGATTCTCTCACGAGATGGCGGTCATTCAGGTCTGGAGCCTGATTTCGGCACACCGTCGGGTTGGACCGGCAGTTTGCGGGATGGCCCGTGTCAGGGTCGACAGTCCCGTTAGGCAGGATTTTGTAATCCGCACTGACGTAAATTGCACCTTCTCGAATGATGCGGCGATTAAGGTCACCCGTCGTACACTCGCTGACAAAAACCGTATTACTGGTACCGTCGGTCACGTTGGTCATTCCCCGCGGCTGGATATACCGGCTGATGTCTTCCTGAGTGGGATTAGGATTATCCGATGCCCGCCAACTACCGCTCCAGGTAAACAAGCCGCGAGCATTCCCTTGCATACGGACGGAGTCCCCGAGACTCAGTTGGAGATTGGTTCGAGCCTCGCCAGGGGAGCGTCCATCGCCCATTCGATTAGGGTCGGATGGACAGTGAAATGCGCTGATTCGCGTCCCAGCCGCTGTCGCATCCCACGGAGCCCGTGGCCGGTCTGTCGGCGAGTTCCCTGTATGAAACGCATCAAAAATCGCTTGTTGCTCGATGTAGGGCAACATGGCGTAAAATGCGTTGTGCCTGAAGCCCAGATCGTTTCGTTGCCAAAAGTACCCGTTGGCATTTTGAATGGATTGGATGGCGGCGGGAAAATGTCCATAAGTTGTGTGATAGTTGTGTGCAGCCAGAGCGAATTGCTTCATATTGTTGCTGCACTGCATTCGTCGGGCGGCTTCACGAGCGGCCTGAACGGCGGGCAAGAGGAGTGCGACGAGCATGCCGATGATGGCGATGACGACGAGCAATTCGACGAGCGTGAAGCCTCGTGGGCTTTTTTGATAGCCTATATTGCCCCCCCCCCCCATTTTAACATTTTGTTGCGAAATTCTGTCATGATTTGGTCTCCTTTACGGTTAGAGATGACTTAACATCCCCTATATTACCATGAGAGAACGGGAAAGTCAACAGTACGAAGTTCGCCGGAAGAGCGTATGCACTAAATCAACTCCCGTTCAATGACCCGCATCGACTCCCATACCTTGCTGCGATAGCGAAGCCAAAATGCCAAACAATACGCAAGAACCAATACCGTTAACACAATCCAACACCATACCACGCCAAAATCAAACCAATAGATTCCCACTGCACACGCTATCGGTAAAAAGGGTGCCAAAATCCCCATCACCAACGCAATGAACATCGTGTCGCCCGCTCCGCGAAGTGCCGACATAAAGATTACCGCACACGTGTCAAAAAAAAGATACAACGCCACAAAACGTACCAATATCGTACTCATATCATACACATCCGACGAACTGCCCGTCGACATAAAAGGATACAAAAGCAAACCCGGCAACACCACAAAGAAAAATCCAAAAATACCGGCATACACGCAGCCGATCATCAATGCCGTAATCGTCGCCCGCCGTGCTAAATCAGGCCGATTGGCCCCCAGTTGATTGCCGACCATCGACGTTACCACAATGCCGATTCCGCCAAGCGGTATGTATGTGAATGAATTGAACGTGAATGCAATCGTACTGGCATCCCGTTCGGCTTGACCAAGTCCGCCAATCATCATCACGAATGCCGTAAAGGTGATTGTATCAATCGAAGTATAAAGCCCCGCCGGCAAACCGTAATACAAAAGCCGACCCATCAGCGGAAAATCAACCCGCATTCCGGCAACGACTTGGCATTTTTTGGTTTTCCAATCTTGAATGAACATCAAAGCCACGTAAATAAAGAATCGCAGCCAAAGACAAAAGACGGAGGTAATGGCTGCGCCGGCCAAGCCCCATTCGGGAAAGCCGAATAGGCCGAAGACGAGGCAACATGTGAGCGGAATGTTCAGAACAACGCAGAAGACGTTGTTATACATTTCAACGTACATTTTTCCTTGTCCGCGAAAGAAGGATGCGGCGGCTTCCCCGCCGATGACGGCAGCACTGCCGCAAAGCATGTAAAAATAGTATTCGCGTTCTAGTGTTAAAAGAGATTCGTCGTGTTGGAACCAGACGAACACTTTGGCGAAAGGTTCGTAGAGCAGGAGGAGAATGGGCATGGTGGCGAACCCGAACCAAATTCCTTGCCAAACGATTCGTCCGATTCGTTGATAGTTTCCGCTTCCGTGATATTGAGCGACGAAAGCGGTAATGAAGGCTCCGACGGCGACGGGAACAGAGACGGCGGCCCAAAAGAGCATTCCTCCGTGCCAGGAGGCGGTCATGGAATCATCGCCGAGCCACATAAGGAAGATACGGTCGGTGAAGTTCATCAGGGAGAGGGCACCGTACGAGATGATAAGCGGAATGGCTTGTCGGAGTACGTCGAATCCGCCGCAGGGGCGCGTCCACCAATTTGTGTTTTTATCCATAAAACGCACACTTTCCAGCGGGGTATTGTACCACAATGCGAACGGGCGTCAACTTGCCGGATTTAGAGGGCGACGCGATCGCATCCATTTCACATTTGGACAAAACCGGCACTCTTGCAATTCACGCAAAAGTTGATACACTACAATACGTGTTAGCAGCCTACCTCGTCCTCACTCAAAATGGAGAACAAAAACAGACTTTTTCCTTCAGCGAAGAAACTGTTGTTACCATCGGAAGAGCAAACGAAAACTTCGTGACACTCGTCGATGATCGGTGCAGCCGACTCCACGCAAAACTGTTCTTCAACGAAGGAAAATGGTGCGTACAAGACCTCGGAAGCCGAAATGGCACCTACGTCGATAACGTCAATATCGCCTCCCAACTCCACTCCCTCTGGCCAGGACAACATATCCTCATCGGACGCACCATCCTGCGATTCGGACTCGGCTCGCCCGACGAATTGGATACCGTCGGCATCACGCTCGCACACATCAGCCGACATCGAGAACTGGCCGCAAACCTGTCGCAAGCCCGAAAGGAAAATCTTAACCTTCGCGAAATGCTCCAAGCAAACAGCGAAATCGTCGGACACAGTCTGCAAATGCAAGAAGTGCATGACTTTATCACTTTGGCCGCCGAAGGAAAAACGGCCCTGCTAATCCGCGGAGAAAGCGGAACCGGAAAAGAACTCATCGCCCGAGCCGTACATCTGGCCAGTCCGAGAAAGTCTAAACCCCTTGTCTGCCTGAACTGTGCGGCAATTTCGGAAACGCTCTTGGAAAGCGAATTGTTCGGACATGAAAAAGGAGCCTTTACGGGAGCGACGGAGCGGATGCTGGGCAAGTTTGAGTCTGCGGATTCCGGGACATTGTTTCTCGACGAAATTGCCGAAATGTCGCCGAACTTGCAGGCGAAAATGCTCCGCGTACTGGAAAACAACACATTTGAACGGGTCGGCGGAAACGAAACGATTGCGGTTGATGTGCGAATCATTACGGCAACGAACCGCGATTTGGAGAAAGAAGTTGCGGAAGGACGGTTTCGGCATGATTTGTTTTTTCGGCTTCGGGTATTGGAAATCATCGTTCCGCCGCTTCGGAAACGGCCGTCGGATATACCGATATTGGCCAAGTTTTTTTTGGAACGGTTTTGCAAGGATACGGGTCGAAAATATATTGATTTTCATCCTGATGCGATGCAGACGTTGATCCATTACCGTTGGCCGGGCAATGTCCGCGAGTTGAAAAATGTGATAGAACGGGCGGTGGTTTTGGGTTCGGAGCCGTTGATCATGGATCATAATTTATTGTTATCGACATTGAGTACGACGAGTGAGAGTCAGGTTCATTCGGTGATTCATTTGGAGTCGGGACCTGACGGATTTGTCCCTTGTTCGTTGGAAGAGGTTGAGCGGACGCACATTATCCGCATGTTGGAGCACACGGGCGGAAACAAGAGTCTTGCGTCGAAGCATCTTGGCATTGAGCGTTCGACGCTGGATCGCAAGATTAAACGCTATGGCATTGAGGGGTAGCCATTCCGGCGAAAGCCGGAATCCAGCCGCCCGGCGGTCGGCTGCCTACCTTCTTTTCCCTAATGCGAAACTTGCACCCGCCCGGCTTACACTGCACTCCCATTCGCAGAAAAATTTGGTATGATGGATAATGCTGGTCCCCTCCCATTCTCTCGCAAACACGCAATGTCCAAGCCCTCTCGCCGAACTTTTCTCAAAACTGCCGCCGCCAGTGCAGGCGTTT
>WRKP01000052.1 GCA_009778035.1 Planctomycetaceae bacterium
GAGGGGCCTTTTTGTATTTCTTCAGTTTCTCCGGCGGCTTGCGGAGCGGCGGCGGATTGCGGCCCGACGGAGACGGCATCGCTGGAGACGTGAACGATTTTGGTGAAGTCGGGGGGAGCGACGACGACGATGTCGTCGTTGTTGTCGTCCGGCATCATGGCGCCGGCGAAGATGGAGCCGAGGGCTCCATCAAGCATCTCTCGACCTTCGAGTTCTTCGAGTTTTGCTTGTCGGCCTTTTGCTCGCTTGCTGGAGCGTTTGGCATTTTGGGGTTTGGAGAAAATGTAGGAGAGGAAATCAAAGCTCTTTTTCATGATATGAAAATGGGGTTAAAAACCTGTTAGGGTTGTGCAATTAGAAAGCACGGGTTGTAAAATGATCCGTCGGGTAGCAACACGCACCCTCTAGTATTTTACATTTTACCATGATAAAAGAAATAAAGCAAGGGGGGATTCTGGAAAAGTTGGCGTGCGGGAGGGGGGGTAAAGTAGGGCTCACACCCATCTAGTAGGCCGAATGGCCTAAATCGCGGTTTTTCGTCCAAAATAGCCGATGCCCTTGACGCCGCTCAACTCCTGCGGTAAACTAATCCCGTCGTTTCCAGCAGGCAAGCCCTGCCGGAGTTTTCTGCATGTTAGCGTCCAGGAACGCTGCCTCTGGCAAGGACAGAGAACCTAACCTTGAGTCGATAATTTGTTAAAGTCGGCAATGCCGTCTTGCTCTTGATCCACGAAGAAACACCTTACCACTCAAGAATTATGTCTGCAATCAATAACAAAATCGCGGTGCGGCGAATGCTGCAAAACTACATCGGCCGACTCGACGATGCCATCGTCGAATTGATGGCGTCGGATCGGGACATTCCAATGTCCTGCCGATTCTGCGAAAATTATATTGTCGTTTGGCAAGATCGGCACCATGTGTTCAGTCCCAGCACGTACACGCTGCTTCGGCAATTTTTTCGGGCGCCGGAGATGATGCTTTCCAAAGAGGATGTCCGGCAGGATGTCTTGTTTGACACGGAAGCCCGAGAGGGCAGTCTGCGGCAGTGCGTATCGGCTGCCCGAAAGGAACTGCGGCGAGCGCAATTCCCTTATCGAATCGAAACCATCATCAGCAAGGGCTACCGCCTCATCTCCGCGGAAGATGAAGAGTTTGCGCAAAGGTCGACACCCGAATCATAAGGTAGGCACCCGACCGCCGGGCGGGTGCGTCGGCGCAGCCGACCGGAGGATTCAAAATGCGGCGAGCCGCAGTTGCCGCCCGGCGGTCGGCAACCTACCTTCCGTATCCGAATCGCACAAGGTCGGCAACCTACCTTCCGCAGCCATCACAGCATATCAATCGGATCGACGTCGATGATCCACTGGATTTCCGAGGGCGTTTTCAGTGCCAGCGATACCGAACGCACCACTTCCCGTAGCCGATCGAATGATGCACTCCGCAAATGGATGTGAAATCGGTAATAATTCCGCAATTTCGCGAACGGTGCCGGTGCGGGCCCCTGGATTTTGAACGTTAACCCGTCATTCCGGCGCAAGCCGGAACCCAGAGGAGCACCTTGCGAGCCGTTTGGCTGGATCCCGGCCTGCGCCGGGATGACGGAGGCGATTCCCGGCCAATTTGGGATATGCTCTAAAAAATGCGCCAACTTCCGGGCAAACATTTGAGCAAACTCCAATGTTTTTGCCTCGTGTTCCCCGCGGACGACAATCCGTATCATTCGACCGTACGGCGGATAACCCAACATTTCCCGTACCGGCAATTCCTGCTGCACGAAAGCATCATAATCATGCTTCGCTGCCGCTAAAATTGCGGGATGATCCGGCTGAAATGTTTGTACAATCACCCGCCCGCCCCGTTCTCCCCGACCCGTGCGGCCTGCAACCTGCGTGATCAAATGAAATGTCCGCTCCGCCGCACGAAAATCGGGAAAATGCAGTGCCGTATCCGCGTTAATCACGCCGACCAAAAGCACATTCGGAAAATCCAGTCCCTTGGCGATCATCTGCGTTCCCAGCAGGATTTTCACTTCGCCGCTTCGGAACCGCGACAATGCCTGTTCGTGCGCCCCGGGCCGCTGCATCGTGTCCGTATCCATCCGCAACACCGACGCGTCGGGAAACCGCGTCTTGACTTCCTCTTCTAATTTTTGCGTGCCGAATCCGATGTAGCGAATCCCGACGAATCGGCATTTTGGGCATTCTTTCGGTACGGGAATCTGATAATCGCAATAATGGCATAGGGCGATTTCTTGCATTTTGTGATGCGTCAGCGACACATCGCAATGCGGACACTTGACCGGCTCGCCGCATGCGGGACACTGGATCTGCGTCGAAAATCCCCGACGGTTGAGCAGCAGGATGATTTGCCCCTTCGCGGCGAGTGCGGAGTGCATCGCTTGGTGAAGTTGCCGATGAATCGCGCCGCGGGTCATCCGCATTCGGACTTCTTCCCGGAGGTCAACGATTTCGACTTTCGGCAACCGCAGGTTTTTCACGCGGTGCGGCATCGTAAGCCGAGTCGCACCGGATGCGGCTAACCACGTCTCCAGCGACGGCGTTGCCGAACCGAGGATCAACGGGATGCCCGCGAGTTCCGCACGTTTTCGGGCAACATCCCGGGCATGGTAACGCGGCGCGCAATCCTGCTTGAACGAGTTTTCGTGTTCTTCGTCGATGACGATGAGTCCGAGTTTCGGCAGCGGAGCGAAGAGCGCGCTTCGGGCACCGACAACGACTTGCACGTCGCCCGATGCGATATTTGACCATTGGCGGTGCCGTTCTGCATCCGTCAAATGCGAATGCAGGACGGCAACGTTTGTGAATCGGTCCTTGAAGCGTCCGACCGTCTGCGGCGTGAGGCTGATTTCCGGTACGAGGATGATTGCCTGCTTATTTTGCCGGACGACCGTTTGAATCGCCTGGATATAGACTTCGGTTTTCCCGCTGCCGGTTACGCCGTGAAGCAGGAATGTTTCATGTCGGCATTGTTCGATGGCGTGAACTATTTCGGCCAGAGCCCGACGCTGGTCGGCATTGAGGTGGTGGCCCACCGGGGGGCTTACCGGGGGGCTTACGCCCCCCGCTCTTGCGCCTTCCGCTCTTGTGTTTGTTTGTCGGCGGAGGGTTTTAATGCCGATGAAACCGAGTTGCTTGAGCGTATTGATGGGCGCGGCGGAACATTTGGCGGTGCGCTGGAGTTCCTGCATAGAAAGCGGTTCGGGACTGTGCCGAAGCGTTTCCAAAATGTGCAGTTGTTTCGGCGTGAGCCGATCCGTGGGCTCGCCGTGCGGCAATATACAGAGTACGCTCGTCAATCGAGTACCGGCATGGGAGCGGACACCGGCGGGCAGGATGGCTTCGAGTACTTGACCGAGGGGGCAAAGATAATACTGCGCGATCCATCGGGTGAGTTCGAGCATTTCGCCGTCGAGCAGTCGCCGTTCGTCGAGTAGGGATTGAATCTGCTTGAGTTTGACACTCGATTGAGCGATTCCCCAGGGTTCGACGGCGATGCAGTATCCGGCTTGTTGCCGATTGCTTTTGCCCAGGGGGACGAGAACGCGCATTCCGGGCTCGATGAGTCCGGCAAGGTGGTTGGGAACGAGATAATCCAGGGCGGCATCGTAGCCGGACGGGAAAACGACTTTAGCGATTTTCCGATTCTTAAGATCATCAATTTCCCAGGGCGGCAACTCGGGCGCTTTCGGTTCGACGGGAAATAGACTGCGATGCATGATGCCCATTATACCGCTTTGCACGTGGCCAGGGGCATTGCGCAAGAGCAATCGCGCAAGAGAGGGGACGCGCGCACGAGCCGGGGGCGTTAGCCCCCGGGTTGATCTATCAAAGAATATCATATGTCGAACCCGGGGGCTGACGCCCCCGGCTCTTGCGCGAGAGGCTCTTGTGCACGCGACTCTCACTCTCGCACAACACCCCTGGCACTTGTCCGACGTTTGTGTTACACTGTATTGCGTTCACCTTTTGACAAAGAGGAAAACTTCTATGCGCAATGCTTCTTACCACTATGCTCTCAGTACCATCCTGTTCCTGACACTCCTTGCCGCATTGCCCAACCACGCCCTGGGACAGCCGCGAATGATAGGCGAAATTTTTCAAGGACAACCCCCGCCGCCCGGTGCCATCTCCGTGATGGGACGCGCCTTCATCGAAGCCGGTGAAACCGGATTCGGCAACGCTCTCACCCTCCTCCTCGCCGCCAGTGATCAAAATATGCGGCAAGAAATCGGATTGACCGATACGGAAGTCAATTCCATCCGCCTCGTCCAAACACAAATGCTCATGAACGCTCCGCAGTATGCCAGCCGATTCAACGCGATGACGGAGGAAACCCAAAAAAATGTGCAAGATGACCTCGTTCGCGATATGGGCCGAATCGCCCAAAGCCTCAATACCGCTCTGCCCCAGGAACGCAAGGACAATGTGCAAAAATTTGTCTTCCAAGCCATGGGCGGATTGGATTCGCCGTTTGTCAACCTCAGTGCGATGGAAGCCTTAAATCTGTCGCCGGATCAACGGACAACATTGCAGGGCGTTTTTGACGAGATGCGGGAAGAACGGATGGGATATGCGGAAAAGATCTTTAGCGGAATGGAGAAAGTAACTGCCGCGGGCGGGCTGGAAAATATGTCGGAGGCAGATCAGGAAGAGATGCGGCGAATGGGACAGGAACTCGAAACGGCACCTTTCGAGACGGCTCGGCGGCTGGCGGAGCGTTTGCGTCGGCATTTAACGCCGGAGCAGTTGGAATTGGAACGGCAATTGATTGCCTCCCGTCCTGCATTTTTACCTGGTTTGCCGCGTCAGATGCGGGACGGTCGGGAAAATGCCGACGGGGCGGGCGAATATGCACCGGGAGCGGATTCGTGGCGACCGGGCCGCGAGTTACCGACGCAAATCCAGCGACCGCAGCCCGGCCGCTTTCCCAGACCGGAATAGGGAATGGAGGTAGGCAGTCGACCGCCGGGCGACGGCACCGGGCGACCGCATAAGGTAGGCACCCGACCGCCGGGCGGGTGCGTCGGCGCAGCCGACTGTTTTCCGAATCTGTGCGGAGTACCGCACGCCGTCGCCCGGCGGTCGACGGCCTACCTTATGCGGTCGGGTGCCTACCTAGATGCTCGAGACGATCAAATCCATCGATTCCCGTGCGGCTCGCTCCACGCAGAAATACTCCAACGCATTCCTGCGGCCCGACTGGCTTAATTCCCGACGCTTCGCCTCATCCGCCAAAAGTGCCTCCAATGCTTCAACCAATGCCAAACGCTCGTCCGGCAAATAAAGCACGCCGCCGCCAGATCGCTCGACCAATTCGGGAAAGGCCGACCGCGATGGCAAAACGACCGGGACGCCCGCCGCTAATGCCTCAATCACATAAAAACCAAACGGCTCGTTGCCGACTGCCGGAACCGATAACACATCCAACGATTGCAAAAACTCGATTTTCTCCGTTCGGCTGACATTCGGATAAAAATGGACATCCTGCAAAAACCCCGCCGATTCGAGTTTTTGCTTGAGTTCCCCGACAAAAGGCTCATTCCACGGATTGAGATTTCCGCCGATTTTCAGTTGGAGATTCGGCACATTCCCGCGTTTGCGGACTTCGATGAAGGCATCCACCAACACGTCCAATCCCTTGGCGGTACACATTCGGGCAAAAAAACCCAGGGTCAATGCCGCGTCCTCCGGCAGACGTTTGCCGTCGAAGCCGGCGGTATTGATCCCGTTATGGACGACGTGAATGCGTTCTTTCGGCAATCCCAGGCGTTCGGTCATCAAGTCGGCATAGTATCGGCTCGGCGCGATGAGCAAATCAATCTGTTTGACGTGGTCGCGGACGAGATTCCAGGCTTGAGTGCGGTGCGGTTCGGGCAGGGTATCCAAAAACG
Source organism: Planctomycetaceae bacterium (assembly GCA_009778035.1). Classification (GTDB taxonomy): domain Bacteria; phylum Planctomycetota; class Planctomycetia; order Pirellulales; family Thermoguttaceae; genus WRKP01. Next base: position 5,915 of record WRKP01000052.1, read on the forward strand.
AGTCTTCGCCGGTCAGAAAGCATACGGTTTTCGCGCCGGTTACTTTGCGGAGATGACTGCTCATCCCCAGCAGGAGGGCGTTGGAGAACGAAATCACATCGGGTTTTTGCTCTTTTTGGAGCCAATCGGCAAGTTCCTGGAGTTCGCGGAGTTGGTTGCCTTCTTCGCCTTTGAGCATGGAGACGGTCAGGTCGCCGACTTGAGCGGGATCGGTCTTGCTGACGCGTTTTCCGAGGGATTTGAGGAAAGATCGGGCATCGAGGAGCCGACGGAGCCGATGGGGGATCAGACGCCAAAGTTTGGGGAGTTTATGGCTCATGAAGACATTGACGCCGCCGAAGAAAACGGGAATATGTTCGCTTTGGTCGGGTTCGTCGAGGGTGAGCGGGAGATAGAGGGGGAGCATAGAGACGTCATGTCCGAGTTGGTTCCAGGCGACGACGAGGGCATTATCGCGGAGGCAGTTCCCGCAGTACATTTCTCCGGCGCCGGGCGTCAACTGGATCATTTTGAGGCATTCTTTATTGGTTGGCGGCATTGAATGTGTGTGGGTTGCGATTGGAATCCTCCATTTTAGCCGAAAGTCCGCGGTAAGCAATACTTTGAATGAGGAAGGTAGGTTGCCGACCTTGTGCGATTCGGTTGCTGAAGGTAGGTTGCCGACCGCCGGGCGGCAACTGCGGTACTCCGCATTTCGAGCCTTCCAGTCGGCTGCGCCGACGCAGTCGCCCGGCGGTCGACTGCCTACCTTCGGCAACCTACCGAACTACATCCCGCCAAATTGTAACTGGAACTGAAGTTCGCCCGCCCGAGCCAATGCCTCTTCGGCTTGGATACGCCGACCCGCCGCAATGCAATACGAACTCAATATGGAAAAACCAAACGGATCAGCCGGTTCCAATGCACAATACTTCTCCATATGCTCGATGGCCAACTCGGCATCGCCCTCCTTTTTGTGCAGAGCCGCCAGTGCATTATAGGCAAGAGCAAAGTCGGGAAAATCGACCGTCATCTGTTGAAGCATTTCCTTGGATCGTGCGGCATTGCCTGCACGCTTTTGCTCTATGCAGGCATCGTATTGTTCTAAAGCATCCATTTTGTCTATTTCCCGTGGGCCTCGGTGTATTTTAACATTTCGCAAGGCCGTTGCCAACCCGTCGCAATCCGACGATTGCAAATTTGCCTCAAGTTTCCCGACCGGAATGGCCGATGAGTCCGACGTACCAGCATCCCCCCAGTATCGGTATATGGATGCGCAAGGATTTTGACCATGAAACGATTTTTTGGCCTATTGCTTGTTGCCGTTTGTCTGTTCATCCATCCAGACGCCCAAGCCGGATTCGCCGGGATCGGCGTCAGCCACCTCTCCCCACAATGCAGCGATTACGCCGATCATTGCCAAAAAATGACGCGAATCGCCCGAAAACTCGTCTTTGAAAACCAAAAAGTCGTTCGCTACCGAACTGTCTACGAAAAAATCCCCACCGCCCGAAAAGTGGCCTTCTGCCAATATATTCCCGAAACGCGAACCCGACAAGTCCGGTATACCGTCCATCGGCCCGTTTGGGAAACTCACGTCAAAACCGTCGCCTACGACGTCCGAAAACCCGTCTGGGAAACCCGAACAAAACAAGTCCCCTACATCGCCTACGTTCCGCATTACGAAGAGCGCATTCGGACTTGGACCGAACACCAGCCGGTCTACGAAACCAAGACCAAACAGGTTCCCTATACTGTTTGCCGACCGATTTGGGAGACACGGGAACACACTTACACGGTCAACCGCGTCGTTTCCGAAGTCCATCAAAAGACGGTTCCTTACACCGTATGCCGGGCCGTGCCGATTCAACGCACGCAAACCTGGATCGAACACAAACCGGTTTATGAAACCCGAACCAAACAGGTTCCCTATACCGTCAACCGGCCGCATTGGGAACTTCGCGAACGGGAATACACCACCCATCGGCCTGTAACGGAACTCCGCACGAAGGAGATTCCCTATACCGTCCGCATTCCGGTGCCGTATCAAAAGACGATTCAAGTCAAATCCGGTCGCTGGGAACGGCAAAGTTACCAGGTCCCGGGCCCGATGGTCTATAAAAGGGTTCCCGTCGTTGACCCGTGTGCCGCGGTCGAACCCTGTGCGGAAACGGCAAAGCCGACGAAGTTCGAGTTGGTCAAAGTGCAATCGCCGCCGGTGACGTGTTTTCGCAATGTGTGGGTTCCCGAAATCAGGGAACGCGTTGTCAACTGCGTGAAATATGTAACAGAGCAACGGGTCAGGACGGTGCAGTATTCCGTAACGCGATTGGAGCCGGAAATCCGGGTGCAGCAATATCGGGTTTGCCGAATGGTGCCGGAACAGCGAGTCCGAACCGTAACTTATCAAGTTTGCGTCAAGGTGCCGGTCGAACGAACGCGGACGTATACGGATTATGAACACATCACGGAAGAGCGGCATAAAACGGTATCGTATCGTGTTTGCCGGGTCGAGCCGGAGCATCGAGTTTGCACTTATCGGGTGAAGCGGATGGTGCCGGAGACGCATATGCGAACGGTATCGTATCGGGTATGCCGGATGGTTTCCGTTGAGCGGAGCGAGCCGTATCGGGTTCGCATCATGGTGCCGGAAGAGCGGATAAAAACGGTGCGTTATCAGGTCTGCCGGGAGGTGATCGAACAGCGGACGAAAGAGGTCACGTATCGGACTTGCCGACTGGTGCCTCATGAGGAAATCCGCCAGGTTCGCTATACGGTACTCAAGCCCGTTGTCCGCGAGCGGACGGTGCACGGCTATCGGATTGAGGCAAAACGAGTTCCTTATACGGTAACGCGTAAGGTTCCCAAGATTGTGTTTTATGAGGTTCCCGTGCAGGTGTACAGCGGTTGCGGCAGGTGATGCCCCCGGTTGATCAATTTGGGCCTTCGGTTAGAATGGGAGCGCTCTCTGCCGTTCGGCCCGACGGAAAGAACAGATCATCAACCGGCCGTCTGCCCTGTTTTCAACGCGGTTCCATAGAGCCGTGTGCCGATAAAGCAGGGTGTGAGAAAGAAATCATCCCATGTCCTCCATTATTCAGCCGCCGATTTCCATTCAGGAATTGATTGATGCCGGCGTTCATTTCGGGCACCGCGCCAGCCAATGGAACCCCAAAATGCGTCCTTATGTCTACGGACGCCGAAAAAACATCCATATCATCGACGTTCGCGAGACCGTCCGTGGTATCTTGCGGGCCAAAAAATACCTACGGCAAGTTGCCGCACAGGGCAGTCTTATCCTCTTCGTCGGAACCAAACGCCAGGCGTCCGAAACCATCAAAACCGAAGCCGCCCGTTGCTTGATGCCTTACGTTGCCGAACGCTGGCTCGGCGGGGCACTCACCAATTTCAAGACCGTCCGAAGCAGGCTTTCGCGGCTCAAACAACTCGAAGACATTCTCAACGGCGACCAACTCAATACCTATTCCAAGAAGATGCAGTCTTCGCTCCAACGGGAATACCGCAAAATGTATCGGAACCTGAACGGAATTCGGGACATGAACCGATTTCCCGAGGCGATGATCATCATCGACCCGAAAAAAGAGCACAATGCGGTTCGGGAAGCGAGAAAATTGGGCATCGTAACGGTCGCGTTGATTGATACGGATTCGGATCCCGACGAAATTGATTTGGCAATCCCCTGCAATGATGATTCGATTCGCTCGATTGAGTTGATTCTTCATTGCCTGGCCGATGCGGTACTCGAAGGCAAAAAAGATGCCGGTATCCTCTCGACGATGGAAGGCCGGTAGGGCGTGAAGTGCGCGCGCAAGAGCGGGGGGCGTTAGCCCCCCGGTAGTTCGACGAGGATTCACCGGGGGGCTAACGCCCCCCGCTCTTGCGCTTTTAATACCCTAGTTAATTCGCAGCAGTGCGTCGAACATCTCGTTCGACGTCGTCATAACCTTTGAATTCGCACGGTACTGTGCCGATGCCAAAATCATATTGATAATCTCCGCACCCATATCCGTGTTCGACAACTCCAAACTGTTGCTGCGGATCGTGCCGATCCCGTTCGTTCCCGCAATTCCAATCATCGGATCGCCTGAATTCGTTCCCGCTAAAAACAAACTGTCGCCGGCCTTGTACAAACCCTCATCATTACGGAACGTCGCCAACGGGATCTGTCCCAACGCCCGCTCCGCTCCGCTCGTAAACCGCCCCATAATCGTCCCATCCAGCAAAATGTTGTAGTCGTACAGCGTTCCCGCTCCCGCTCCATCCTGGTAAGTTTGCCGCACATCCGGCGTTACCGTTGCCAATGCCATCAGGGCACCAAGATTGACCTCAAAATCGAAATCCAGCGGCGTAACCGATGCCACATGCGTCCGCTCAATCGAAATCGTTGTGTTATCCGCTTGAATCAACTTTCCGTGTTGGTCAAATCGGATGATGCCCGAACCCGTCGCGATTGCGGAACCGTCGGGCGGCTGGTTATCCGACGAATCTGCGAACCAACGGTAGATCGTTTCGGTATTGTTTTTGGATTCCAGCACGAACGTCATCTGTACCGTAATCGGCGACCCCAGCGAATCATACACTTGCAGCGTCGTTTTCACGCCGGCACCGAGCGCATCCTGCTTGTTATTCGGGTCTTGTCCCCAACCGAGGTCAATCAAGTTGAGTTGGCCCGACATATCTTGCAGTTGCATATCATTCCCGTAGAAAACCAACTCATTTCCGATTCCGGCATTCCCCAGCAGGAAAAAGGAACCGTCGATGACGGCCGCCCCTTGCGAGCCGTTGTTAATCAGGCTTCCGATTGCTCCCTGATCCGGCGGGACCCCATCGCTGATATTGCGGATTCCGTACGCTTCATTCAGGAAGAGCAAATAATCGTTGACCGTAGTCGTTGCCGTGATTTCGAGCGTCGCTTCCCGCAGGTTTTGCGTTCCTTTCTGCGGCGTCAGCGTCAACGTTCCCTGGTCGAACGCTTGGACAAACTGGCCGTTATAAAATTTGCCGACGTCGATAAGCAGCGTGTTGGGATTGATCAACACATCGCCGCGGCCCGCTTCGCTGACCATTGTTTGCCCGACGAGTTCCGCATCGGACATCCGGTCAATGAAGGTCGTGTCGGGATTCATATCCCGCAGCGTGCCGACGAGATAAATATCCGTCGGGTCAAACCCGGAACTGCGATAAATGTTCCGTGCCGTCCAACCGTCGGGATTGTTTGCCGGATCAATGACCGGCATGCCCGAAAGTATGACCTGCCCGTTGTTGATGTTATGCGGCTCGCTGATCGCGACGGGAATGCTTTCATTGCCCAACGCGTCCGTGTACGTGATATAATAATGGTAACTGTATTGATGACTTTCGCCGAGTCGGCTTTGATTCAGTTGGCGATCGGGATTCACAATGCTCGCCGTCGAAGCGGTATCGGTATAGGCCGTCCCGGCAGTCAGGTCGGAAACCTGATAAAATACCGGTGTTTGCGTTGGATTGCCGGTATCGACCGCCCGGTAAATCCGCAGCGTGTCGTATCCTGCCGGAATGGTCGGCAGGTCATCGAGCATCACCGAATTTTGCCCCTCTTGCACGCTGACGTTAAGCGGTGCGGAAAAGTCGGATTCGATTCCCTGCGCATCGACGTAGGCGAATCGGTAAAGGTAATCTCCCGCGGCAATGTTTCCATTTCCGGCATTCCCGGCGGCGTGCGTAAAGTTTTCGACCGGCGGCCTGGTGAGTTGCGTAATGCCAATCGGCTCGGTAACGACGGGCGATGTTTTGGACAAATCCGTCATCGGGGGCGTTTGCAGGACGGTGCCCTGCGTGCTGCTGTCGCCGATGGCGTCGAGAATTCCTTCGAGTGTAACGGTATTGGTTTGTTCGGCAATGTGCATTTCGCCGATGGGGATTCGCAGGTTGGTCAGCCCGCCGTACTGAATTTGGAATTGTTCGTTGATGCCGTATCCCATCACATGCAAGCCGGTATTGGTTACAAGATCGAGATTGGAATTAACTTTGAGCGCACCGTTTCGGGTAAAGTAGTTCAAGTTCGTATTCCCGACTTGCTGCACGACGAGAAATCCTTTCCCGTTGATGGCAACGTCGGAATTGGTCATCCCTTCCTTGAAGGCCCCCTGCGAGAAATTGGTGGTAACACCGGCAAGGCTGACGCCCATCCCGATTTGTGTGGGATTGGTCCCGGCGGTGTATCCCATCCCGGGTGCGGTGCCGAGGTGATAGGTATAGGAAAGGAAATCGACGAAATCGGCACGGTCATGTTTGTACCCGATGGTGTTGGCATTGGCCAAGTTATCGCCGGCGACGTTGATCGTTTTTTCTGATGCTTTCATACCGGTACTGGCGGTATAGATAGCGGATTTAAGTCCGAGTCCCATCGTATGGAGTTGGATTGGATGCGTTATCGTACATATCGACGGGATCGGGACGGATAATCGGTTTTATCGTCACGGGCGGAAAAGTTTGCGCAGATTGCCTATTTTTTGTCCGTAACGAGCGTCCCGATGCGTTCGCCGCGAAGGGCACGAGCGAGGTTACCCGGCGTGCGAAAATTGAAAATTTGAACCGGCATGGCATGCTCGCCGCACTTCGCGATTGATTCCTGATCCATAATCCGCAGCCGCTGTTGCCGAACGGCCTCGTATGTCAATTCGGAATACAAAACGGCCTGCGGATTCTTTTCGGGATCATCACTGTACACGCCATCGACTTTGGTGGCCTTGAGCAACACATCCGCCCCGAGTTCCAGTGCCCGTTGAGCGGCAGCGGTATCCGTCGTTACAAAGGGGCTGCCCGTCCCGCCCGCCAGCAAAATAATGATGCCTTTTTCCAGATGCCGAACGGCCCTCCGCCGATAATACGGCTCCGCAATCGCACCCATTTCGATGGCCGTCATCAAACGCGTCGGATGTCCGGCCGACTCAATCGCATCTTGCAGGGCTAAGCCGTTGATAATTGTTGCGAGCATTCCCATATAATGGGCGGTGGATTCGAGAATGGACGCATTGGAGGCCTTGAATTGTCCGCCGCGTAGGATATTTCCGCCGCCCATCACGATGGCGATTTGGATACCTTCTTTTGCGGATTTTGCAACTTGTTCGGCAAGGAGCATCACGGATTCCATGGCGATGCCTCGTTCGCCGGGCGGACAGAAGCATTCACCGGAAACTTTGAGTACAACGCGGCGCGGTTTGGCGAGTTCGGACATTCGAAAAGCGGGAGTATTGTCAGATTATTTAGGATTATAACAAAACATTGCGGGTACGAGCCCGGGGGCGCGCAAGAGCCGGGGGCGTTAGAGCGTATTTCAAATTACTCTGGACAAAAAAGCCGTCATCCCGGCGCACACTTTGTCATCCCGGCGCAGGCCGGGATCCAGACATTGCGTGCGATGCCAGTTCCCCTGGATTCCGGCTTGCGCCGGAATGACGAAAACGCGTCCAGAGCGGTTTGAAACTCGCCCTAACCCCCGGGTATCCACCGTGTTCCCTGCAACGCACAACGCTTCGGAGCCTTGCATTTTGGTACAATGTTAGAGCGTATTCAACTTTGCTCTGGACAAAAACCCGTCATCCCGCGCTCACTTTGTCATCCCGGCGCAGGCCGGGATCCAGACATTGCGTGTGATGCCAGTTCCCCTGGGTTCCGGCTTTCGCCGGAATGACGAAAACGCGTCCAGAGCAATTTGAAACTCGCCCTAGCCCCCGGGTATCCCCGTGTTCCCTGCAACGCACAACGCTTCGGAGCCTTGCATTTTGGTACAATGTTAGAGCGTATTCAACTTTGCTCTGGACAAAAAACCGTCATCCCGGCGCAAGCCGGGAACCAGGACATTGCGTGTGATGCCGGTTCCTCTGGTTCCCGGCTTTCGCCGGGATGACGACGTACGAGAACGAGTCCACACCAATTCGAGAAACGCCCTAACACCAGACACAATCTTCTTCCCGCATAAACAATGAAACCGAAAACGCATTCCGCTCTGTGGATGTTCATTGCCGTATTTTGCATCCCATGCATTTGCGCAATTCTCTCCAAAACTGCCCGTACAGAAGAAACCCGTACAGAAAAAACACCAAAAACCATCCTTCGGATCATGTGCTACAACATCCATCACGGACGCGGTATGGATGATGCCGTAAACCTGGAAAGAACGGCAAACGTTATCAAAGAATGGAAGCCCGATTTGGCCGCGCTCCAGGAAGTGGATAAAAATACCCAGCGAACGAACCAAACCGATCAGGCAAAACGGCTCGGCGAAATGCTGGGAATGCACTCCGCCTTCGGCAAAGCGATTGATTTTCAGGGCGGCGAATACGGTCTTGCGATCCTTTCCCGTTTCCCGATCCTCGAACATCAAATGATTCTCCTTCCGCCGGAAGAGCAGCAGGAACAACGCGGCTTGCAGATCGTCGAAATTGCAATCCCGGATCCGCAACATCCCGATTCTCAAGAACGCAGGATTCGATTCGCGAACACGCATTTGAGTCACTCTTCCCAAGCGGAGAGGACGGCACAATTTGCCAAGATTGACGAGATTTTATCCGTCGGCAACATGCCAATTATACTGGCAGGGGACTTCAATGCAAGACCGGCTGACGATCTTGTGGTCCAATTTCTCAAAAATTGGAGGGATACCGTCGATTTGGAGTCGGACGGAAAGATCGCGGCGGATCGCCCTGCCGGGCGGATTGATTACATTTTTTTCCGGACGAGCGACCCATTTACGGTACTGGAAAGCCGAACGATTGATGACAGGATTACATCGGATCACATGCCGATTATTTCCGTGCTGGCGTTGTAGGAAGTGCGGGAGCGGCGAATTGGTAGGCAGTCGACCGCCGGGCGACTGCGTGCGGTACTCCGCACTTCTCCTGTCGGCTGCGCCGACGCAGTCGCCCGGCGGTCGACTGCCTACCTTGTGCGGGTCGATTGGCGTATCCGGCATCTACACACGCGAATGGTTGCGTAATTTGAATTTCGCGATCAAGTTTTGCAAATTCGTTGCCATGCCGCTCATTTCGTTTGCCGCACTTGCCGATTCCTCCGCCGTTGCCGTATTCTGCTGCGTAACCTGATCAATCTGCTGCAAGCCAATCGTGATCTGATTCACGCCCTCCGCCTGCTCATTGCTCGCGACCGCGATGCCCGATACAAGGTCCGTCGTCTGCTTGATCTCCTCAACAATCGAATTCAGCACCTCCGCCGTCTTTGCCGCGACTTCGCCGCCCTTCTCAATTTCCATACTGCTCTTGTCAATCAACTCCGACGTCTCCCGAGCCGCTTTCGCACTCCGCGATGCCAAATTGCGAACCTCTTCCGCAACGACGGCAAATCCCTTCCCGTGCTGTCCCGCTCGGGCTGCCTCGACTGCCGCATTCAACGCAAGCAAGTTCGTCTGGAATGCGATGTCGTCAATTACTTTGATGACCCGTTGGATTTCGTTGGAGTTTTCCGTAATTCGGCTCATGGCACTGGTCATATTGTGCATCGCCTCCTGTCCTTCCGAGGCGGCCTTGTTTGCATTCATCGCTAAATCGCGTGCTTGAGTTGCATTTTTAGCATTCTCTTTCACCTGACTGCTCATTTGGCTCATCGACGCCGAAATCTGCTGCAAACTGGCTGCCGATTCCTGCGCGCCATTCGCCAACGACTGTGCCGCCGTGGATACTTCGCCAGAGCCCGTCGCCACCTGCTTGACGGTATCGTTGATTTCGCTCATTGCCTGATTGACTTGATCAAGCATTTTGTTAAGATAGATGTTCATCGTGTCCAAATCGCCGCGAATCTTGGTTTGTGCGGTGTAATTCCCCTCGGCAAGGTCGTTGGCCAACTGTTCGACGTTTTGGAATTGCGTCAAAATGCCTTGAACGGCCGAGGCCAATTCGCCGACTTCATCCCCCCGTTGGAGACTCCCCTTAGGGATTTCGATCGCGACATTCCCCTTATCCGCGACGGCCGTCATGATCCCGACGGCCTCCCGAATACCGGTCGCTACGGAGATGGTCAATATCCAGCCCATCAATACGGCACCGATTACCGCGATAAGGGCAATCCCGCCGCTGAAGAGTTGCGAAGTTTTGACAAGACCGTGCTGCGATTCGCCCGTCGCTTCGGCGGCTCGGGATACATTATCCTGTATCGTCCCTGCCCGATCCATCACATCCCGCAAAGCCTCCAACAGCGGTTCCTGCATCCCCCGCTGCTTTTCGATGGTGCCGATGTAATTCCCCGCGGTATTCCCCCATCGGATGCGATTTTCCACGATGGTGTTAACCCGGCCAACAAATTCGCTGGGCAGTGCCGGATGTCTTTGGATTTCTTCCTCCAGTTTGTATGTCAACTCGCCCATCTTGGCAAGCAGCAGGCTTTTGTATTCCTCTTGCCTTTCGGGAACCGTCGAAAAGACGAAATTATCCCGTAACTGCAATACTTGGGCGACGAGTGTTTGTGCCCGCAAGAATTCGGCGGCCAATTCCATATCGGTTGCCCGAATAAGCGAGTCCCCGTTGCTACCGGCAACGGTTTCCGACTTGTACATTGCGTAGAGTTCCTGCCCGATGGCCTCGAGTTCGCTGCGAACGCCTTCCGCGATGCCGGAACAGGTCGTGCGGATGTCATCAATGACCCCTTCCAGTTGCATAAATTCGTCTTTATTGGCTCTGATCATCGCCAAAACACCCAGGAGTTGGTTGGCTTCCGTCTGGTTTTCGGGAATGGGCGAATTTGCGGCAACATTTTTGATGATGTCTTCGGTGAGGTCGAACTCTTCATCGAATTGCCGGATCAATTCCAGGTCCGGGGTTGCCAAATAACGCAGGAAATGCCGGCGCATTTGGTTGGCGTGATTGATACATTCGCCGGCTCGGTTTGCGCTGCCGAACATATCCAGCACATTTTCCGTGGAGTAGGAGATTCGTTGGTAACTGTAGATAACGTATCCCGTCATGGAGAGCAGGAGCAGGATAACGATACCGAAAGCCAGTGTGAGTTTCGTTCCGATTTTGAAGTTGTTAAGCATATGGGTCGTGTTGGTTGATTTTAATGGTTAATGGACTAATGGTTAGCGGTTAATTTTGCCTGCGACACGCTTGTTCTTCGGGCTTCCGTGAACGCAATTCGGTCATCGCAACTCGATAGCAATTCTCACGAAACACCTTCGTTGTGGCCCTACCGTTATGGTCTACATTTTCATCGAAGGGAGCCTAAGTGGCAGGCGAAGAATCGTGCGTAGAGGCGTGTGCAGATGTAAGTCCTCGTACGGCGGGAATTTACCCCCCCCCCCCCCCCCCCCCCCTTTTTTTTTTTTTTTTTTTTTTTTTTGTGGGGGGGGGGGGGGGGCGGGGGTGGGTGTTGTTGGGTCGGTGGCGTTCCTC
>WRKP01000053.1 GCA_009778035.1 Planctomycetaceae bacterium
CCCGGCGCACACATTGTCATCCCGGCGCACACATTGTCATCCCGGCGCACACATTGTCATCCCGGCGCACACATTGTCATCCCGGCGCACACATTGTCATCCCGGCGCAAGCCGGGATCCAGACACTGCGTGCGATGCCGATTCCTCTGGGTCCCGGCTTGCGCCGGGATGACGCCGCTTTCGCCGAAATGACAATGTGGAGGTTTTCAAGCGAGTCACTGCTCGATTTACGGCTCCTCTTCGTCCAGCAATTCCCGAAAGGGCAAGTCCTGAATGAATGCGTCCCATTCCTTTTGGAGATGTTCGAGCATATCCTGACGCTCCTTTTCCGTCATACCGCGTTCGGCATTCGCAACCTCCACACTCTTGACGGAAATCTCACGAGCCTTCTCAAAATCACCAATTTCCGCATACGCCGCCGCCAATGTGCTCAATACAAATGCCCGACGATGACGCGATAACTCCGCCGCACGCTCCGCCAACTCCACCGCACGCGCCCCATCACGCACCTCATCCTTCGGCGATGTGCATAATATCCAAGCCAAATTGTTAATCGAAGTATAATCCTCCGAATCCAATTCCACCAACTGCTCCAAAACCGCAATCGCTTCCGCGTGCAAACCCAATGAAATGGACGCCTGCGAGTCAAAATGCAGCAAAATCACATTGCCCGGATGTTTTTCCAAAAGGGACTGCACCCGTTCCCTCGCCGCCCCAAAACGCTTTTGCCGGAACAGCGTGCTGACCAATTCCAACTGGACTTCCATCGAATCAGGATGATCCTCGAGATACAATTCCAGCCAACTGACCGCATCATCCCAATGCTCCTGGGCCGATAACACCTTCGCTTTGGTGATGATCCATCGCAAATCGTCAGGATAGCCTTTCAGTTGCTCCGCAACCAAATCAAAGGCTTTTTCATAATCTTCCTTTTTGAGGTATATTTCGACGAGCAATGTAATCCACTGCGATCCGTCTTCAGGATATTCATCCTGCAGCCGTTGGACGACCGCGATGGCATCGTCATATTGCTCCAATTCCGCAAGCACAATGATTTCCCGAAGGGCGAAATGAGGCCGATCTTCAACCGTTCGCAGTTGCTTAATTACCGCCAGGGCCTCGGCATAATTTTCCATCTCGATGAAGATTTTGTATTTATGCTCCAAGACCGGTATGAGCGTCGGATGAAACTCTTCCGCCGCCTCGACATCTTTTAGGGCTTCTTCAAAGTTGTACATCGCCAGATGCGTTGCCGAACGGAGAAGCAACGCCAAGAGCGATAATTCGCGGTTGTTTTGCGATGTTTCGAGCAGTCCATTCAAAATCGCAAACGCATCGTCATACCGTTCCATTTTGGCAAAAATTTCCGCCCGAAGGAGTTCGAGCCGATTCCGGCGGTCGGCATCCTGCACTTGATCCTGCAACATATCGAGCACGACGATTGCCGGCTCGTATTCCCGAAATTCGGAAAGCAGGGCGATCACGCGTTCGTGCAATCCGGCATTTCCCTGGTCGGTTTCGAGCATTTTTTGCAAAACTTCGGCGGCTTCATCGTTTCGGTTCAGTTCAAACAGGGCGAGCGAATGCAGGAACACAATTTCTGGGTTTCCGTCTTTTGCGGCCTCGGCCAGGACGGTTTCTCTTTTTTCGGCGTCCTGTTCTAAGTCGGCAAGCAGCAACACGGCTTGAACTTGAAGGGCGGAATCCTCTTTGCCCGTTTGGATGGCGAGTTTCAGTGCGGTCTTGGCTCGGTCTTCGTTGCCGTCGGGCAGCATATTGAGTTGAGCGATCCGCAGATATGCTGCGGGATGGTTTGCGATCACGGCAACGGCTTCTTCGAGGTCATCGAGGGCGGCTTGGCGGACATCTTGCCAATCGCCGGCTCGGATATTAGCGGGCGTCAGTAATTGTTGGGCGAAAAAAAGTCCGCGTTGCAGGTGCGTGGAGGCCAAAAGTTGGTCGCAGTATTCGAGATTTTCGCCGACGAGGCCTGCGCGTTTGGCTCGTTGGCAGAGGATAATTACCCGGCTCAAGTCGGCGATGTTATTTGCTCGGAGTTTTGCTTCGGTGGCTTGATCGAGGAAGGCCAATCCGGGATTATTTTCGTCGATGATGATATCGGGGGGGGCATCGAGGGCATCATTATTGGCATCTTGGGCATAGAGGCTACCGAGCAGAGCGAGGCTCAGAATGGCGGCGAAGAGGGCGAGTTTTTTCATCGTATCCTTGACGGGTGGTTCCAGTATGGTAGTATGAGTTTAACGCTTTTTGGTCATTTCGTCAATGATGCCGAATGCAGATGCTTGTTTTCGCCTGGCAGCCTACTGAAACCGTTTGCGAATTTCGATAAACCTTTCTCCGACGGCGTGGAACGCATCCACAATGTCAGGATCAAAATGCTTGCCGCGGCCTTCTTCAATAATTTGACAAGCCTCTTCATGCGTCATCGGCGGCTTGTATACCCGCGGGGAAACCAACGCATCATAAACATCCGCAACGGCAATAATCCGGCCACAAAGCGGAATTTCATCGCCTTTCAATCCATAAGGATAGCCGCTGCCGTCGACTTTTTCGTGATGCGATTCCGCGATTTCCTTCGCCATTTTGAGAAAGGCAACGCCGGGAAACTTTGCCAGTGCGGCATTCAACGTGTCGGCGGCAATCGTTGTATGCGACTTCATAATTTCAAACTCCTCCGGCGTGAATCTGCCCGGCTTGAGCAAAATCGCGTCGGGAATTCCCACCTTGCCAATGTCGTGAAGCGGACTGGTTTGAAAAATGAGCCGAGCGTATTCATGATCGACAACGCCCTGGAATTTTTCCTGGGTTGCCAACCGTTGACACAGTGCTTTGCAGTAATACTGGACGCGTTCGAGATGCGCTCCGGTATCGTTATCACGCGATTCGGCCAATTTTGCCAGGGCGAAAATCGCGACATCCCGGGTTTCCAAGGCGAGGATGCGTTCGCCGGCTCGCAGTCGGGCAAGGACGGAGCCGATGTTATAAGGCTTGGAAATAAAATCGTCGGCACCGGCTGCCATACCTTCTTCGATATTTTCAACTTCTTGCCGCGAAGTGAGCAGGATGAAATAGACGTATCCCGGCCCATCTTGGGCTCTAACGGCTTTGCAAAACTCGATTCCGCTCATAATCGGCATTTCCCAGTCCGAGATGACGAGTCTGCACGCAGGATTATTTTCTAACGCTTCGAGTCCTTCCTGACCGTTTTCAGCCGTGGTAACTTCGTATCCATTATCTGACAGCAATTTTTTTAGGGCAATGAGAATGACTCTGCTGTCGTCAACGATTAAAACTTGCATATCGGCCGCTCTTGGTAAAGCGTGTCTATTCTAGCCGATTTTGCGGAAAAAGCAATGAGAATAGCACTTTCCAAGGGCCGATTGCAAGCGTCGCAGGTCGGCTGCCGACCTATTGCGACACTTGGCGGATGTTCAAAATCCCCGTCAGCACGCGTTCGAGTTGGTCGAGCGGCAGCATATTCGGGCCGTCGGAGAGCGACTTGTCCGGTTCGGGATGCGTTTCGAGAAACAACGCATCAATTCCCAACGCAACCGCCGCCCGTGCCAGCGGTTCGACCATTTCCCGATTCCCGCCGGTCGCTTTGCCCAATCCGCCCGGCTGCTGCACGCTATGCGTCGCATCGAAACAAACCGGCACGCCCATCCCCCGCATAATAATCAGGGACTGCATATCATTCACCAACCGGCCGTATCCGAAAAACGTTCCCCGTTCGCACAATATCACGTCCCGACAGCCGGATTCCTGGAGTTTTTGCACGACGTTGCTCATATCCTGCGGTGCCATAAACTGACCCTTTTTGACATTGACGGGCTTGCCGGTTTTCGCGGCGGCAACAAGCAGGTCGGTTTGACGCGACAAAAAAGCGGGAATCTGGATCAAATCGCACACTTCGCCGACGGGTTCGGCTTGATAGGCTTCGTGGATGTCCGTCGTAACGGGCAGGCCGGTTCGGGATTTGATATCCGCGAGCATTTTCAGGCCGGCATCCAATCCGCAGCCGCGTTCGGTTTCGATGCTGGAGCGGTTGGCTTTATCGAAGGAGCCCTTGAAGACGACGTTGACGGGCAGGAGTTCGTTGAGTCGGAGCAATTCATCGGCAATGATGTTATTATATTCGGCTTGGAGGGCGCAGGGACCCGCGATGAGGAGCAGGTTTTCGTCCATACCGCAACGGTATCGGCCAATTTGGATGGGATTATTCATGCACGCATTGTATCATGTTGCTGCTGGAATGGTATCGGTTGCAAAACCAGCACAAATTCGTCGCAAAATCAGCATTTCCAACGATGCTTTGCGTGCGTTGCCTTGCCTTTTCTCAATCCTGCGTTATACTAAATAAGCATTTTATCGGAAAAATCGGCGTATTTTCATGGATATTGAACGAATTTGGGACGGCATTACCGACTTTTTCAACGCCCTAACGCGAGGTATCGAACAATATATCACCTCGATATTCGGCTCGTCCAATGCCCGATACGTCAAAAAATTGCAACCCAGGGTCGATGCCATCAATGCCCTCGAACCCCAAATGCAAGCCCTTTCCGATGATGAACTCAGAGAAAAAACGACCGAATTCCGACAACGGCTCCGAAATGGAGAAACCCTCGATGACCTCCTCACCGAAGCCTTTGCCGTCTGCCGCGAAGCCGGCCGCCGTGTGCTCGGCCTCCGACACTACGACGTCCAACTTATGGGCGGTATGGTCCTCCACAGCGGGGCAATTTCCGAAATGATGACCGGCGAAGGAAAAACCCTCGTCGCCACTCTGCCCGCCTACCTCAATGCCCTCGAAGGCCAAACCTTCGGAAAAGGAAGCGTTCACGTCGTTACCGTCAACGATTATCTCGCCCGGCGTGATATGGAATGGATGGGTCCCCTCTACCTCGCCCTCGGAATCACCGTCGGGGCCATCCAAGGCAATATGCCCGCCGACGAACGGCAAAAAGCATATCAATGCGATATAACCTACGGCACCAACAACGAATTCGGCTTCGATTATCTCCGCGATAATATGAAATTCGCCGCCAAAGGGGATGAAAAATATCCCTCGCAGTACCAGCAGGTGCAAGGCAAACTCAACTTCGCGATCGTTGACGAAGTCGATAATATCCTCATCGACGAAGCCCGAACACCGCTGATTATCGCCGGACCCGCTCACGATGATGTTACCCGATACGGCCGGGCCGACAAAATTGCCCGGCAACTCGTCAAAGGCGTCGATTTTGAGGTCAAAGAAAAAGAACGCACCGCCAACCTGACTGATGCCGGTGTTCGGCACGCCGAAAAACTCGTCGGAGTGGAATCATTCTACACCGCTGGCAATATGGAGTGGCCGCACCTCATCGACAATGCTCTCAAGGCACACTATCTCTATCAGAAGGATGTCAACTATATGATTGACGGCGACGATGTCGTCATCGTGGATGAATTCACCGGTCGGGCAATGCCGGGCCGAAGTTGGAGCGACGGTCTGCACCAGGCCGTCGAAGCCAAAGAAGGCGTCAAAGTCAAGGAAGAAAACCAAACGCTGGCAACGATTACGCTCCAAAATTTCTTCAAATTGTACGATAAACTAGCCGGTATGACCGGAACCGGTATGACGGAAGCCTCCGAGTTTTGGAAGATTTACAAACTCGACGTCATCGCGATGCCGACAAACAAACCGCTCAAACGGATCAATCTGCCGGACTCGATTTACCGGACGGAACGGGAAAAATACAACGCCATCGTGCAGGATATTGAACGGCTCAATAAATGGGACGTACTGGAAATTACCAATTCCGTTGAACTTTGGGGAACGATTAGCAAGGAAGAGGAAGACCGAATCGAATTCACCCCCAAGGGCGACCGGTCGCCGGATTGGATCGAACGGACAACAATCAAAAACGTCTCCCGAAAAGGCAGGCCAATTCTCGTCGGAACGACATCCATCGAGCGGAGCGAACTGATTTCCCGAATGTTGGACCAGAAGGGCATCAAACACGAGGTGCTCAATGCGAAGTATCATCAGCGTGAGGCGGAAATTGTCGCCCAAGCCGGGCGAAAAGGGGCGGTAACGATTGCGACCAATATGGCGGGCCGCGGTACGGACATCATTCTCGGCGGTAATCCCGAAGCGATGGCGTGGAGTAAATTGCAGACGGAATATCCGACCCGGCTGGAGGTTCCCCGGGAAATTTGGACCGATCTCGTCAACGAAATCGAAACGCGGGAACAGATGAAACCCGAAGGTGAAGCCGTCCGGCAGATGGGCGGACTGCATATCATCGGGACGGAACGGCACGAAGCACGGCGGATTGACTTGCAACTTCGGGGCCGAACCGGTCGGCAGGGTGATCCGGGCAGCAGCCGGTTCTTCCTGTCGCTGGAAGATGATTTAATGCGAATTTTTGCAGGCGAATGGGTCAAACGCGTGATGACAATGCTCGGGATGGAAGAGGGGCAAGTCATCGAAAGCAAGATGGTCAGCCGGCGAATCGAAGGCGCACAGCGGAAAGTCGAGGAACGCAACTTCGACATTCGGAAAAACCTGCTCGAATACGACGAAGTGATGGATTATCAGCGAAAGTCCGTCTACGGCTATCGGCAGCGGATTCTCGACGGGGCGAATTGCAAAGAGTTGATTTTAGAAATGATTGACGCTCAAGTCGATAAGCATCTCGGCGATTTTCTCGATAAGGATTACGAAGCCGCCGCGTTTGCCGCCTGGGTGAGTGCAAGATTGAATACGGAATTTGAAACGAAGGATTTTCGGGGCCTCGAATTCCCGCAGGCCGAAGAGTTTGCCCTTGATCATGCCAAGCGGATGGCGGAATCCGCCGTTCTCGACCAACTTGACGAAAATCTTTCAACCGATGCCGAAGAGGAAGATTGGAATTGGCAAGCCCTCGCAAAATGGTCGAATTCGGCATGGCGAACGAGTTATACCGACCGGGATTTGAAAAAAATACCGCGAGATGATATTGCCGGAATTTTTATCGAAAAGGCACACAAACATATCGACAGCGTTGACCTTTCTGACGGAAAGGAACTTTTGGGGCAAAATTACGGTCTCAAAATGGGAATCGCCTGGATTAAGCAAAAGTTCGGCATCGAACTCAATTTCGATGATGTAAAGGATGACGAGCCGGATAAACTCCGCGAAACGCTCCGAAAACTAACGCACGAAAAATACCGGGAAAAGGAAATCCAATTTCCGGTGCTCGGCGGTTTGATGCACTTCACGATTCGGGATCAGTCCGGCAAACGATACAACCGCGAGGGACTCGTCGACTGGGCAAAAGCCCGATTTGAAGTCGATATTTCGCTCGATGACCTTAAAAATAAGCAGCGGCAGGAAATTGAAGAGACGATGTTTGCCCAAAGCCGATTGACGTCGGAACGTTCGAAGGCCGTCTACGCCGAATTGCGGACTCGGCTCAATGCCTTGCTGATTCATAATGGCATTGACCTTGTTGAACTTCAAGAAACCAAGGAAGCGCAGGGTAAGGTACGGGATCAGGTTGCGGTCGGTTCCAAATATGCGGTGCGGAGTGCGGCAAAGTCGCCCACGAAGTATTCGGGCAAGTATGCTTCGTCGAAGTCGGCATCGGCAGAGCCGGTGAAGCCGAAGTATGTACTCAAAGACGATGCCGAACTGTCGGGATTGTGTGCTTGGATCAACGCAGAATTTTCTCCGCAGTTGACCGTGGAAAAAATACTTGCTTGGGAAGTGTTGGAGTTGGAGGATCGGCTCTGTTCGTTGGTTGAGGCGAAGTACAATCCTGAGATGCGGTCGATGGAGCGGTCATTGTTATTGCAGATGCTCGATACGATTTGGAAGGATCATTTGCTGGTGATGGATCATCTTCGGGCGGGCATTGGCTTGCACGGATATGCGCAAATTGACCCGAAGGTTGCGTTTAAGCGTGAGGGGATGAAGTTGTTTTCGGTGCTTTGGAATACATTTTATTCTCGGGTAACGGACTTGATATTTAGGATGGAGCATCTTGATCCTGGTTTTGTGAGTTCGACGTGGCAGGAGGCGGAGACGCGACATGACGAGGCGGGTTCGGCATTGAGTGATTTTGCGAAGGAGCAGACGGAGGCGGCGGATAATGTTGGTTCATCGGACAAGAAATTGGAGCCGATTCGCAACAAGGGCCCGGTGTATCAGGGGCCTGCGGTGGGCAAAAATGATCCATGTCCTTGTCGGAGCGGCAAGAAATTTAAGGCCTGCTGCGGAAAACGGTGAGGGATGACGCTTGCACAAACAAAACGGACATTTTGGGGTTATAATAACGCAATCTAACTTCGGAAAGTACCAGCATGACAAGCGGAACCGTACCCGTCAATCGGCTCATTTTAGGCGACAATCTGGAAATCATGAAAACGCTCGAAAGCGAGTCGGTCGATTTGATTTATCTTGATCCGCCGTTTTTTAGCAATCGCAACTACGAAGTCATTTGGGGCGATGACGGCGAAATCCGCAGTTTCAAGGACCGATGGGCGGGCGGAATCGACCATTATGTTACTTGGCTCAAAGAGCGAGTGGTCGAAATGTACCGTCTTTTGAAGCCGACGGGATGGTGGTGTTTTGTGCCGTCTTTTACCTTTTTGGCTTCCAAGCACTATCCGGCTTGCCGGTCCGTCCAACCTTGCAGAAGCCGAAAAAATGGGATATAATCTCCTCGTTTCCTCCATCTACCGATTCTACACCCATGCACCGCCTCGCTCTGCTCGCCACCGTCGGCTTTTGCTGTTTGTTTCTCCTTGCGTCGGTACAGGCACAAGAAGAAGCAGAAAATATGCCCGCCTTGAAGGATGCCGAAACACGACAGGATGTCTATGATTACCTGAGGCGGGAAGCCGAAAGAATTCGTTCTCACATACAAGATGACAAAGAACGTGCTCGTGCGATCTCCAATATTTTTTTCGCTGCGGGCGATCGACTACTGGAAATTGCCACAGATGACAGGGCCATGAGAGATGCCTATAGTCTGACAATACAAGGCTTTCTCAGTCTGACGACAGTGGAAGAAGATGCAGAACAAAAATTGGAAAAATTGTTCGATGAATTAGACGAAAAGGGATACAACGATGTGGTAGAACATGGAAGATTCCAACTTTTTATTGTCAAGGCAGAGAAAACGGAACCGTCGCCCGAAGGTTATTCGGCATTCCTTGCCGAACTGAAACCATGGATTAACAGGCAAATCCCTATCCACTATATGGTGATGGTTGGACGAAACCTTATCCCAAGATACGAAGTCTCTGATGAACAATTCTTTACGGAATTACTCGAATACGTTCGGTCAGAGGAATGTACCTTGACGCCCAACGAGAAAGCATCTGCATTTTTCATCTTTGAGTGGGAAATAAGGCACGCACAATTTGCTCAGTTCTACCAAAAGGCGCTAGAAGCGGAAGTCACGCCCGAAAATTTCGATGCCTTCAAGGCGGAGTTAAAAGAGTGGCTCAATCGAGAGTTTATCGCATCTTCCATTGGGTCATTGGGAATTGCCGTTGCCGAACGGCATGGCGTTGCAGCCGAACAATTTGTCAAGGAACTGGTCGAATTCATCCGGTCTCCGCAATGTACATTCCCACGAAAAGACGAGGCGGTTGAGCAATTAGAAAGGATACTCCGCCTTGCGGTAGGTGCAGACCCGAAACTCTACGGCAGAACGCTGGACGACGAAGACTTCGATTGGCAAAGCCTTCGGGGAAAGTATGTTTTGCTGAAATTCACAGCAACGTGGTGCGGTCCTTGCAAGATGGAGATTCCCGGCATGTTGGAGGCGTATGAAAAGTACCGGGACAAGGGCTTTGAGATTGTTTCGATTTATGTTTGGGAACGCGGCGACGATCCAGTGGCGGCGGTCAAAAAATCTGTTGCCAATGACAAATTGCCGTGGATTATCCTTTCGGAGACGCTGACGGAAAAGGCAGGGCAGCCAGCACAAGGGGAGTTTTATGTTGCCGGCGGAGTGCCGACGATGGTATTGGTCGATAAGGAGGGCAAAGTCATGATGATGGAGGCTCGCGGCGAAGCATTGCAGGCTAAATTGGCGGAAATTTTTGAGTAGCCAGGAGCGTATTTCAAATTGCTCTGGACATATTTCGTCCTTCCGGCATAAGCCCTATGCGTTTAACTTTTTCCCGTTCCAATGTCGATCACGTCCTCGTTATGCGTTGCTTGAATAGTCGCACCGGGCGGAACGATCAAAAAATCTTCATCCCAATCGCCGTGGATGAGACGCTGAAGCAAAGACAAATCGCCAGCGAGTTTTTCATATTCCCAACTTCGCTCGTCGGCAATGCGGCGGGCTTGCCGTTCGCAAGAATCATCCGGTTCGCTGCCCGTCGAGATGTAAGCGATTTTGTTGTAATTTGGCATCATATCAATGTCGCCGTTGAAGGTGCCGTCGAAGGCATTCTCCTGTTCAAGCCAACCGGCAGTCAGAAAATAGGTTCCGCCGTTCGCAAAAAAATACTCCCGATACCGTTTTCGGCAGCCGAGAAAGAGCGTGATGCAATCGTGTGCTTTGGGGACGACGAGGGGGATTTTACCGGCAACGAGGCCGACAATTCCGCCGCTGCACAATCCGTATGCCAGCAAGACGGCATCGTAATTGCGTTCATCGACATCGGCAATATATTTGGCCAGCCGGTTTTGCCGTCGAGTGCGTCCGGCAGCGTGCAACGCCATCGGCAGAAAGTCCACATCGACGTGATGCGGCAAATCCGCTGTAAGCGAAGAGACTTCACGGCGAAAAATTTCGCAGGCTAATAGTTTTAATCGCATGGTGTGGATATTTTTCGTCATTCCGGCGTAGGCCGGAATCCAGTCGAGCGATCGTGAGCAGTCCTTCTGGGTTCCGGCTTTCGCCGGAATGACAGAATCGCGACCTGGTCAGTTTGGGATTCGCTCTAAAAAAGTTTCCCTCTTGACCTATTTTGACGGAATCAGCACAATTCTACCATGGGACGGGTCTTTTGCATTGCAAATCAGAAGGGCGGAGTCGGCAAAACGACGACTGCCGTGTCGCTGGCCGATGCATTGGCCAAATCGTCCGCGAAAACGCTCCTCATCGACTTCGATCCGCAATGCAATGCAACCAGCGGTCTCGGATTCGAACCGCTTGAGGAATCGCCCTTTATTGCCGAAACCGACATTCCTCTTTCCGATGTCATCATCTCGGCCAAGACACCGAATCTCGCCCTTTTGCCGGGCAGCCGCAATACTGCCGATGTGGAAGTGTTGCTCCGAACCCAATCCAGCGAAGCGGAACGAATTCACGGCCAAATCCAGCAGGCGATAGAGCCGTATGATTTTGTGCTTTTTGATTGTCCGCCGTCCTTGGGACATTTAACGCAACTGGCTCTCTTTTCGTCGACGGAAATTTTCATTCCGATTCAGTGCGAATTTTTCGCGATGGAAGGCCTGACGCAGATGATTGCGGTCATCAAGAAAATTATGGAGCAAAAGCCGGAACAGTTGGAATTCGGCGGTATTTTGTTGACGATGTATGACGCGTCGCTGGAATTGACGCATGAAATCGAGCGTGAGGTCAGGGAATTTTTTGGTGAAATCGTTTTTCGGACGGTCATCCCGCGTGATGCTTTGGTCAGTGAGGCTTCGAGTCATGGTTTGCCGATCATAGATTACGCACCGCGTTCCCGCGGAGCCCGAGCGTATGTTGAATTGTGTATGGAAATCCTTGAACATCGTGTGATGGCGTAGGGAAGGGAAGTTGCACACCGCCAGAGCCCGGTGCAGGCTCTGGGAACGCGTGGATTCCACAAACGCCTCTGTTAATTACCGCACGTTCACCGTTTTGCTTGCCGCCAGTCGGGCATTTTGCCTCGCAAGATGAGATAACGGACTGTCCGGTACAAGTTTATCCACCTCGCGAAACGCTAAAAACGCCAACTGAAAATTCTCCCGACGCAAAGCCAATTCGCCCTGCAAATACAGCGTCCTGTCCAATATCGCAATGTCCGGCGGATGACGCAAAATTTCCTGAATATAACGCTCCGACTCGCGGTACTGCTTTTTCTTGAATGCCTCATACGCCAACGTCCAAGTCGCATGCGACCAATACAATCCATTGCGGTGATTGCGGTATATCCGCGTCAAATACGTCGACGCCCTGCGACCGTTGCCGTTGCTCATATCATCCACCGCCAAAAAATATAACGCCCCGTCAATGTGCTTGAAATTCTGAAACCGATCTGCCAACACCTGAAAGTATTCGATTGCCGCAAAAGAATCTCCCCCGGATTCATAGTACAATCCCAGAAACCATAACGCTTCGGCAGCCTCGGCAGAATTCGGATATTCATCGACAATCCGCTCCAACAGAGCAACGCCATCACGCTCCCGACCGAGTTTATACTTCGTTTTGCCCTGCAAAAGCAACGCCTCGGTAAGAATCGCCTCCTCAGGCTTGGATGCGATCAATTCCGTCAACACTTCATCCGCCGGGCCGTATCGCTCCTGCCGAAAACGCGTGTTGGCCTCACGCAGCAATCGACGCTGCTCCGATTGCGTCAACGGCTGCCGATTGACATTGGCCGTGTTGTTTGACGTATTGTTGCTCGGCCAGCGATTAGGATTGCGGTTGCCCGACTCCGGCCTGCCCGGTGTTGTGTTAATGCTTGCCAACTGATTGGCCGTATCGGTCGCGATGGCCGCAAGCCGAACGTTGCCGGAAAGTGTGGCCTGCGTTTGGATTTCGTTGAGCAACGCCGTCGCCTTCGCGGAGTTGCTGCTGTGTGCGTAGGCCAATGTCAACAGCGAACACGCCCTGAAAAAGTTTTCTTCGCTCAAGCGTTTCGTCCGCAAGTCCAACGGCAACGCGAGGTAACTGACCGTCATCCGGTTATTGATCGGATCGAACTGCGGTTTCAGAACGGATTCTAGTAATGCAATCGCACCGGCCCAATTTTTCTGGTCGTAAAGGAATACCGCTTCGAGCAATGCAACTTCGTCGCGGTAGGGATTGTTCGGTATGCGTTTGACTTCCGCCAAAATTGACTGGGCATCCTGAAACCTTTTGAGGCCGTACAGACACCGAACTTGCAGGAGCATATCTTCCGGTGTGGGATTGGTCAGTTGGGCCAGTATCCGCAGGGCTTCTTCAAATTGGTTGAGCCGGACATTGCATCGTGCGACAACCCGAAGCGAGTCGGCAAAGTTCGCACTCGCAGGATAGCGGCGTTGGAAGTCGGTCAGTGCGAAAATCGCATCTTGAAAGGCACCGCGTTCAAATAGGGCAACACCCCGTTGAAATGTTGCCTGTTCGACAACGGCGGGATTCGTGCTGTTGATGAGTTGCGAATAAATCGCATCGGCTTCGGTCGTTTTACCGAGTTTGTTTTTAGCCCAAGCGAGCCCGAGTTGGCTTTCGGTAATCCGTTCGCCTTGGGGAAAAATACGGACGGACTGCTCGAAATAGAATTCGGCCTCGAGCACGGCATCGCTCGCATCGCTCCGCATCGCAATATCGCCGAGATAGTACAGGACGAATTGCAAATTATTATCGTGCGGCAACTTATCGACGAAATCGGCAAGCCGCGGTTTGGCAATGCTGAATTGCCCCTGAATATAGGGTATTTCGCCGAGTCGAAAGAGCGCGGCCCGGGCGAAGGGATCGTTCAATCCGAGTGTCAGGAGCCGATTGAAATGCGTTTCGGCTTGGGGATATTGGCCGAGATACATAAGGGACTCGGCAAGGTAAAACGTTGCGGCATTGCTTTGATTATGATTGGGATACCGTATGAGGAAGGCGTCGAAGCCTTGCCGTGCGGAGTCGTATTGTTGATTATCGAATGCAGTTTTGGCCGAATTGAAGAGATTGGCCGCATCGTCGGCGTGGAGCGAAGCAGCGGTCATCAGGACGGCAAGGAGCGTAAAAATTCTGATCCAATTCATAGTTTCCGGTACACGGACAGGTCTGTTAGGACACCGTAGGGTACAGAAAATCCACGAATTTTCCAAGAGCAGTTTTCGGGGATGTTATCCAATCGCCGTACAAAGCACTAAATAATCCCGCCATGCGTTCGGTAGGGAGTCATATGACTCGGCTGGTCAAGCATCCAAAAACGCTCCCATTCATCCATAATGAGCCGCATGTCCTCGGATTTGTTCAGCAACTGGTTGTTACGCCGTACCGGATCGCCGGAAAATATGGCGTGGACGCACCCTGACGATGTTAATAATGCGAATCCTAAAAGAACTGTCAATAAAAATCTATGCATGGAACCCCTCCATGAACCCTTTGGGCCGTGCCCGATACAACGTTCTAACTGGAGTCATCGGCGGTTGACGCAATCCAACTTCAGAAAACCTGCGAAAAGTACGGCATTTTGTCCCCGCTATGCCGCCTGTTGCCCGGATTGCGATATTTCCACTTCGCTCCGTTTGGACTGCAACGATTCCAAAAGTTCGCTGACGGTCAACGTCTGCCCGTCGAGTTCCAAGGGGATTTCCTCGCCTGGATCGCACACAATATCCACGGTGCCGTCCTCGGAAATCAAATGGTCAAATTCGCGGAGCAGCCCATCCTTAACGGCTTGGCGGAGTAAATGGCCCCGGGTTGCCGGGATGTATTCGGCTCGCTCGCCCAAACTGTTTGCCGCCCGTTTGGCCAACGCAGGAACATACTCGCTGGGGATTTCAACGACATGGGGGGTATAGATTTTAACGTGCATCGTGTTCTCCAGTTCGCGCTGAGGGCTTCACCTCTATCTATCGGCAATCTTTTGTGCGGACTGTAACATTTATTTCGGTTTTTCGGGTTGTGCCGGTTATTCCGGCCTCTTCCAAGGGGAAAAACCGGGAGGCTTACGCCTCCCGCTCTTGCATCCACGCCTCCTGCTCTCCCGTGGACTATCTGCCTTGATAACGCCGCACTTCAAAATCAAACGTCCGCGTCGACTTGTCAACGGTAACAGTGATTTCAGAAGATGCCCGCGTCGTGAATTTAGGATCGACCGTTTGAACAATGACATCGGCAAAATTGCCGTCGCCCCTCGGAACCGACTCGCCCCTCTCCGTGTTGATCAGATAGACGGTATAGGTTCCCGGCGGTATTCCATCGCCGGGATTGACCGTACTAAGCCGGTAAGTACCATCACTCTGCAAATCTCCGCGCGCGATGGAACTGCCGGAATCAAAACAAACGGTGCCTATCCCGACCGGCGATCCATCCTCAAAAGTTACTGTCCCGCGAAGTTGGACTGCATCGCTGCATCCAGAAAGCATCGCGATGCCCAAAATCAAGCAAAAAGTAATAAGCCTATGTATCATAATGTTTCTCCGAAAAAATGGAATGGTTAATGAAATGTAGTATGCTGGAGTAGTATGCTGGAAAATCAACAAAGCCGCAATCCGTCATCCCGGCGTAAGCCGGGAACCAGAAGAAGCGGCATCACTCGCTATTCGGCTGGATTCCGGCTTTCGCCGGAATGACGGGTTATGGGTATGGAACAAATTTACTGCCGGAGCAGCAAATTTTAGAGCGAAACCGCCCTTCCGCTCCTCGGATGAGCCAACTGGCTCAGCACATCCCCGCTCGTACTGACTGATAGAGATCGGATAGAACCATCCCCTATCAAAAAGTTGCAAACGCCGGGATGCCAACTTCCAAATGTTCTTGCGGAACGCGGGTGGCCTCCGTCCCTGGGATTGGACAGGGGGATATTGGAGGCAACCGTTCTGCCGATGGTCCAGTCCCGTCCATTACTGTCTGCTGCGGCCAAATAACTTTGATCGTGCCGCCAGGCGGTACTTGAGTCCCCAAGCACACCCATCGGAATGTGTTTCTCCCCAAAGACGAGTTGATTCGTCGTTCCATCCGACCAATAGGTAAGGGTGTCCCTTGGCGACCAGTTGCGAGCATCCGATCTTATACCGCCCGAATCCCCGGGTGTTACCGCTCGGCGGAGAGCACCAAAATTGAATCTGGCACCGCCGTTATCATTTCTTGCTCCCGCCGCCATCGAATTTCCGTTGGTGTCCGTAAGTCCTATCCATTGATAATCCGTTCCATCCGTTTTGTTGGCCCACGCATGGCTTGTGCCGCGAATAGATTCATACGACACGAACAGCATGACCGCATAATCTGAAAACGGGCCGTAAGCGGTAATGCTGGCGTTGGCGATCAGCGTATTTTCAACTGCACCATGTACTAATTCTTGACCACTGAGAGCGGAACCGTGCTGTCCCGAAGATCGACGAGTCGGGCAAATAACATAGGGAACGGACGAAAAAGCGTTTCGCATTTCGGTAGTCATGAAACTTTCTGCTCTCCAAAAACCACCGTCATCAGTTCCACTGGCATTGAGTTGTCTATCGAAGCCGCCTCGATGGTTGGCACTCGTCCAAGACGCATCAATAGTGCCGTTGGCGGGCGTGGAACTAATAAAATCGTAGAGCGAGGTCTGCTCCATAAACGGATACAGCAACACAAAGGTTTTCGCTCGGCCATACTGAATTTCCAGCGGCGGCAGTCCATCGGTGTGGGTGGTAACGAAGTTGTGGAGTCCGATTCCGAACTGTTTAAGGTGATTGGTGCATTGCATTCTTCGGGCGGCCTCGCGGGCGGCCTGCACGGCGGGTAAAAGCAGTGCGACGAGCATGCCGATGATGGCAATGACGACGAGGAG
>WRKP01000054.1 GCA_009778035.1 Planctomycetaceae bacterium
TGAAACACAGCGCACTCAATACTCATTCGTGTGAGGCTCGC
Organism: Planctomycetaceae bacterium; assembly: GCA_009778035.1. GTDB lineage: Bacteria > Planctomycetota > Planctomycetia > Pirellulales > Thermoguttaceae > WRKP01. Next base: position 42 of record WRKP01000054.1, read on the forward strand.
ATCATCGCTCACGATATGGCAAGACAAGACCGATGTATTGAAGGCTACCTCTTCATCAGGCCAACTGCACATTCGCCCGGTATGCTCATCGACAGAATGGGAAATATCACCGAATTCGCAAGTGGAGGAACATCTGCTTGTTGTGATAATTTCGCCATCTTGGAATATATCACGGGAACAGGCAACAATCGAATCCAAAATGTAAAAGTCCTGATGCCCTATGGAATGTGGGAAACATCCGTTCCATACAGCGAACGATATGATATTCAATGCCGAATACCAACCTATGGCTGGACTCCAGGGGATGGTGCCTATTTGATCTTGGCGAGAGTAGATGGTACCCACTTTCTCGCCTTTCATAAAAATGAAGGATATTTGGGACAATATAAAAGCCTGCGTTCTACGACGTCTCAGGGAGCAGAAGTACCCGCACCCGAGACACAAGTGCTCTCGAGTCTCTACTTGTTTGCCTACAATGGCACTACAGAATTACCTTTATCATCATCACAAAAACAACAGCCAACGAATGGATGCAACATTTTTTACGGTCACGTTACCATGGAAAACAAACGCCGATTACCGGTACCGCAAATGCTCAACGGCAAATAACAAGCCAAGTTAAAGATATTGAATGCAATTTCGCTCATCGTGGTATATACCACTTGGAAAACCATACATTGCGAGAACTGCCCGGCAACCATCCCAGGACGCATAAATACTATTCGCACTACTACCGTTACGAGTTTCCTGTTGATAGAGGTCGTAGCAATATCCGCAATCGACTCATGCTTACCGGCGACAAAGAAGCGATCCCAAGATTTGACAGAGTGCCGATTGCGCCAACGCACTTGACTTGTCGGCGTCAACCGCACTGTTTGAAAAATTATAAAGAAAAATTGATGGCTATATTTCAGTGAACACGCTCGGACAAGTATGCAACCAGTTCATAATATCCCTCTCACAGCCTGCGGATATAATCGCCAAACTCGCGGTAAAGCCGATCCCAATCATCGCCAAAACACGATTCAAAATCCGCAATGCGAATCTCCGGCGAATCCTCCGATGCAACCGTTTTGCCCTGGAGCAGTTGCAAATACGCCGCCAACTCCTGCGAACGCGTCCGCTCAAGATAATAAAACAGTCCCCAAGCCAAAGCATAATTGTCCAATGCCGTTGCCGAATTAGATAAAAGCCGATCATCCATAATCATCGCCTGAATCGGACGCTGTACCGTCGGTGCCGACTGCAATCGCAATAAATATCTGCGAAGATGCAGCAACCGAGAGGGATTCACATACGGGCCGAGCGACCAACCAAGATCCCGATTCCGCTGGTCAGGAACCTCATGAAATACGGCCAAGCCTTCATAAATCCAAATGGGCGAATCAACAAATCGAGGGTGCATTCCCGTATTAAAACCAACTTGATGCACCGCTTCATGAACAACCGTCCTAATGTTTCCCGCCGCTTCAGGCTGCATTAAGAACGGCATCGTTCCCATCCGGCGACGGTCGCCTTCGCGAAACGTTTGCATTCCCGAAATGTCGTAGACGACGATCCGATTCGTCAATTTGTGATAATACGCACACTGTTCTTCCAAAATGTTCACGCCGTCCTGGCGAGCATATTGGCGAAAGCGTTCCTTATTGGAAAGGACAACCGCGACCAAGGGGAATTCCGGCGTTTCCAGTTCTACACCGCGTCGTTTCCAATGGGCGTTGTACTGTTCGTAAAGCCGTTGCAACAGCCGGGCATACCAATTCGCAAAATCCCGGGATGTTGTGTAGACAACGATAAACGGCCCGTATGCAGGCGTATCGAGAAAATGAAACCCTTCGTTTGGCGGAAATTCTTGCCAGAGTTTTTCGAGCAATTCCGGTTTGGTATAAGGAACGAAGGGCGTATCATCGCTTCTTCGCGTGATAAGATTATCCCAGGTGATGTGAAAGGCTTGTCCATCCCGTGCGAGGAAATCGAGTCCCCGTCGGTCTTCGGCCAGGATTTCTCCCTCTTCGTTGCGTTCCGTACCGTTGTGTACGAACCGGATGTATTCCAATGCCAAAGCACTCTGGCAAAAGAAGAGGAAAATGCAAAGGGAAAGAAATCGTATTTTCATAGGAATTGTAAGAATTTAGAGGGATGAGCAAAAAATTGTGGGAGTCTAGAGCGTATCTCAAATTGGTCTGGAATCGCGTCCGTCATTCCGGCGCACGCCGGAATCCAGGCATTGCGTGTGATGCCAATTCCTCTGGATTCCGGCTTTCGCCGGAATGACGGCTTTTTTGTCCAGAGCAATTTGGGATACGCTCTATCATCCCGCACTGCGAAGCGACCGACTCGCAGGCTTCGTCGCGGCCATCTCGCAAAGCAAACGATGCCAATTCGACATCGAACCCTGCGTAATTCTGCCCAACGGCTTCACCGTCTCACTGCCCGTTAAATGAGGCAAATTGCCCGGTATGTGATCCACCGCAAGCAATGCCAACATTGCCGTACACAATCCATCAAACGTATCGACCGGAATGCCCAACTGAACAATCGGCAACAATGTCCGCTTGTCAAGGTGCGAAATTAAGGAATTCATCAACAATCCATGCTTTTGGCCAGAGCCCTGTATCAACAATTCCGGCTCGACATATCCCGCATTTTTGATCCAATCCAATGCCTGGCCGGCAACCCGTTCGGCAATGAAGCAACTCACACTGCAAAGAATGTCCTGATGGGATAACCCATCTTGCGCCGCTCTGTCGGCAATTTTGATATACCGGTCTGGTTTCAAACCCGTCGGCGACCAATTTTCCGTCGTCGGCACAGCGGCCCGCAAGGCAGAAATCAACGGAGCATTTTGGCAACCCTGCACCGCAGCGCGGCCGCCGGTATCGACGGCCGTCTTGCCGCCGGTTAATTGCCAAACCAATGTGTCAATCAATGAACCGCAAGGACACACTTCGATGTGCTGAATCTTCTGATGCGAAAACGGGCTTTCCGCTTGCGGCAAAAAGGTCAGCCGAGCCGTCCTGCCCAGGTCGATGAGAATACGCGGCTTCATTTCGGATTTCAGAAAAATCCAAGACGGCAGCGTGAATGTCGGCCCGCCATTGCCTCGGAGTGCAATATCTTGTGCCGGAAACGCATCGACGATGTTCATACTGGTCTGTTCGGCAAGGTAGGCCGCATCGCAAAGGCCCTGATAAAAAATTCCGTGGGAAGTCATTGTCCGCAGGCCGGGATCGTGAATACCGACGGCCAGCACATCGTTTGCGGTCAACTTGGATTCGCTAATCAGTTCGAGAATTGCTTCTTCTTCGATGCAAGCGAGTTCTTTGGCGACGTGCAGGGTGAGGCTGGCGGGTAATTCTTGGCGTTGTAACGCACTTTGCAGTTCGTTGAAGGAATCGACGATTTCCCGTGGGATGTCGAAGGCGATGGTTTTGCGTATTTCGACGGGGGCTCCGCTTCCTCGTCCGTGAATACCGATCATTGCGGATTCGATGCGTTGGCAGGAAGCGGTAACGCTCACCCCGGCGATCCATCGGACGGCATTCGATGTTTTTCGGGCAGTGCGTTGGGAATCTCGCGAAAAAAGGGAGGGGAACGCCATGGTCAAATTGTCGCTAAAACTATGAGCCTCGGCGGATTCTAGGAATTTCGGCGAATTGCGTCAAGGGCAAAAAGCCGTCATTCCGACGAAAGCCGGAATGACAGTTTCCAAAAAGTCCAGTATAATGGCCCGATGCGATGCACGACTCCCCTCCTTGCTCTGCTCTTCGCCGTACTAACACTTTCGCAGAGTACTGCACGCGAGACCGTGTTGCAGCAAATTCTTGCCTTGCCGCCGTACGTCGAGCCGCAATTCCAAAATTTTACCATCTTCGGCGGTGATTGGACCGTTGATGACGATGGCATCCTATCCATCACCGCCGACGCAGGACCAAAGTTAGTTTGCTCCCTCGAACATCTCCAAAACCTAACTTCCGGCGAAGTTTCCGTCGAGATATTCTTTCCCGAAACACGAAGACGAGGATACCAAAATGCAGGCATCATTCTAAAAATCAGAGAACCCGGCCTCGGTGCCGATAACTTCATTGGATACGAAATCGCGCCCAGTTGGGAAAGCCAATGCGTTACGCTCGGCCTGCATCGGCACGATTTCCGAAAAATTGCCGACATCCCCCATACCATTCCTGCCGGACAATGGATCACTCTTCATGTCCTCTTCGATAAAACATCTTTTGAAATTCGGCTCGATGGACAATTTATAACGAAATACGACGTGCCTGACGCCGACGGCGTTCGCTCTGGGGGGATTGCCCTGCGGCCCTGGCAAAGCGATGTTAAATACCGAAACCTGAAAATTAAAGATGCAACCGGAGAATGGGAGTCGGTTTATTTTCATTTGGTTCCCGGCTTCCCCCACGACGGGTTCAGTGACGTGCTCTGCGTTTCCGATCTTCCGCCCATCGTGTTTCTGACACGACATCCGCTTGCCCGGCCGCACGCCGTCGGAAACGATATTTGGATGGCTCAACCCACCGCGCCGGGATGCTCGCTCCGCATTATGTACCCCGCCGAACCGGAACGGGCCATCAAAACCATTTTCAGCGACCCAAACGGCAGTATTTACGATATGAATCTGTCGGCAGACGCTCAAACGATCTATTTTTCCTACCAACGGCAAAACGAACGGTATTGGAACCTTTGGCAAATTGGAGTGGATGGTACGGGACTTCGCCAACTGACGACCGGCAATTATTATGACGTTAGTCCCTGCGAAACGCCCGGCGGGGATCTGATTTTCGTGTCGACGCGCCGCTTCGGTTACACCGTTTGCCAGCCGGGGCCTGCTTCCAATTTGCACCGGTTGCAAAACTTTGCTCCAGGCCAAACGCCAATAATTTCCTGCATCAGCATGAACACGCTTTCCGATATGAGTCCGCAAATGATGCGGGATGGCCGTGTGTTGTTTACTCGCTGGGAATACATAGACCGCGATTTGACCTATCGCCAAAGTTTATGGACACAAAATCCCGACGGGACCGCTTATCAACTGTTTTTTGGCAACACGGTCCGCGATGTCGGGACATTTTGGCAGGCGAGGCAACTGCCGGGACAAAACAATATGCTCGTCGCAACCTTTGCTCCGCATCACGGTTTCCCGCACGGAATGATCGGTCTCATCGACCGCAGTGCTGGCATCGAAGGCGAAAAAGGCAAGGGATTCCTCTACATCACCACGGAAGTCGAAAGCGTGCAAGACCACGATATGCCTTGGGGATACCGCGACCCGTTTCCTCTAACCGACGAATTGTTTTTGTGCAGTTACGGCAGCGGGCGCGGCTTTTATCAGGATGGGAGAGGGCGGTTTGGAATTTATCTACTCCATAGAAGCGGTGCAAAACGGCTGATTTTTGAAGATGAAGAGCACAGTTGCTTTTTTCCGATGCCGTTGGTTCCCGCCCAACCCGTCGCCGTCATTGCGGATAGAATCCAACGGCCAACCCCGCCGAATCAACTGGATGACCCAAACGATGAAACGATGTTCGGCACCGTGATGCTTATAGACGTCAACGAAGGCTTGCAAGGCCGTGTCGAACGGGGAACGATTACCTCGTTGCGGATAATGGAGCAAATCCGCAAAACGGAGGAACTTGTCGAAAGGGCATACGATCAGTCGCCGGTGATGGGATATGCGACCTATTACGCCAAACGGGACTGGGGCACGGTGCCGATTGAAAGCGATGGTTCCGCTCATTTTACCGCACCGGCACTGCGGGAAATTTATCTGCAAGGGCTCGATTCGCAAGGACGAGAAGTCTTTCGGATGATGTCCGCCTTTCAGTTGATGCCCGGCGAACAACTCAGTTGCGTCGGTTGCCATGAAGACCGCGATGCTGCGGCAACCGTTCGGTCTCATCGGGTGCCGATTGCATCGCAAAAACCGCCGCACATTCCAAGGAGTCCCGACTGGCTGCGCACTCGGGAACGGCTCAACGAATTTCCCGACGCGAGGGTTTTCGATTATCCGTCGATTGTCCAGCCAGTATTGGATAGGCACTGCATCGAGTGTCATAATGGGAAGCGAGCGGAAGGAGGGTATGATTTGACAGGGGACAAAACGCGGTATTTCAGCATGTCGTATGACAATTTGTTGGGAACGAGCCGGTCTTATCGGCAGCATAATATGTTGACCGGTGAAATGCTTCCTGAATATGCCGCGAAGGGCAAGCCGTTGGTTCATTATTTCTGGTTGTTGCACACACCGTCCTCGCAGAGCACGCCTTATATTACGGGTTCGCATGCCAGCCGATTGACGGAATTGATAGAATCGGAGCATGGCGGCATCAATATGCCGCTTGAAGACCGGCAAATTTTATATTACTGGATGGATGCGAATGTCCCCTATTATGGGACGTATGCACACGCAAGGCCGTTGGCGGCGGGGCGGCGGGATCGTTTTGCCGAACCGGAAACGGGCAGGCTTTCGCCTTGGGTGGAGTGTTTTCTTGAAGTGTATCAACGCCGTTGTGCGGATTGTCATGGTTCGTTTAGATTATGGGAGCAGGCGGAGCGAACAGGACAATATGCCTGGGTCAATTTAAGTCGCCCGCAATGGAGTGCGGCATTGACGGCACATTTACCCGTGGACTTGGGCGGCCGCGGCCTCGCTGCGGTGCAGGGGGGTGAACGAATGCTTGCGGAATCGCCGGAACAACTTTTGTTTATGGATTTATCGGATGCGGATTATCAAAAGATGCTGCGAGCCATCGAGGAGGGCAGAAAAATCATGTGGGCACATCCAGAAGCCGACATGCCGGATTTCCGGCAATCGCGACCGGAACCGTAAATGTGAGAGGCGACAGTGCACGAGCCGGGGGCGTTAGCCCCCGGGCGAATCCACGGCAAACAACGCGGCGAACTCACTGGCATACTATTTGCCAATCCGCTAAAATGAACAATGTCTATAATCACCGGACTTCGCGGCATGCACGATAACGCCATCATCGGTTGGGATACCGGACTCAAAACAGTCATCGAACGAGTTAAACTCGCCGCAGGATCAGACGTTCCCGTACTCCTACTCGGTGAAACCGGAAGCGGTAAAGAAGTCTTTGCCCGACTCATCCACGAAAAATCCAAACGACTAGGAAAACCATTTTTCAAAGTCAACTGCGGTGCGATTCCCTCAGAACTCGTCGATTCCTACCTCTTCGGACACGAAAAAGGAGCGTTTACCGGTGCCGTCGATCGCCGAAAAGGTTGGTTTGAAACCGCCAACGGCGGCACGCTCCTGCTAGACGAAATCGGCGAACTTCCCCCAATGGTCCAAGTCCGATTCCTGCGAGTTTTGCAGGACGGCTGTTTTGAACCTGTCGGCAGCAATGGAAAAACGACGCAAGTCAATGTCCGAATCATTGCCGCAACGCATCGCAATCTGCGGAATATGATCCAAACCGGCCAGTTTCGCGAAGATTTATGGTATCGAATTTCGGCATTTCCGATTCGCGTGCCCCCGCTTCGCGAACGGTTGGACGATGTGGAACCTTTGGCCCGGCACTTTGTCGCTCGAGCAGCGAAAAAATTCCAGTTTGCGTCGATTGCAATTACGGAAAATGATGTGCGTATTCTCAGGCAGCACCCTTGGCAGGGGAATATCCGAGAATTCGCTGCCGTAATAGATCGGGCGGTCTTGCTGGGCGGCGGCGGACGGCTTGCCTTGAGGGAGTCGATTGATTGTTTGCAGCAGGAGGAGCCGTTGGCGGTATCGGCATCGCCCGTTGAATTGTTGTCCGAAAGCAAGGAACCGGCTGGGGAGATTTTCCTTACGTTGGATGATGTAGTTCGGCAGCACATCGAGTCGGCATTGAGCAAGACTCGCGGCATCATCGAGGGCACTCGCGGGGCGGCGGTGCTGTTGAACATCAATCCGCATACGCTCAGGGCCAAAATGCGGAAGTTGGGTATTGATTGGAAGAAATTTCGAGGTTGACAGATTATACAAAATGAAACCCAGCGTACTTATCGCAATGAGCGGCGGCGTCGATAGTTCTGTAGCGGCCTGCCTCCTCAAAGAACAAGGCCTAAAATGCTACGGGGCAACGATGAAATTGCATCATGTCCAAGCCGATGCCAATCCCGACGATAACCCGCAAATAGGGAAAACCTGCTGCTCGTTGCTCGATACCGAAGACGCTCGCAATGTCGCATACCGCTTGGGCATTCCGTTCTACGTGTTCAATTTCGCCGACGATTTCCGAAAAAATGTGATCGACCGATTCGTGAATGCCTACCATCTCGCACACACGCCGAATCCGTGTATTGACTGCAATCGGTACATCAAATTCGACCGATTCCTTCGCCGTTGCGATGAATTGGAGTTGGATTTTATGGCAACAGGCCATTATGCCAGGATACATTACGATACGGCATCCAACCGGTATTTATTGCAGAAAGCCGTCGATGCGAAAAAAGACCAAAGTTATTTCCTGTATGCCATGACGCAAAAGCAATTATCGCGGACGCTGTTCCCGCTCGGCAATTATCAAAAACAGGAAGTCCGCGAAATCGCAATGCAACACGGTTTTGTCAACGCATCGAAACGGGAAAGCCAGGATATTTGCTTCATTCCCGACGGCGATTATGCTGCATTCATCGAAAATTACAGTGGTTTGCCGCAGGCCGAGGGCGATTTTATAGACCCGTCGGGCCGGGTAGTGGGTCGGCATCGCGGTCTGTTTCGTTATACCATCGGTCAGCGAAAGGGGCTCGGCATCGGCAGTTCGATGCCTTATTATGTTTATGCATTCGACACGGCGGCCAATGTGGTGTTTTTGGGCAGGGAGGAGCAGTTATACACACGGATATTGGAGGCGGACGATGTTAATTTGATCGTATCGGATATGTTGGACAAGCCGATGCGAGTTACGGCGAAGGTTCGTTATCGACAGGCGGAGGTTTTAGCGGAGGTTGAGCAGATTGCATTGGATCGTGTTCGTGTTGTATTTGAGCATCCGCAGAAGGCAATCGCACCGGGCCAGGCTGTCGTGTTTTACGATGGCGACTACGTTGTTGGCGGCGGGACGATTCGCATCGCACGGGAGCGGTAACGGGACGGCATAAGAGCCAGGGGAGGCAGCAACAAGAGCCGGGGGCGTAAGCCCCCGGGTGAGTCTATCAAAGAGTATCATATATCGCGTAGCCCGGGGGCTAACGCCCCCGGCTCTTGCTCTCGCCCCCCGGGTTGATCCGGGTAAAATAGGCAAAATTTTCCAAATATAACGATTTTGACCATTCTGCCGATTCTACCAACAAACCCTCTCACAAATCTGCTAATTTAATCGGATTGTGCGGACTTTTCGCTTTGTGCCGTTCGATACTCCTTCTACGGGAAATACTTTTTTCCGAAATCCCTTCCCTAACGTACAAGGAGAAACATCAATGAAAAAACTTTGGCTCGGCTTTGCCGCTTTTGTTTGCGGGCAGAGCCTTATTTTCGGTTACGATACCGACATTAGACATCATGCCGCCCTCGATCAAACCAGCCAACTGGTATCATCACTGCGGTTGGCTCTCGCTCCAGACGATGAAGAACCCGTGAACGCCTCAAACGATAACGGCAATGCGAACGGCAACGGCAACAGCGGTGCCAGCAGCATCGGAAATACCCTGCCCGTCTATCCCGTCGCGGTCGCACAAGAATCCCTAAGCGGCTGGAACAGCAATGCGAATGGCAGCGGAAATGGCAATGGCAACGGCGGTGGAAACGACTATTTCTTCCATTCCGAATTGGAACGCTTGAGCAACGCAATCGAAGTATTGCAGAGGCCTGCCACACCGCCAAACACGCGAAACGCTTGGGGAGCCCCAAGACTCGGCGGACGCATCTTTGTCGACTCGGTCAACTTCGTGAACCAAAATACCGAGTCCAGAAAACCCGTTGCCGACGGAGGCAACGGAAACCTGCACAATTCGGCGGGATTTCGCGACCTCCGCTTGGGCGTTACCGGCAGCGGATACGAATCTTTCGACTATCGGGCTGAATTTTCATACAATGCCAGCAACGGAAGCGTAACCCTGACCGATGTTTGGATTGGTGCGCAAAATATCCCGTTGCTCGGATACCTCCGAGTGGGACATATCCGCCCGGAAACCGGTCAGTATTTCCCGATGGGCTCCCAAAACCTCACCACGCTGTGGTATCCGGGCTCCGCATCGGTGTTTGGTCTCCAACGCCGAGTCGGTATCACATCGCAGCATCTGTTTGCCGATGACCGAATCCGGTTTGCCGCTGGTATTTTCCAAAGCGAGCCAACGCAAGATGCCCGATTCATTGCCAGGGACAATCAAGGCCAAACCGTGAACCTCCGTTTGACGGGCACGCCGGTCTTTGAAGATGAGGGGAAATACCTGTTCCACGTCGGCGGGCACTGGGCCTACGTCGGGGCGGCTGGAGCGTCGGGACCTGCAAACAATCCCGGAAAATCGGCATCGCTCGGGACAGCACCGGGTTCGCTCGGGCCGGGAGTCGGAAATACACTCACATCGGGAGCGTTTGCCAATGATTATTCCAATCGCGGCGGTGTCGAAATTGCCTATCAAAACAATCGCTTTTCGGCTCGTTCGGAATACTATGTCGGGTCATTCGGTGCTTATGACGGACGAACTTCGGCTGGCATCCCGTCCGAAACAGGACGAAAACTGCATGGAACCTACGTTGAGTTAGCCTATTTTCTGACGGATGGTTTCCGCATTTACAATCCGAATTCGGCCTTGTTTACCGGTGTGAAGATGAATCACAATTTCCGACCGCTCAAACGCCAGGATCGGTATATTTTCGACGGCGTCGGTGCTTGGCAGGCCGTATTCCAATGGAGTTATACGGACATGACGGACTGGCGGAACAATGTAACCACGGTGGTGAATACTGATACCGGACAAACCCGAACTGATATGTACGGCGGACATCAGAATGACTTTGTGGCTGGTTTGAATTGGTATTGGACTCCGCAAGTTCGCTGTGTGTTCCAGTATGTGCATTCGCGACAGAATGTCGGGACCGACTACAGCAAGCGTTCGCAGGACATTTTCGGAACGAGTTTGCGTGTGCATTTCTAGAGAGTGTTTCAAACTTTGTGTCAAACTTGTGGAAAACCCGGGGGCTTACGCCCCCGGCTCTTGCGCCGTTCCATTTCATCCATTTTCCTACAATCCCTACAACTCCAACCGGCATCTTCGGAAACGGCAGAATTGCGGCCCTTTTCTTGATTTGTCAGACAGAATCAGACGAACTACTAACAGAGAAGAGCAGCCTTTGGCCTTCATGGGAGAGAAAATCTATGCGTCGAACCATTTCCATCATCGTTTGCTTTTTAATGGCAAGTTCCTACGCCGGTTTACACGCCCAAATACCGGAAAATGCACAATTCCAGTCCGGCAGTTACGGCATGCCCTATCAGGCACTTCAATACCCAACGGTCCAAAGCACCGAAATTGCGGCAAACAATGGAGCCGTTGCGGATGACTCCCAAACCGAATGGGAAAAGACATTCACTCCGAACTCGGCAGACCCTGCCCCGACGCCCGCATTCACGCCGGAGCCTTATGAGGTGCCGCATTTGACCTATGTCTATTGCCATTGGAAACGGCGTTTCCATATTGCTCCCTACGAGCCGGGCTATGCGGCGGATCCGTCGGCATTTCCCATCCAAACATCGCCGTTGCACATTTGGGTTTCGTCGAAATCCTCGGTCTCGCAGCCGAATCCGCAGGTTCCTTATATGAGTTATTACGACCCGGATCCGGTCATACTTCCGGCGGAAATCCGCATTCGCGGTTCGCGGTTTTTGGCTCCGCTCACGCAGAACCAACCGATGCCGATGCCGGTTGCGATGCCGGACACGGCACAATACATCTCACCGCCGGCGAAAACCCGAATCGGCGATCGGGTCCGGCAAAGACTGAACATCGGGACGACGTTCGTTGTGCAGTAAACTTGTTCAAATAACCCTCAAGATCGTCATTCCGGCTTGCCGGAATCCAGTGGAACGGGTATCACGTGCAATGTCTGGTTCCCGGCTTGCGCCGGGATGACGGAGGGGCGTCCAGGCCAATTTGAAATACGCTCTGGAGCATTTCCCGAAAACTGCCCCGCCTTGACGATTTGGGTATCCGGTATAGAATACCCGGTAGTTATCGCGGGGTAGAGCAGTCGGTAGCTCGTGAGGCTCATAACCTCAAGGCCGCAGGTTCGAGTCCTGCCCCCGCCACTTTTTCTAAATTGTCTGGGCATGAAACCTCTTCCGCATAACCAGCCGAGCCCCATTGTCATCCGCTCCACCCTGAAAAGCATCCAATGGGACATGACGTCGATGATTGACGTCGTGTTTTTGCTCATTGTGTTCTTTACGCTCGTGATTAACTTTGCGGCAGCGGATCAAAACGAGCGTATCAAGTTGCCGATTAGCGAACTGGCCCAACCGCCGGAAATGCAGCCGACTGAACCGCTGGTTTTGCACATTCTCGCCGACGGAAACATCATTTATAACGGAATGGAGTACACGCTTCACGGCCTGCATGATCCCCTCGATCATCGTTTGCGTTTCCTTCGGCATTTGAACGTCCCGCTTGAAACCGTAACGGTGATAATTCGTGCCGATGCGATGTCGGGCAGCGGCCAGGTGCTCGATGTCCTCGAACTGTGCCAAAGCACCGGCCTGACACGATTCGTCTTGCGAACCAAACAGAAGGAGGAATGAGCGGCGTGCAGGCCAATTCCGAATATGCTCCAGTCCATTTTATCTTAATACTGAAAAACATCGGTGTCAAAATTTTGCCCAATCAGCACCCACGCATTGGTATTGGGATTGCGGTAATAAGCAAACGTCCAAAGAACCGGATATTGCTCGTATTTTAATATGTACCGCAGCAAAATCACATCATCGCCGATCCGTTTTGGGTCTAATTTTTCCCAATTCAGAATGGCACCGAATTGAATTCGCATCGATTCCACTCTGCTTCGCATTTCGGCAATGGACGCATCGTTAATGGAAGAACTCAGTGGACTGGTGCGCATGGAGGTTTCAAAAGCAGATGTGGTATTGCCTCTTGAAAGAGATTCGAAAAAAAGACGAATTCTTGAATCCAGTTCTCTTTCGCTGTTGATTTCCGCGACCGGTTGCGTTTGTGCATCTGCGGGCATCATTCTGAGCAGGGGCAGAATTAGCAGGAAGCAGAGCAATGTTGCTCCGATGCCGAGGGCATTTTTTCGCATTTGGTTGCCGGACCGTTCACTTTGGTTTTTCACTTTTATTTATTTTTCTGACGAAGCCTAGCGGATTGTAGTGAAGTTTTCTTTTTGCGTCAAGATTGATTTGAACGAAAAAAGTTTTTCCGTATGCAAAAAGGCCTATTTTTATCCAGCAGCGACTGAGTATTGGTCAAGGGGTGCTTCGGGATGAATGTTCCATTTTTTAGTTCCTTTCGCTGTTTTTTTTGCTCTTGCCAGCAAGTGTTCGTCTTCACCATGATATTGAGCAGGGTAATCAACTTCCGCATCACGGCAACGATCGCAACCTTGAATGACTTGCCCTTCGCCCGCAACTTTTCGTAAAACATCTTGAGCGGCTCGCAGTACCTAATCGCATTCAGAGCCGCCATATATAATGCCGCTCGAACATACACCCGGCACCGACTGAATAATCTTGTCCTTTTCGCTCCAATCAAGATTGGCATCAATCATCTTTTTAATGCTTGCATCCAAGAGAGCGATCTGTTTATCGAAGGCGGCGATGACTTTTTCGATGCTCTTCTTGATTGTCTTTTGGGCAGTCTGTTGCAACCGATTTTTCTCTTGCGTCCGCATGGCGATCAACTGTTGTCTTCGTGTAACGAGCATCTTAATTCCTACGACGGAATTGGGTACAGTGAGTTGTTCGTTGTTTGACAGGATGTGCAGTACGAGTTCTTCTTTTGCGACATCGATGCCGACGAATGTATTTTCGTTCTTTTCTTTGGTTGTCGAGCGGGGTGTCAAGCTTTGGGTCATGATCATTTCCTTTCTTGCTTATCCGGGCTTTTTGCTCTGGCGACTGTTCGGACTTGGAAAGAATGTGGTGTAAGGATCCGGCTACTGACCGGATTTCTATCCTAGATGCGAACGATCTCTTACACCGTTTTTTCCTTTTCAGGGAAGGGAAGGAAAGGAAAAAACTCGCTTTATGCGAGGTTACCAACTTTGCACTAAATGTAAAATGCTTATCATACAAGATGTAGTCAACCAGTGCATCGAGTACGGCGTTAAGGTCTTCTTTCTCAAACTCGTGATTGAAATCCGGTCTTGTGAAGTCCGGGTTGAAGTCAGGCTTGAAATCTGGTTGGAAGTCAAACGGAACAATGTCATAGCGACCGTTCTCGTCCACAGTTTCGGATACGGCATATAACCGCATCAAGTCAACTTTTCGTATTAGCATAATAGTATTCCTTTCCTTCTCTGAAAGTAATCCCCTGTCAATAGGAAATTCTTCGTAAAATTGTTAAAGTTTTAGTCCTTTTGAGCGTACAATACACAGTCTCCGAGTGGAATCGAAGTTCATCTGCTATAACGCTAAAATACGCAATTCATTTTCACTTTCGCAAAACTCGTATTCTCTGTTTCGTTCAATCGCTCGTTATCAAAAACCACCAAGGCTGCCTTGACCAATCTGGTCTGCGACACTCTCGCCGCCTGTACCCCCACACTTCTCTTCGTAGTATACTACTTATGAGGGCGGCCCACTACTTCCAATGAGACGCTCGATAGAATTTGCATTCTCCAATGCCAATGAAAGGAACGGTTCTTACGATTTTCAAGGAATCGTCCGAAGACGATTCGACTAACAAACGATTCAACTTGTTCTATTCTTCTGCTCTACTGTTGTAGTTGTGTTATACTATTGTTGTTCGATGAAGCGGAGACGAGCTCTGCTGAGGAGCAACTCGTCAAGGAATCATCGAACCAACGGGAATTCCTTTGCTTTGCATCTGCATTTCAAAGGCGTTCCTTCTTTTTTGCGGGAATGATTCCTGTTGTCAATGCCTCCTAAAACTTCCTTTGGCGACCGCAGGTCGCCCTTTTTCGGTACTGCTAATGGCGGATCGTAACGAAACTGATACGGCTTGCCCCAGCGAAGCATGTGCCAAATAATGGTTGCCAATCGCCGCATCACTGCGACTCTTGCTGTCTTCGCCCCACGCCTCTTTTTTATCTTCTTGTGCCACTCTTTCATCGCCGGGTCTTTACGCACAATGTGGTTCACGGCAAAGTTCAAAGTCTGTCTTGCAACGGCATTGCCACGCTTCGTAATCCCTCCGATACGATGTTTGCCGCCTGAATTGTGGCAGCCCGGTGTCAGACCAAAGTAGTTTGCAAGACTATCAGGATTCTTGAAACGCGTGATGTCGCCGATCCGCGAAAGCAATATGATTGCTCCCATACCGCTGATGCCAGGTATCGACTTCAAGCGGTACACCTCGGACATCTTGCCCTTCGAATCTTCTGAACGCTTGACGAGTTCGCTCTCGACTTCGACTATTTGTTTGTCGTACAGTTCCCACGATGCAATGTTCATATTGACTTCGAGACGATCAACGACCGGCAACGAGACCGTCTTGATCCATTTACGGAACTTTTGCGTCGTTGAGTCTTGCGGCGGCGCATCGTGTGCCAGGTTATGTTTATTGATAACCCCTTTAATCTTGTTGATGAGCATGGTACATTGCTTGATCAAACGTTGGCGGAAGTTGGCGAGTTGCCGGACTTCCGCATCAGCAGGATCGGCGGGAAAAATGCGCCGGATACCATTGGGACGCTGCCCTCCTTCGAGCCGTTTCCGGTTGTTCCAAAGGAGTGCACCAAGGGCATCAGTATCGCGTTGATCGGTCTTGTTCACGGCTGTGTTATTGGGTTGGATGACAACAATCTCTTTGCATTGGGTCTTCTTGAGTTTTGCGGGTAGCCATTCATTGAAGCTGCAAGCCTCAACGATTGCCATATAGCCTCGATGTTTGCGTGCCTTTTTGGCGAAGGCGGCGAAAAATTCGTCAATATCATCAGAAATTGTACTGACTTGTCCTTTTTGAAGAACATCGCCTTGCTCATTTCGGATGTTGATGGTTAAATAGTTCTTGTGTTGGTCGATAGCCAAATACAGCATGGTTGGTTCTCCGTGGGGTTAAAGTGTTAATTCTCAAACATATACTTTACCTTATGGGAACCGCCATGCATTTCTACGCTACGAGGGATTACTTTCTGTATGGCTGTTAGGGCGTGTTGGTACTAATTTTTCATGAAGACGATGATATTTGCGAAAGCAATGAACGCATTGTAGGTTTCGTCGAGTTTGTCATACCTCGTAAATACGCGATGGAACTCCTTAATAT
>WRKP01000055.1 GCA_009778035.1 Planctomycetaceae bacterium
ATGTTAGTATATTCCATGAAATCTGAACTGTATTTATAGTAGGGCCAGTACCGTCTATGCCTCGAACGTGGCTAATCGCTCGCGACTTCACAATCGCCCTATTTTCTGCTAATGTAGTCGCACGAACAGTTATATCTCGCTGTGCTTTTTCGTTATTCGCATTGTATGCGGCAACAGTGAAGTTGTAACGAGTGCCTGACTCTAAACCGGTAATAGTAGCACCTACTATCTGACTTTGTGCATTCGTGATGTAAGTAATACGCTCGGCGGGAATAGGAGTACCATTCTGCGTAATGAAATACGCAACGTTGGCAGCATTCGCTCTCCATTCTAATGAAACACTGTTGAGAGTAGGCGGATATGCTGACTTTGCATTCATCATTTTGACACCACTAGGATTCACTGCGACGGGAACATTGTGTTGTACCGTAGGTGTTCCGAGCATGACATCAGAATTAGCCGAGTTTATGTACTCACCAGTGCCGATTGCTGTAATACTAATTGTATATTCTTGACCTGTTTGCAGACCGGCAATAACTGCAGAAGTAGCATTGCTACTGAAGAAAATAGTTTGCGGAGCATTGCCTTCACCGGTAAAGTAGGTAATCATATACCCATCGGCGTGTTGCACAGTACTCCATTCGACTTTTAATGATGTAGTGCCCGAAACGCTAATGCTACTAATTATTGGTGTAGTGAGTTGTTTTGCGTCCGTGTTAGTATGCAATATGTTCGACCGTTCGGATATATTATTGCCGGATAGTGCGATAGTGCGTATGTAGTAGGTTGTGTTTGCCAGTAGTCCCGTTAGATTTGTCGTCGTTGCAAGAGTTCCATCTATTGTATAAATCATAACACTCTCGGATGTGCCAGCGAAGATAGGACTGCGAGAATACTCTACTCTGTAGGCACTGGCATTGCTTGCTGCTTCCCAGAAAATAGTAAGCGTATCGTGTCCAATTGCAACTGCGCTCATGAGTGTTGGTGTGCCCAGTTCGATAGTATCAGTCATTATACTAATGATAGAAGACCATTCGGATGCACCATCATCGTTGACTGCTCGAACTTGAAATTCATACGTGGTATTTGAATCAAGAAATGCAATCGTTGCTGATGTTTCCGTAACGGATTCGCTCCTCCACGCTTCGCTACCTGTGCGATATTGTATCTCATAGCCTGTTGCATTTGCGACGACATTCCAGGATAGTGCAATGCTATCTGTTGTTCTACTTGTGCTTGCTAATCCCGTCGGTGTTGCAGGCGGCACGAGCGGGTTTGACGTTTCGGAAATCATCACTTCTGTTGTTTCGAGTGTCCATCCTGGAAATCTATCGTTCGTCATGGTACAGTAGATAATACTACCATCTTGAATCCCAGAGAAAGTAAATATCCCGTTTGATTCTGTATAGAGAGATGAGTCAACCACATCACCATTGCTGTAAAACCAAGTGTACTGAGTGATGTATTCTCCTTCAATCAGATACTCGCTGGAAATATCTACGGCATTCCCAGCAGTCAATGTGATTTGTACCGGCTGTTGATTGCCGATAGAATAAGAGCGGTCATTTGCAGGTAACAGTAGCGTGGAAAAGGTCAGTTGGTTGTCTCTGGCAGAAAAAAGCCAGTCAAACTCATTCAGTGCCGTGTTGGTTGAGACGTCAAGTGAGGTCAGTTGGCTGCTATCGACAAGCAGTTCTGTCAGTGCCGTACAGTTTGAGATGTCTAGCGAAGTTAGTCGGTGGTTGTGTATCCATAGTCTTGTTAATCCCGTAAGCCCTGAAACATCCAACGCTCCCTCAAGGCCACTCGCATATGCATATATATAAGTAATAAATCCGTCATTATTCCAGTTGAATTCCAATCCCGAGCCACGAGCGACAAGGTCGTTATAGACTTCCAAATCCCGTGCTTGAGCATTCCACGGCGCACTTGACACTTGCATCGGCTCCGAACTTGCAACCATCAGAGAACTTTCATAAACCGGAGCATTTTCGCAAGAAAAAGTGTTATCACAACTCTCAACACTCAACCAAGGCGTAACCGAGAGCATCTCCCGACCTTCCAATTCCTCGACTCGACACACTCGTCCGCGACTGCGTTGTCGTTTGGACTCGTCCGACAATGAATTGGAACTGTTAGCGAAAAAATAGAAGTGGTTAAAAGTGCTCATGAGCATGCTCTAAAATTGAAGGGATAAAAATTCTCGGCAACGAGACCGTCGCGAAAAAATATAGAGTCAGTCCCTCTTGGATCTATTCCTTGTATAAACAACAGTGAAAAACCGGTAACATCACCACTAAAGAATACAAACGAGGCAGGAAAAATAAATGAGCACCCTACGAATAAGAAATCCGACAATTCGTTCCTGATCATCCCGATGCAACTTTGGCCGAACTTCGTGCATTGTTTGTCTAACAAAGATAACGTCACAGTAGTAACCCTTCATAATTTTCTGAAGCATTTGAAAATTACATAAAAAAAAAGACTCTTGTTGCGTCAGAGCAGAAGCGTGAAGACATACTAGAACAACGCAAAGAATGGCAACAAATACAAGAAGGCTTCGACATAGAAAAGTTGGTTTTCATTGATAAAACCTGGACTAAAACGAACATGACACCATTATATGGCCGTGCATTACATGGCAAGCGAGTTGTGGATTATGTTCCTCATGGCCATTGGAAGATGACTACTTTTATCGCATCATTGCGGAGTGATGGATTATGGTCATTGATGGAGCGATCAATGAAGAATTGTTTTTGGCGTATATAGAACAGGAATTGGTTAAGACGCTCAAAGAAGGAGGCATTGTCGTAACGGACAATTTGAGTTCTCATAAAGTGGCAGGCGTGAAAGTAGCGATAGAAAGAGTAGGAGCGAAAGTAGTATTTTTACCTCCTTATAGTTCTGATTTGAATCCGATCGAACAGGTCTTTTCTAAACTGAAGACGATGTTGCATAAGTTGAAGTTGCGAACGATGGAGGCACCGTGGCAAAGACTGGGAGAACTTTGCGATGTGTTTTTACATGATGAATGCAAAAACTATTTCAAACACGCCGGCCGGATACAAAAAAGAAAAACTACATATTAAAGATTAATTCGATCTAGAGCCAATTTCGGCCTGTGTCGGAAGGACGAGGTTGTTGAAAAATCGCCAACAAATTGATGTCCGTACGTTTTTAAATCTTGAGTGAATATGACACAGAGCGAAGAGTATGTAAAGTACAATATATTTATTCCCAAAATTCACTCCTGCAAAGGGAATCCAATACATCAGGGCGAGTACGAATTCAGCGATCCTCTTGCGAATCAAACACATCTGTCCGAGATACGGCAAAACTGGATTATATCACAGACGGAAATGCGGTGTGGTACTCTGCCATCCAGCAATAAAAAATAAATAGAACCGCAAACGCTAGCGGCTCTGTTTTTGCGACAGCTCAATAATCCTCCGGCAACTGCTTCATCTGTTCGAGCGAAAACACAGGACCTTCCTTGCAAACATACAACGGCCCGCAGTTGCAACGACCACACTTGCCGACGCCGCACTTCATGCGATTCTCCAAACTCGTATAAATGTTCTCATCGCGAATTCCAGCCTCGGACAAGACCGGCAACGAAAATTTAATCATAATCGGCGGGCCAATAACCAATGCCGCCGCATTTTTGGCATCAAATGCCGCTTCCCTCAAAATCGTCGGAACAAATCCGATTTTGCCTTTCCAATCCGGCGTCTCGCCGCCCGGATCGACCGTTTGCAACACTTCGACATTGGAAAATTCTGCCCATTTTGCCAAATCGTTGCGGAAAACGAGGTCGCCGACGGTTCTTGCTCCGTACACGATCGTTATTTTGCCGTATTTTGCTCGGTTTTCGAGAGCATACCAAATCGCACAGCGAATCGGCGGCATTGCAATTCCGCCACCGACAAAGACAAGATCTTTGCCTTCCCAATTTTTCATCGGATAGGAGTTGCCGTAGGGCCCGCGAAAACCGATGGTATCGCCCGGCACGATTTTCCACATGGCCTCGGTTACACGGCCCGTCTTGCGAAAACAGAATTCGATATAATCTTTCCAATTAGAACTGGAGCAGATATTGAACACGGATTCGCCGTATCCGAAAATGCTGTACATGCCGAACTGGCCGACTTGGAATGAGAATTTTTCCTGCAGTTTTTTGTCTTGGAAACGAATTCTGACCGACTTAACATCGCTGGTATGTTGTGTAACGTCAAGAACTTCCATTAAATCGGGTTTATAGATATTTTCGCTCATCAAGCCGAGTCGGTTTTTGGGATGCGTGTATTTCGGCCATGATAGCATATACGCTCGGCAAGGCAACGGTTCGCCGCATCAACGATCCCCGCTCACATCTCCGTTTTCACATCGCAAACATCCTTTTGCAGCGTGTAGCAGCGATACCGCAACTGCTCGAATTGCCGGGCAATCTGCGGATCAAATAATTTGGAAAATTCTTCCAACGAACGAAGCGATTCCTGCAATCGCGAAAAATTGGCCGACAAAATGTCAACCAGCGTCAAACGATGATATTCGCCCTCCGCCGAAATTGCCGTTCCAACATCGTGTTCCGTATTCCTCGCTTCCAATCGGGACTGCATCGAAAATTGCTGCAAAATGTCCTGAAACTGATGCCGAAATGTCTTGAGCCGTTGCGTTAAATCCGCATCGTCCAACATAAACCGAGCATAATCCTCAAGCACCCGCATCGCCTCCCGACCGCGATTGGCCGACGCGTCTAAAAGACGGTACAAAGATTCGGAGTGGTTCTCTACAGGTACCGACTCACACCACGGACTCTCTGAATCGACCTCTAACTCCATACTCCGGGCTCCCGACTCCTCAATCCGTTGGTACAATTCGGCAGCCTCGAAGCCGTTTTCCCGCAGCCAGCGTCCGACATCGCCGTTGTCTAAAAGCACCGCCAAAAAAAGATGCTCCGTGGTCAAAGTCAATGCCGGCGTGCTGAATGCAATCGGCTTGATGCCGTCAGGCACTGCAATCGACTGTTGCCGATCCTGCCGAATAAAACGGTGTGCGACCGTTTCGAGAGCATCCTCCAATTCGGGAACGAACAAGCCGATGTTCATGCGTTGCTCGTCGAGATAGAACTGCAATCGGGACTGTCCCGACGGCTTTTGTGCTTGCAGGCGGTTGGGATAGATCGAATACTTGGGCGATTCGTTTGGCTCCCAGGCATCCTGCAGCGGGTCTTGCGGTTCGTTTGGCTCGTCGTGCTCGGATTCTTCGTCGCGGGGTAACTGTTCTGGAGCGGGATTTCCCAAAACGGGAGGATCATTACTATTTTGTGCGGGATCAATGCCTGGCGACGGCGGATTGGGCGGAGCGTATTGACCGGCAACGACTCCGTAATTTCCGGCGGGAAAGGCCGGTGCGGAAATTGGACTTTCCAGCAGTTGGATGCCGAATGCGGTAAAGAATTCGGTCAGGGACAGGTTGGCCTCGTGGAGCCAGGTCGCGGCTCGGCATTCTTCTTCTTCGAAGAGTGCCCAGAGCAGTTTTGCGGGGGAGATGGCGGCGATACCTCGTTGGAGCCGCAACTGGGCCGCCCGTTGCAAAACTCGGTGCGATGCCGGGGTCAAATCAAAACGCATGCTTCCAGTATAACCAAACGGATGCAGTGCCGCAATGTGAAACCAAAAAGCGGCAGGCCGTCCGGCTTTTGGTTTTCTGCTATAATACCGCAATGAGCATTTTCGGCGATTTGCGAATTATTTACCACATGGTGCTGCGGCCCATCAGGGGGGAAAACCATGCAGAGAGGATGGACAACTTCTACAGCGGACAGGCCGCCGATTACGATGACTTCCGCCGAAGACTCCTACGCGGACGAGAAGAACTTTGGCAAAAAATGCTCCAAACAATTCCGCGAACGGACGTTACGGGCTCCGTAGAGGATACGGTTTGGATGGATATGGGCGGCGGAACCGGCTCGAATCTGCATTTTTTCGGCGATGCAATCCAGCAACTCCGAAAAGTCTACGTCGTCGATCTTGCGGGCTCGCTCCTTGAAGTTGCCAACCGGCGAATCCGAGATCATGGTTGGAAAAATGTTGAAACTGCCGAAGCCGATGCAACGACGTTCACGCCCCCAGACGGCCCCGTCGATGCAATGACCTTTTCGTATTCGCTGACGATGATACCGGACTGGTTCGCGGCGGTGGACCATGCTTGGGATGTTTTGCGGCCGGGCGGGCGGATCGGCGTGGTGGATTTTTATGTTTCGCGAAAATATCCTGCCGAGAAACATACTCGGCATAGTTGGATGAAGCGCACTTTTTGGCCGTCTTGGTTCGCCTACGACAATGTTTTTCCGTCGCCGGATCATGTTCCGTATTTGCATCGGAAGTTCAGGCCGGTGCTGTTTGAGGAGCATTTAACGCGGATTCCTTGGTTCCCGAATCCCTGGTTCAAGATGCCGTATTATATTTTTATCGGGGAGAAGCAAGGTTGACGGGAACGCAATTTTTCGATTTCATCCCCGCTGGCGACGGATTCAGCAAACTGTGGATCAACAGAATGATCACGCTGCACACGAGCAGCATATCCGCAATGTTAAAGTTAGGCCAATGAAAGGTGCCCAGCATACAGAGGATCCAATCGCGGACGGCATAAATTTGTTCTCCCGCCGACGGATGCCATTCAGGATAGACTAATCCGTGCCAACCGAGTCTGTCGTATAAATTGCCGCAGATTCCCGCTGTGATCATTCCCAAAATTGCCGACAGGAACAAACTCCGCCACGCCGCAAAAACAAGATATCCGATAATCCCAACCAAAAAAATCAGGGATAACGCCACTAAAATCGCAATTTGTCCTGCCGCAAATCCGAATAATGCACCGGGATTTAGCGTCGTTTGAAAACCAAAAACGTTCGGCCAAATCCAGTAGGTGGCATTCAATTCCGGTTCGTGTGCCTTATATGTTCCCGGCATTCCCAGCGATTGAAATGCCCAGTTTTTTGCATACAAATCCGCGGTCAATCCTGCGGCCGCAATGAAGACAAAAAGAAAAACGGCCCGATACCAGGCGGCAGGAATTGCAAATTTCGACATATTGTAATGTATCTTTATTGGACATTTTTCGTCATTCCGGCATACACCGGAATCCAGAGGAACCGGCATCACACGCAATGTCTGGGCTCCGGCTCGCGTCGGAATGACGATTTTGATGGTTTTCCGAACAAGTCTGATCAAAATGGGACAGACTCCATTCTCTATTTATTGTATCAAATTTGTGCTAGAATACATCCAGTTTCTGTTCGGAAGGTCGTTATGCCGAGTTATCGTTACACTGCCCGAAACCAATTTGGAGCGAAAGTTGAGGGACAAGCCGATGCCGCTACAGAAGCGGAAGCCGTCGCTGCGCTTGCCGCCGGCGGCCTGTTTCCAATCGAAGTCAAACCCCTCCTACAACAAGCCGCAACCGGAAAAGTCCGGCGTGTCAGCGGACAACTCCTCGCAAACTTTTACTCCCAACTGGCCGACCTCTTAAAAAGCGGTGTACCCCTGCTGAAATCGCTGAAAATCCTGCATGACCAAACGGCAAACAATAATCTGAAGTTCGTCATCGACAGCATATATCGACGAGTCGAAGCAGGCGAAACGCTGGCCGAAGCGATGGGACGGTATCATAACATCTTTGGGGATATGGGGATTCAGATGGTGCGAGCGGGCGGCGAAGGCGGATTTCTCGAGGAATCGCTCAATCATATTGCCGACTATACCGAAGCACAGGATGAACTCAAAGGCAAAATCGTCGGAGCACTGGCCTATCCCGTATTGCTTTTGACGGCAATGATATTGATCATGACGGGCATCATGATTTTCATCGTTCCGAGTTTTGCCGGACTCTTCGATGATATGCGGCGACGGGGCGAATTGCCGGCTGCCACGGAAACGCTGCTCTTTATTTCTGACAATATGCGGTACATTTTGACCATCGCGGTTCCCGTCATCATCGTCGGCGTCGTTTGGTTTCGTTTTTGGTCGAGTACCCATACGGGCAGCCGAGCGATAGACCGTTTCAAACTGCGGATTCCCGTTGCGGGCAAGGTGTATGAAGGTTTTGCGATTGCCCGATTTTGCCGAATTTTGGGAACGCTTTTGCGCAATGGGGTTCCGATTATGAAGTCGCTGGAAATTTCCGGTGCGGCGGCGGGAAACAAGATTTTGTCGGATGCGATCGTCAAGGCGACGGAAAATATCAGCGGCGGTTCTCGCTTGTCCGATCCGTTGGCGAAGTCGGGCTGTTTTCCTCGGACGGTTGTGGAGATGATTTCCGTCGCCGAGGAGGCGAATACATTGGACACGATTTTGGTGGAGATTTCCGACTCGTTGGAGCGGCGGAATTGGCGGGCATTGGATTTGGCCGTGCGTTTTATTGAGCCGTTGATGCTGGTTGGGTTGGGAACGATGATTCTCGCTCTGGTCATCTCGCTGATGCTGCCGCTGTTTAGGATGGCGGGATAGAACGGCACTCTAGAGTATATTCAGAATGGGCTGGACGCCCCTCCGTCATCCCGGCGCAAGCCGGGAACCAGGGAAACGGAATGCACGCCACTCGGCTGGATTCCGGCTTTCGCCGGAATGACGATTTTTTCCAAAAAGCAAAGATGAACACGCTCTAACGCTACCGAATATCGAGTCTGTTTTCGACTCGGTTGATACCCGGCTCCAAAAGCAACAGTTGTTGAGCCACTCGCCGCTCCCTTTCGGACGAAACCGTGCCCGTCAGAACGGCCGTTGTCCCGGTCGGCGAATTCGTGAACGAAACCTGGCCGTCCTGTATTCCCTGTATTCGTGCAAGATTGGTTTCAATTATGGGCAACAGTCTTTGCATCGGGAAAGTCGCCCTATCGAAGCCGAGCGCAGTCGCAGAGCGAACCGTCTGGTTGTTTTGCGTTCCCAACTGGCCCGTACCGGCCAGCATTCCCGACTGTCGCGTCGCGATGGACGACGTTGCGGCGGCTCGCGGTCTCGTTGTTGTCGTTAGCCGAGCAGTGCTTGCGGTTCTGGAGGCACTGGAAGTCCTGTTGTAAACTTCATGAACCCCTACGAAAGCGTCCGGCCTACCGGAACCGATAAAACCACCCTGTGCAGAGAGATTCTGAACTTCCGTCGCTACGGTCGTCTCATTAGCGGCTTGAGCAAACAGCGAACCCGGCAGAGCAACGAACAGCAAGAACGCAACGAACTGTCGGCAAATGTTTTTTTGTTGAAACGGCATAGAAACCTCCCTTATCGTCGTCTATCGTCAATCTGCGATGCGAACCTGATTGAAGTTAGCGAAATGATACTTTTTCCGATTGTACTCGATGGAACCTGATTTGCCAATCCTGCGGAGCAGTCCGCCGGGCCAACTGCAAGTTCCAAATTGGTAGGCAGCCGACTGGAGGCTTGACAAAGCAATGCCCCGGCGTTACGATACTGGGACTTTAGGCTCCAAAACAGCGGGGGGTTCTCCAATCTCAATGGCACAAAAAGAACAGTTTCAACCGGAAAAAATGAATGCGCTCGCCGCAGAATTGCGGTACGTGATGACCGACATGATTTGCCGAAGCGGCTCGGGGCACATCGGCGGAGCCTTATCCCTTACCGAAATTATGCTCACCCTCTATTACCGGTCGATGAATACCGATCCGGCCAATCCGAAATGGGATGGCCGTGACCGATTGGTCCTTTCCAAAGGACATGCCGCTCCCGTTCTCTATGCAACCCTGGCCTACAAAGGATTTTTCCCCAAAGATTGGCTCCCGACGCTCAATGCCGACGGAACCAAATTGCCGAGTCATGCCGATGGCCGAACGGTGCCGGGAATTGATATGACAACCGGCTCGCTCGGGCAAGGTCTCTCCGCGGCCTGCGGGATGGCTCTCGCCGCAAAAAAAGACGGCAAAAAACATCATATTTTTTGCATCATCGGCGACGGAGAATCCAACGAAGGGCAAAATTGGGAAGCCGCAATGTTTGCCGCACACCAAAAACTCGACAACCTGGTTGCCATTACGGATTATAACCGGATGCAAATTGATGGAACGACCACGGAAATCCTGGAAATCGAGCCGCTTACGGACAAATGGTCGGCATTCGGCTGGAATGTGCTCGAAGTTGATGGACATGATTGGGATGCTCTTTTTGCCAAAATCGAAGGGGCAAAATCGCAGAAAAACGGCAAGCCGACGATGATCATTGCGCATACGGTTAAGGGCAAGGGCTGCACGCTTGTCGAGAATCAGGTCGGCAGTCATAATATCAAGTGTCCCGACCAAAAAACGCGTGAGCAGTATCTCGCGGCCGTAACCGGCGGGCCGTTTTCGCTGCCGTATTAGAGCGTTTCGCGTGTTGCAATGGACAAAACCGCCATTCCGGTGCACACATTGTCATTCCGGCGAAAGCCGGAACCCAGAGGAACCAGTATCGCACGCAATGTCTGGATCCCGGCGAAGGCCGAGATGACGACGCCTGTGCCGGGATGACGAGAACGAATCCACACCATTCGCAATATGGCACTATCCCACACGCAGCACTCGATTGATCAGCGAACCCGTCGCCTCATCCTGGGCATGCATCATCTTGACATTCGTCTCCACCGCACGCGACGCGATAATCATTTCTATCATCTCCGTCGATGGATTCACCGCCGACATTTCAAGATGCCCCGAACGAATCTGCGGACGCATCGGCTCAGGAATGTCGAAATAACCCAACTCGTCGTCAGGCACATCCAAACGATAAACATTTTCGCCAATCTTGACCATCGTCTTCAAGTCGTCCGGCTGGACAAGAGCAATCTGCTGCACCCGGCCAACGCCGAATTCGTGCAAAACGCCGTCATCGGTGATGTGCCAAGTGTTTGAATCCGGCACCGGAAGCGTAATCGGTTCGCCTTCGGTATCAAGCAGTTGAAATCGGCTTCGGCCCCATTCGCTGACGAAAACGCCGTCTCGATCGACCTGAAAGTTGCCCGCCCGTGTTAAAAATTCTTCGCCGTTTGCGACATCCCGAACGACGAACCAAGCATCGCCGTTGATGGCGAGGTCGGAATTCATTTCGGTCGCCATAATGGGACCTTGTTTGAATTCGGTATGCGTTCCGATGGTATGCACTCCGCCGCCGATGTCGGTCATCAGGCCGGTGCCGAAGGGAACTTCGCCGAGTGGATAGACGGACACGGTATGTCGTGCCATTTGGAGAGCGACTTCGCGTTTGAAACCGGGCGTTTCGAGGTTTGCAATGTTATTGGCTATCGTTTGCATCCGATATTCCTGCGACATTGCGCCTTCGGAGGAGATGTATAAGCCGTATGACATTGTTTGGGGGAGCAAAAGTTTCTGTCGTATTGGTTATATCGGCAAAATCAACTTTTCCGGTTAGGGAAAATGGGTAAAATTTGCGAAAAAAGTGGCATCGCCGCAAGCGTATAACCGCTAGGCTCCATTCCGGCTCGTTTTGCCCACCCATTTTGCTTGCTCTTTTTTGCTTACACGCCCAATCGCCTTCGCAAAAACAGGTAGAGTCCCAACAGAATCATCGCACCGCCAATGCCGATACCGAGGTATTGCACCGGCCCTCGTTGCGGCGGCCTCATCAGTTCCCGCAATTCCTGTGCCGATATTTCGACAGGATTGTCAACAATTTTTTCGCCATCCCAGTAGCCGACACGTCTACCAATGCGATAATCAACGACATCCGTATTAATGGGCAAATCCATAGATGTTAATGAAAACCTCTCATGGGTAATAGGGTTCCCATGTACAATTTCTTCGATATGAAAGATTCTATTAAAGACCTGTTTGGTATCTTCGAAACGTTTGATGCGAATCTCAGATGGAAACGGACCAACACTCTTAGAGTCAAATACTGAATCAATGATCACATTGAGCCTTGCCGTCTCAACCTGCTTACGGTGGACACGAAATGATGGCTCTTCAATCCAAAAATCGGCTGTCGCTTGAGAGAAATGGATGCAACGAACATGCCAAACATTTGTTTCGTTAATCACTGCCCGGCCAACGAGCGAGACGTCCGTGTAAACATCATACAACATGCACTGTCTGACGGTAGTATCAGCGGTCGGGTTGTCGACCAAGCCTAGCACCCTGGGATCATAGACGAGATCCGCCCGTCGAACGGCCTCTGCTAAATCGTAATGCCGCACACCGCCAGACTCTCGACGCCGATAATGATAAATTTCGCCATCCTTTAGTATGGAGACAGACCCAGGAAAGACGTCGGAATTGTCCGTCGCGAAAACTTCAAACCGGCGTGAACTTCCTGCAACCTCCGCGAAGTAGGAACGGGTAATCGTTCCGAAATCGTCGTCATTGATATATTGTATAGTGAACCTAGCCTGGATCGGTTCATACCTCATCCTCTCGACCTCAACTCCTCTGAGAAGGGCTAATGCCGAAGGATCTGCATAAACTTCACGAACAATCGAAAAGCAAAAAATGCAAATCAAAAACACGTAGATCAGGTGTTTATGTGTCATAGTACAGTGCAACTCCTTTGTTTTTTGTTTAGGACGCCTCTGGCAATCCATTCCCAGTAATTTTACCACGCCAGACATCGGACTCCAATGTCCAGCAGTTTTGCTTACCTTTTTTTGCTTACACGCCCAATCGCCTTCGCAAAAACAGGTAGAGTCCCAACAGAATCATCGCACCGCCAATGCCGATACCGAGGTATTGCACCGGCCCCCGTTGCGGCGACCTCATCAGTTCCCGCAATTCCTGTGCCGATATCTCGACAGGATTGTCAACAATTTTTTCGCCATCCCAGTAACCCAGCCGACGGCTGGAACGGTAATCAACGATGTCCGAATTTAACGGCGGATTCAGTCCCGCCAATGTAAATGTTTCCGGCGGAAATGACCTCTTGGTTTGGAACTCTTTTACGGTAAAATGCTGGTCAAAAACGACATTTCCATCTGCATCGGTGCGGTAAATGCGAGTTTTTGTCGGAAAAGGAAGAAATTTTCGCTCCGAGTAGTCATTCGAGATATAAACACTTCCAAACTCCGACTCCACTGTTTTTTTTATCAATCGAAAGCCCGGCTCTTCAATGTACAACTTGAAATGAGCGAAACCGTTATCTGCACCATCCCGACATTCGACAACAAAAACCGGACGGCCATCTAAATTTTCGCGGGAAACGGAAAAGTTACTTCTTCCTGTATAAAGAAGGCAGTCACGAACGTCAATGCGGTGATTCATCATGTCGGCAAGCCCAAGTATGCGAGGATCATATATTTCCGCTGCATAAGCATTATTTGATTGATGTTCTACAATGGCCACGTGCCTATCATCGTGAGAGGTCATAGAATACATCTTATCTTCCAGCAGAATGGACCTTTTTCCTGAAGGAGAGTCATTGAAAAAATGATTTTTGCGGATTTTGCCTTTATCAAAATCGACAATTTGTTCTATGGTTTGTTCTTCCGCTGGCCGATGTTCTTCATAGCGGATATGAAAAGAATCATATTGCAAACGTTCCTTCTCCACTCCTTTCAAGAGGGCGAGTGCTTTTGCATTGTCGTTGGCAATGCAAACCGTTGTTAAGACGGCAATGATGCTTACTAAGAGGAAGGCAAACCCAAAAAATGCGGGACAACGTTGGGACATGGCAGGGCCTCCAAACAAGTTGACCGCCATCGTACCACCCGGGGAAGGCATCGTCAAGAGGTGTGCCGCCTGCTCCCACGTCATTCCGGCGAAAGCCGGGATCCAGAGGAACCAGCATCGCACGCAATGTCTGGTTCCCGGCTTGCGCCGGAATGACGAAAAAGTGTCCAGAGCAAAATTGAAAGCACGCTGGCGCCCGTTTTTGTTCAGGAAATCTGCAGGAAATCCGTCGGCTTCCGCAGGCGAATTCTCCCGCTTGACACGTTTCCGAAATGAGGTACAATGGCCGCAGTCCGTGTAGCCGTTTTGCGTTGTTTTCTTTGGCAGACTATTGTTGGCAGGAGAGTCGCGAACATCGAAAGGGTAGGGTCAGTTCGATGACTCGAAAGGAGTTATGCCCGCCTTGGTTTTGGGCATCGTAGGTCGCTTCTGCTCGCCGCCAAAAGAAGTGTTACGAAAACTGGATTTCCGGCGGCAAAAGGTTGAAAATTCATGAACATTTACGTAGGAAATTTGGCATATCGTACCAACGAGGACGATTTGCGACAACAGTTCGAGCGCTTCGGCACAGTGGGGCGAGTAGACATTATTTCGGATCGGGACACCGGCCGATCAAAGGGGTTCGGCTTTGTGGAAATGCCCAATGCCGAAGAGGCGAATGCGGCAATTCAGGCACTTGATGGAGCGAGTGTGGGCGAGCGGACGTTGAAGGTCAACGAGGCACGCGACAGACCGCCGCGTGGCCAGGGCGGCGGCTTTGGTGGAGGCGGCGGCGGTGGATTTGGCGGTGGCCGATCGCATCGGGACAGGTATTGAAATTGAATGATCATCGGGATTTTCCAGGGGAATTTTCGGAATGAACAGGTTGGCGGATGGTATTTGGTACTCTCCGCCTTGCAATAATTTGCAGTTGGAGTAGAATTTGGGAAGGAGCGTATCAGGGGGCGTAGCTCAATTGGTCAGAGTACCGGACTGTCGATCCGGTGGTTGCGGGTTCGAGTCCCGTCGTCCTCGATAGGGGAAACCCTTACAATACAATGCTTTGCGGCGGTTGTGAGCCCTGATATAAGCAGGGCGATTTTGGTTATTGCGTTTGCCGAAAACCCATACAGGATGGGCCCCTCAAACAATTTCGGCACCGAAGGAGGTACGCACTATGCCAAAATTGAACAATCGCCCGCCGAAGTATTCCAAAATAGACAAATACACCGTCGTCTATTATGGCGGCAAAAGTCATTATCTCGGACGCTACGGCTCCGATGAGTCAAAAATCGCTTATGCTCGCCTTTTGGCCGAGATTCAGGCGAGTCCTACAGGAGTCCCTGTACCAAAAGAGGAGCAGCACGTTACAGTCCGCGAGATTTCCTTGACAATGCGTCGGCAAACACCGACGCAACAGAATACGCTCACTATCGAACCGTCGTCCTGG
The DNA here is from genome assembly GCA_009778035.1 of Planctomycetaceae bacterium. Classification (GTDB taxonomy): domain Bacteria; phylum Planctomycetota; class Planctomycetia; order Pirellulales; family Thermoguttaceae; genus WRKP01. The sequence goes on from WRKP01000055.1 coordinate 15,093, forward strand.
ATTTCCTCGACAGACTCTACGGAGATAATACCTCCATAGAACACTTCACGCCTCGTTCGCTAAAACTGGTCCGGGAAACACTGACGAGAGCATCATCGCAATGACTGCGATGACGCTCTATTTTCTTCCAAAAAAATCAGTGGTTGAAAATTGCATGCGCATAAACAAATTTTCAATCACTGAATCTGTTGTATCAGGAGTCAAACGCCGACTTCATCGCACTGAGTCTTTTTTAGAGGGACTTCCCGTATTCCTTGCTCTATTGTAAAATGCGATGATGGATTTTGCCCCACTTCTGACCTCACGCGAAAATTCAAAATGACTGAAAACATCAATGCAGCTCCCGATTTGCTGGACGTTTTTATTGGAAGACAAAACATCGACAGCATACGTTTGAATGATGACGACATCAGTTTTGATCTATGCGCACGAGATTCTGACGACAACGATGAAAAAACAATCAATCGCAGCACAATGGACGACGTTGAAAACT
>WRKP01000056.1 GCA_009778035.1 Planctomycetaceae bacterium
GGCGAGGAGGCAACCTGAAAATGGTATGCGGCTATTGAGACACGGAAAGAGAAATCTGGACACAGAGTTATGCCGAAACCGTCAATCACGCTGTCCCTTGCCTACTCGACTATGCCTCGCCTTTGACCTTTGCAACGCGGCTTGGACAGGGAACGTTCGCCGGGCCATAGAGCCTTGCTCTTAAATCCAAACGTTGAATCATTTGGTATTGGACAGTCCTGACAGTTTTGGACATTTCGAGCACAAATCCGGGCGCGGGAACATGTTACAAAACCAACGGAAGCAGTAGTTTTACCGAAAGCAACACCGGTGCATAATCAACCGGCCAAGAAGATAATCAAACGAATTAAGCAACTGCTTTGCTGTCGTTAATGTAGACATCGGCTAACTCTTGTTTAAGATTAGCCGCCCCGTTCGGTTGGTGTTAAAACTTTTGGTTGACCGGCGGGGGATTTTGAAACACTTGCAAGTTTGGAGTAACACAAACAATTGACTGGATAATAGACTAATCAACACAAAAACAAAACCCACTAACCGTCCAATAGGACAAAAAGGAGAACCTTATGACAACGGAACTAGCAACGATTCCAAACACCATGCACAATGTGGCAACATCCGAAAGCATGTTTTTGCTCCATCCAGAAATGGAACGGCGCAGTAACATGCTGGCAAAATCAACAATGATTCCAGAAAGTTTCAGGAACAATCCATCGAACTGCATGATTGCTCTTGACATCGCCCTGCGTCTACAAATGAATCCATTGATGATCATGCAAAACTTGTACATCGTGCAAGGCAGACCATCGTGGTCAGGACAATTTCTGATCGCGTGTATTAACAAGAGTGGTCTGTTCAAAACGCCACTTCGGTTTAAGTTCTCCGGTCAGGAAAACACCGACAATTACGGATGCGTTGCATACGCTATTGACAAAAATGGCGAACTACTTGAGTCCACCAAAATTACTATTGGAATGGCAAAAGCGGAGAAATGGTGGAGTAAGAAAGTCAAGGTAAAAAGGGATGGCGTAGAAAGAATAGAGGAAATATCAAAGTGGCAATCAATGCCGCAGCAGATGTTTCAATATCGTGCGGCAGCATTTTTTGCTCGAACTTATTGTCCCGAAATCACAATGGGACTGATGACACAAGACGAAGTTATCGACATTCAGGTAGTGCCGACAACGTATACGTCAACACTACCATCTGCACCAGAGACACCGGTTACCATGTTGGAAGTAGAAACAACAGTACCACCACTACCATCCACACCGGATACGCCAGTGGACGTGCTGGATGAGGAAACGGCGGCATCGACACCGGCTGTAAACCCAATGTGGGACGGTATTTCGGCAGAGTTCCCGATAGAAGAGTATGATCGTCAAGCCGAAATAGAGAACGTCAAGCAACTTATAAATGAAGGCTACTTTTCGATGGATGATTACAAGGAAGCCATGCGGTTATATGGTGTGCAAAAAGTGAGCGATCTTTCCGAAACGGGATTTGAATCGTTTGCACTAGCCGGAACCAATTACCCGTGAGACGATAGTAGGCTATTTGAGATAACAGTCTGATTGATCCAATGCCGACAAATTTTATACTCGACAAAAATCTTGTTTTTTTCCGAATGACACCGACACGAGAAAAAGTGTTTGACACGATCAAAAAGATTTTTGAATTTGAAAAAGAAATTCGTTATGAAAGCATTAATCCATTTAACGCATTGCAAGATTGCCAGATCATTGTTCCATTGAATGAAAAATCGGAACTTTCACGCAAGGCTCTCAATCCATTGTTACAAGATTATTTCACGCCGTTAACCATTCACGACGAACTCGGCAACGATGTTCGTATCGCGTGACTGGTCAGTGATTCGACAAGGTTGCCCTGTCCGGTTCGGCTTTGCTTTTTTCACCGAGCTGGCAGGGTTTTTGACAACAAAAAGGAACAACTACTTTAACCAACACGGAGGAACACATGCTTGTATTAACAAGAAAAGTAGATGAAAGTATCATCATTGGTGATGATATTGAAGTTACGATTGTTGATGTGCGAGGCGACCGTGTACGGGTTGGTGTTACGGCACCTAAAAATGTTCCTGTTCACTGATTATAGCAATGCAAAGTAGCGAATCTTTCGGATTTGCCCCGGTTTCTGCTTACTCTTGATGCCTTTCCACCGGATACGAGACAATGTCGAAGTGGTCATCGGACAAGCCGCCATCTGTCCATTGGTCAAAGTCCGTTTTACTTTCAAGGTTACCAAAGACAGAAATACCCGCAAAATTTTCACATCGGCGGTGCTCCCTGCCATCACAAGAAAATGGACAGATGCTTAAATTCGTATTGACAATTATATTGTGAATTCCATATACTACGGCGATGGGTTGCACAAGAGAAAATTTTTTAAGATGCCGTTGAACCTGGGGAGATTACTGCAAGAATATGGGCTACTTCGATGGCAGAGGTATCTGCCGGGGTTGTTTATTTTGATTGCCCTGCCAGTGTTATTGCGTTTCGAGTATCCCTGGGGTTGCCATCAGTGCGACCTATTGTTGGAGTTGGGTTGCCTTCTTGTTTTGATGGTCGGATTTTCCATCCGGGCATTGGCTATCGGGTACACACCTCAACGAACTCCAAGCGGTCTTTGGACAAAAGGAGTGTATTCGCTCTTACAGCATCCGCTCTACGTTGGAAACTTTTTTTTGGGATTGGCTCCCGTATTATTTTTGCACACATGGTGGCTGATTTTGATCTATATCGCCTTTTTTGTCTTGTATTATCAGCAAATCATCAAAGACGAAACATCGCTCCTCAAGAAACAATTTGGAAACGAATACAGGAATTGGGTTAGGCAAACGTCCGCATTTTTCCCGAAGACTTTTCGTTGGCAACAACCGGACATTCCGTTTTCATGGAAAACCGTCATACGCCGCGAGTACATCCGGTTTTTTGGATTCATACTCTTAATGACAATGATGGAATTTTTCGGCGATGTCGTTATTTATGGCACGTTTGTGTTTGATGCCGCTTGGGCTTTCATCTTTCTTGCCAGTGCCGGAATCGGGTTCTTCGTTTACTCTGCCATTGGGACTGTTTTGTTATGTATGACCGTGCTGTTAGTTTTTATGGGGACTCCGCGAAGGGCAATGGGACAGCATAACATTCCCCAAACGGCTTCAATTCCCGGTGGACATGACACTTTGCCGTTTCCGCCGCTATCGTTCGAGCCGTCAAAATTCTTTGATTTTGATTCAACATTACGACAATCTTCTGCCTTTCAGCAGCCGACGAAACCGCCCCAATGGGATTTTTCGGTTCCACGTTTTCAATCCTTCCATCGGCGTAAAGCCGCTGATTATGATTCTCTCTATGATTCATTTCGATTTGATCCTTCGGAAACATGGTCTGCTGGCTGCCTCCGCCGAACGAAAAGAGAGGCAGGAAAAATTTGTTCTGACTTTCGGAATTTTTATTCCTGCGACAATGTTGCGAATATCGGCATTGGATATGGAGTTCATGCTGTCATTTCTAATACGCCAATGGATCAACGCGTGATTGGCTGGTATCAACAGAATGTACGCTCAGGCGGATTGGACAAATTGAGTGCGAACGTTAAACTATTTGGAGAGCCGGAGGCAATTATGCTGATCGCTGGAGTATCTATTCTTTATTACAGCGACAAAATCACTGATCGTGTCCGTCTTTTCGAGACACCAACAGGTTCCGGCATAGGGAAATTTGCTTCCCAAACCTCGCGAGCCTTTCTGGTTGGAGCACCGACCTTGTGGTTCAGCCAAAGCCTTATCGGCTCTGGTCGTCCCAACTTTCCGAACCCTTCCTCGCGTTGGCAACCGTTTGTTCATGCCAATGGTGTCAGTGGTCATGCGTTTGTTGGTGCGATGCCTTTCATCACTTTGGCGCAGATGAGCGACAATTTTTGGTTGAAAACAACTTTTTATACTTGCTCGACCTTCACTGCATGGAGTCGAATCAATGACGATACGCATTATTTGTCTCAATGCATGCTTGGGTGGTATCTCGCGTATTTGTCGTGTCGTGCGGTTTCCAAAACAGAATATCGGCTTCTCCCGCGAGGTTTGACAGTTTTTCCCGTGATGGAACCGCGAACAACGGGCATCGGATTCGTGTACCAGTGGTAATGCTATGCGGGCTTACCGTTGGATCCCGTTTCCGGTGTGGCCGCGACTCCGTAAACGGCGGCATCCCTTGCAAAAATCCCCGTATTGTGATACTTTGCCTAGTATGACCATCGCCTTCACGCCGCATCCCGAACAGCCCCCACAGTTCTCGCCCGCTCAATTTCAAGCCATACGAGAAGCACTCCAAAACGAAGGACGACTCGCCTCCATCCTGCCCATCCTCGGCGTCCGCACCGAAGAACAAGCCTATCAAGCACTTGCCGCCATCCTCAGACTCCGACTCGTTGACCTCGCTAAAAGCCATATCGACCCTTCCATTCTGCATCATTTTCCGGCCAAACTCGTCCACCGCTACGAAATTTTCCCCCTCGGAACCGATGATAACGGCTCGCTCCTCGTTGCAACCAGCAATCCGCTCGCAATGCACGCCCTCGATGCCGTCTCCGCCGCGACCGCCAAGCCCGTCGTGCCCGTCGTTGCCCTGCCGCTCGAACTCGGCAAACTGATCAAATCACACTTCGGCGTCGGAGCCGAAACCATCGAAGGCCTCATGGCACAAGTCGGCGACGACCTCGGTGTCGAAGTCCTCGATGACCTCGAATGGGAACAGGGCGGCGATGCTCAACTCGCCCAAGAAGCCTCCGTCGTTCGCCTCGTCAACGAAATCCTCACCGAAGCCGTCGAAGTGCAAGCAAGCGATATTCATATCGAAGCCCGAGAAACCGGAATGCGAATCCGCTATCGCATCGACGGCGTTTTGCAATCGCAGCCGATGCCGCCGGAAATTAACCGATTTCAATCCGCAATCGTCAGTCGGCTCAAAATTATGGCCCGATTGAACATTGCCGAAAAACGCGTCCCGCAGGATGGCCGGATCAAACTGAAAGTTGCAGGCCGCGAAATTGACCTTCGGCTTTCCATTATTCCGATGCTGCACGGCGAAGGTATTGTGATGCGTATTCTCGACAAGGATAAAATGGAATTTACGCTTCGCGGCATCGGAATGGATGACGATATTTACGCACAATTCGGCAAACTGATTAAGCAGCCGCACGGGATCATTCTCGTAACCGGCCCAACCGGGTCGGGCAAGACGACGACGCTTTACAGTGCGCTCAATGAAATCAAGGATGATGCTACGAAAATTATTACGACGGAAGACCCGATTGAATATCAACTGGACGGAATCAACCAGATACAGGTACATGCGAAGGTTGGATTAACGTTTGCGGCGAGTCTTCGGGCGATATTACGGCATGACCCTGATGTCGTGTTGGTTGGAGAGATACGTGATCTGGAGACGGCAGAAAATGCGATTCAAGCGTCGTTGACGGGACATTTGGTATTTAGCACGTTGCACACGAACGATGCGGCTGGGGCATTTACTCGGATGAGTGATATGGGCGTCGAGCCGTTTTTGATAGGAACGACGGTGGAGGGGGTGATGGCCCAGCGTCTTGTGCGTCGTCTTTGTCCTCATTGCAAGGAGCGGTTCAATCCGGTGCTTGCGGAGATGCCGAAGGATTTTCCGGTGCAGGCGATTCGGGAGGACAAGGCAGAAATCCACCGTCCGGTGGGTTGTACGGACTGTCGGTATACGGGATATTCTGGTCGAATTGCGTTATATGAGTTATTGACGGCAACGGAGCCAATTCGGTTGTTGGCGAGTGCGGGCCGTCATTCGCACGAGATAAAGGAAGCGGCTCGCAAGTCGGGCATGATGACGCTTCGGGAGAATGGTTGGCGTAAGGTGTTATTGGGCGTAACATCGGTCGATGAGGTGGTTCGCATGGCGAAGGAGGATTAGGGTGTACCGCTATTGTTATCGTTTTTCGGCCTTCCAGTCGGCTACGCCGACGCACCCGCCCGGCGGTCGGCTGCCTACCTTTCCCTAATGCGAAACTTGTACTCGGCCCCGTCCTTCGGCAGAATCATTGACAAAGTCGGCTTCGGCCTGTAAAATGATCGCAATTTCGCATTCAACGGTCTGCAATATATGTTCAATAAAATGTTTGAAGTTGGTTCATTACTCAAGCACGCACGCGAATTCGGCGGACGAATGCAAGAAATGAACGAAAAACTTAAAGAACTCCGCGTCGAAGGAAATGCCGGCGGCGGACTCGTTAAAATCAGCGTCAACGGCTTGCAAGAACTCGTCGAATGCAAAGTTGATCCCTGTCTCTTCCAACAAGAGGATCCCGAACTCCTCGAAGACCTCATCGTTACCGCCGTCAACGACGCCATCGAAGAATCCCGAATCCAACAAGCCGAATCCATGCGATCCCTCGCCGGAGATGTCGGGATGGGCAACCTGTCCGAAATGCTCGAAAAGTTTGTGAAATAAGTCCCTGCAATGAAAGAACTAACGGAATCCGTCTCGCGGATGATCAGCGAGTTTGAAAAACTGCCGGGCATCGGCAAAAAATCCGCCGAACGCATTGCGTACTACCTCCTTAAACTCGATAAACAGGATGCGATGGCCCTGGCGGACTCCATTACGGCCGTCAAGGAAAATGTCCGATATTGCAAACACTGTTTCAATCTTGCGGAAGATGAACTCTGCGATATTTGCAAAGACCCTCGGCGGAATCAAGCCATTCTCTGCATTGTGGAGCAGCCGCAGGATTTGATTGTGCTGGAGCAGACGGGAAGTTATGAGGGATTGTATCATGTTCTTCTTGGCCGGTTGGCTCCGTTGGAAAAAATCACGCCGGATCAACTGACGATTGCTGCTTTGGTCAAGCGCGTTCAGTCGGGAGCGTTCCGTGAAATCGTGATGGGAACGAATCCGACGGTTGAGGGTGATGCGACGGCGTATTACATCATATCGCAGTTGGAATCGCTTGCGGAGAGGCCGAAGATTACGAGGTTGGCACGCGGCATCACGACGGGCAGCAATTTACAATTTGCGAACAAGGAGATGTTGGCCGACGCGATTGCGGAACGGCAAGAAATGCCCTAGGTGCCGGGCGTGAACGCCCCGGCTCGTGTGCGACTGTCATTGTGCCGCATCCTTGACGGCGGAATCGGCAAACGGTACAATACGCCAAACAGAATGCAAACGGAAAATTATGCAATAAAAAGAGCCAGGGACGGAACGCAGCACAGTTCCCGGTTGAAACTTCAATCACAAAGAAAAAATCAAACAGATGAACAGCAAAAACAGCGTGCGGGATGCCGTACAAAGGCCGAAAAGTTTCAATATCGACGAATTGCATCAAATCACCAAAGTCGATCGCTGGTTTTTGCACGGACTTGCGAATATCGCAAACAATCGTATGTCCTCAACCGGAAGGCCAATACCTCCCGCTCTTGTGCCGCCACTCATCTACAAAATGGTCGATACCTGCGGCGGAGAATTTGAAGCGAAAACGCCCTACTTTTATTCCCTTAAAAGCAATACAGATCTCGGCACCGAAAACGAAGCATTGCCCTTCGTTCAAAAAAGTGATAAGCCGAAAATCGTCGTACTCGGTAGCGGGCCGATTCGCATCGGACAGGGTATCGAATTCGATTACGCCTGCGTCCATTGCGTTTGGACGCTAAAAAGTATGGGCTATGAAGTAATCGTCATCAACAACAATCCCGAAACGGTTTCTACTGACTTTGACACTGCGGATAGATTATATTTTGAACCATTGCATATCGACGATGTGATGAGCATCATTGATATGGAACAACCGTTAGGCGTAATCGTGACGTTCGGTGGCGGTACTGCTATTAAACTGACAAAAAAATTGCACGAACGCGGTGTGAACATCATCGGCACCTCGGCGGATAGTATCGACATCTGCGAAGACCGCGAACGGTTCGACTCCATGCTCGAACGACTGCAAATCAAACGTCCGAAAGGTTACGGCGTGATGACGGAAGCGGAAGCACTCTCCGCTGCCGAAAAACTCGGTTATCCGGTCTTGATGCGTCCTTCTTATGTTCTCGGCGGACAAAATATGATCATCGCCTTTGCACCGGAAGACATCCGCGAGTATATGGAAATTATCCTGCGGTCGAAACAGGAAAATCCAGTATTGATCGACAAGTATCTCAGCGGACCCGAAATCGAAGTCGATGCAATCTGCGACGGCGACGATGTTTTAATTCCCGGCATTATGGAGCATATCGAACGTACCGGTATTCATTCCGGCGACAGTATTGCGGTCTATCCGGCAATGCACATCGACGATGCGCTGGCCGAAAAGATTTTTGCGGTAACGAAAAAACTGTGTATGGAATTGAACGTCCGCGGACTGGTCAACATTCAATATGTGCTTTATGACAACGATATTTACGTCATCGAAGTTAATCCGAGAGCATCGCGGACGGTTCCTTATATCAGCAAAGTAACGGGCGTGCCGATGTGTGAACTCGCGACCAGAGTCAGTGTGGGGGATAAGTTGTTCGATTTGGGATACACATCGGGCATTTACAAGATACCGCCCTATACCGCCGTCAAGGTTCCCGTGTTTTCGTTTGAAAAATTGACTGATTTGGACACGCATCTCGGGCCCGAAATGAAATCGACGGGCGAAGTTTTGGGACTCGGAAAAACGTTTCAAGAGGCCCTTTACAAAGGTCTTTTGGCTGCCGGATATAAAATGCAAAAAGGCGGCGGCGTGCTGATTACCGTACGAGACAGCGACAAAGCGGAAATTGTCGCGATTGCCGAAAAATTCAGCAAATGCGGTTTTTCTCTGTATGCTTCAAGCGGCACCGCTCGGGTGCTCGCCGACAAAGGTTTGACGGTGCAAAGTGTGGAAAAAATCAGTGTTTGCCCGAACAACAATACGGCAACGATTTTGGAAAGCGGCAAAATCAGTTATATCATCTCGACTTCGGAAAAGGGAAGAGATCCCGCTTTGGACGAAGTGAAAATCCGCCGAAAAGCCTGCTCGCTCGGGATCCCCTGCCTGACTTCGGTCGATACGGCAAACGCGTTGGCGGATAGTTTGCTTTCGGGATACAGCGAAATCAATACGGAACTGATTGATATTAACAAAATGAGGAGCGGACGGGTAAAACTGCCCTTTACCAAGATGCACTCCAGCGGTAATGATTATATCTATATCAACTGCTTCGACTTGGAAATTAACTCGCCCGAATCATTGTCCGTACTCCTTTCTGACCGGCATAAAGGCATCGGCGGAGACGGCGTTGTGCTGATCCTCCGCTCAAGCATTGCGGACGCGAGAATGAGACTTTTCAATCGGGACGGCAGCGAAGGACGCATGTGCGGCAACGCGATCCGTTGCATTGCGAAATACCTGTATGATAACGAAATCGTGGGAAAACGCCGAATACGCATTGAAACGCTGAGCGGCATTCGGGAACTCTATCTTTCTACGAAAAACGGCAAGGTTGCGTCCGTAAGAGTGGATATGGGCCGAGCGGAATTGCGGCCGGAGCATATTCCTGTCAAATTGACGGGAGAAAATGTAATTGCAAGGGAGTTGACGGTTGGCGGAGCGTCGTTTTCTGTAACATGTGTTTCGATGGGAAATCCCAATGTGGTTGTTTTTTGTAAGGAGATCGATAAAATTGCCCTTCAGGAAATTGGGCCGCAGTTTGAAAATGACGGATTGTTTCCAGACAGGGTCAATGTTGAATTTGTGGAAGTTTTGGGCCGCAATCATCTGAAGATGCGGGTTTGGGAGCGGGGCAGCGGCGAAACGCAGGGTTGTGCTTCGGGTGCGTGTGCATCTGCGGTGGCTGCGGTATTGAATGGACATTGCGATAAGGATGTGGACATCAAGGTTCGCCTTCCCGGCGGCGAACTTGTTGTGAACTATACCGACGAAGCCGTGTATATGACGGGCAACTGTATCAAGGTGTTCGATGGGAGCGTGGAAATATGACCAAGTACATTTTTGTAACCGGCGGCGTCGTTTCGGGACTCGGCAAAGGCGTTACCGCCGCCTCGCTGGGTCGATTGCTCAAACAAAGGGGATTGAAAGTCGCTGCGCAGAAACTTGATCCCTATATGAATGTCGATCCCGGCACGATGAGTCCATTCCAACACGGCGAAGTCTTCGTAACGGACGACGGTGCTGAAACGGATTTGGATTTGGGACATTACGAACGCTTTATTGACGAAAACCTGACGAAATTGAGCAGTCTGACTGCCGGACAGGTCTATTGGAATGTGCTTGAACGCGAACGCGCCGGCGGTTATCTGGGCAGAACGGTACAGTTCGTCCCGCACGTTACGGAAGAAATCAAAAACTTCATCTATGCCGGTGCGGCCAACAGCGGTGCCGATGTGCTGATCACCGAAATCGGCGGCACGACCGGCGATATTGAAAGTCAGCCGTTTTTGGAGGCCATCCGGCAGATTTCGCTCGAAAAAAATCGCAAAGACTGCCTGTTTATTCACGTTACACTGGTGCCCTACTTGGCGGCGGCGATGGAACATAAATCCAAGCCAACGCAACACTCCGTTAAAGAACTTTGTGCCAGGGGGATTTTCCCGAACATCATTATTGCACGCGTCGATGAGCCTTTTACGAACGGTATCCGAGAAAAAATCTCCTTGTTTTGCAATGTCAAACAGGATTGCGTGATCGAAAACATTACCGTCCCTTCGCTGTATGAGGCTCCCCTGATGTTGCATCAAAACGGCTTGGATAAAGTCGCCTGCCGCGAATTGGGACTGGACGTTCCCGAACCCGATTTGAGCGATTGGCAAAGAATGACGCACAAAATCGCGGATCGAAAAAAAACCGTAAACATTGCCCTCGTCGGGAAATACATCCAACTGCATGATGCGTATCTTTCGGTTATCGAAAGTTTGAATCACGCGGGTTTTGAAACCGGTTTGAACATCGACATTCGCTGGACTGACTGCGAAAAACTGACCGAGGAAAACGTCGGCGATGTGCTGAACGGCATCGACGGTATGGTCATTCCCGGCGGGTTCGGCGACAGAGGGGTTGAGGGAAAATTGCTCGCCTGCCGATACGCTCGCGAAAATGATATTCCCTTTTTGGGTATCTGTTTGGGAATGCAAATTGCCGTCATTGAGGTTGCCCGTCAAATTTGCTCGCTGGAACACGCTCATTCAAGCGAGTTTGACGAAAATGCTCCGCACTGCGTTATAGACATAATGCCCGGTCAAGTTGACATGATCGGAAGCGGCGGCACGATGCGATTGGGGGCGTATCCTTGCAAAATCACGCAAGATTCGCTGCTGCACCGATTGTACGGCACGGAGGAAATCAGCGAACGGCATCGGCACCGGTTTGAATTCAACAATTCGTATCGGGAAGTTCTTATGCAAAACGGACTCATCATTAGCGGAGTCTCGCCTGACGGCAACCTTGTGGAAGCGGTGGAATTGCGGAATCATCGCTTTTTTGTCGGCGTTCAATTTCATCCTGAATTCAAGAGTCGTCCCAATCAACCACACCCGTTGTTTGTCGGGCTGCTTCAAGCGACAAGCGGCAAAGCCGGGGCGATAAAACCGGCTACGTGATCCACACAAACATTCATTTCGAGTCAAAAATTATATGCAAGCAGAACAAATCCTCATCCTTGATTTCGGTGCCCAATACCTCCAACTCATCGCCCGGCGCATTCGGGAATGCAGCGTGTATTCCCGCGTCGTGCCCTATACCATCACAGTCGATGAAATCAAACGCCTCGCTCCAAAAGGTATCATCCTCTCCGGCGGTCCCGCCAGCGTACACTCCAAAAATGCCCGACTCTGCGATCCGGCAATCTTTGATTTGGGAATTCCCATCCTCGGAATCTGCTACGGAATGCAGGTCATTACGAACATGTTCGGCGGAACCGTCTCGACGGCAAACACGCCCGAAAACGGATGCGTAACACTCGAACTCAATTCCAGCGGAACACACTCGCCCCTCTTCCAAAACACTCCAACAACACAACAAGTTTGGATGACACACGGCGATTATGTATCCGCCCTGCCGCCCGATTTCGACCTGCTGGCAACCTCGCCCGGCAGCCCGATTGCCGCTGTCAAACACCGCACAAAACCGATTTGGGCTGTCCAATCGCATCCCGAAGTCAATCAATCAACGCACGGCCTGACCTGGTTCCACAACTTTGCCCATCATATTTGCGGTTGCGGCAGTTCCTGGACGATGAAAAACTACGCCGCTGCCGTGATCGAGCAATGCCGAGAAAAAATCGGCAACGCCGAGGTAATTTGCGCCCTTTCCGGCGGCGTGGATTCCGCCGTGGTTGCGGCGATCCTTTCCAAAGCCGTCGGGAAGCAGGTCAAGTGCATTCTCGTCGAGACCGGTATGATGCGGAAAGGCGAAATTGCCGACGTCGTTCAGGCCTTCGGGCAACACTTCGACGCGGAATTGACCGTCGCGGACGCGTCCGAGGGGTTTCTCGATCGCCTTGCCGGAATTGAAGAACCGCAGGAAAAACGCAAACGTATTGGACATTATTTTATCGACGTGTTTAGTGCCGAAGCGAAAAAATACGATAACGCCAAGTTCCTTGCCCAGGGAACGATTTATCCCGATGTCATTGAAAGCGGTGCGAGTCTTGACGGCAACACGGGGAAGTCGGCAACGATTAAATCGCATCATAATGTTGGCGGTTTGCCGGAAAAGTTGGGATTTGAACTTGTCGAGCCGCTTCGGGAATTGTTCAAGGACGAAGTTCGGCAACTCGGTATTGAGTTGGGTTTGCCGGAGGATTTTGTATGGCGTCATCCATTCCCTGGGCCGGGCCTTGCGGTGCGGTGTCTTGGCGAAGTAACGAAGGAAAAACTTGATTGCATACGGGCGGCAGACGCGATTTTGATCGAGGAAATTCGTGCTGCGGGCTTGTATCGTGCGATTTCGCAGGCGTTTGTGGTATTGTTACCGGTCAAGAGTGTCGGCGTGATGGGCGACTGCCGAACGTACGAAGATGCGATTGCGATTCGTTGTGTGAAGACGGAGGACTTTATGACGGCAGATTGGATACCTCTTCCTGACGAGTTGCTTCGCAGGCTTTCGATGCGGATCATCAACGAGGTTCAGGGCGTGAATCGTGTTGTTTATGATATTAGTTCCAAACCGCCGGCGACGATTGAATGGGAGTGAACAATCTCTGAATTTTTTGGAAAATTTCCCGTCGGCGAACGTCATGCTATTGAAAGCCAGAGAGCACCGAAACGATGCCGAAAGATTTCCAACCGCTCAAGCCCGATGACCTCTGCCAGTTGATCGACGCTCACAGTGCAACCCTAATCCTCTACGCCAAACAATGGAACGCCGACGATGCCGAAGACGTCGTCCAGGAAACGTTTCTGCGGTTGGTGCGGCGAGCACAATGGGAAGGAAAACCCGAAAATCCCGCTGCCTGGCTATTCACCGCAGTCCGAAACGAGGCAATCGACCGAATTCGGAAAGCAAAACGACGGCAAAAGTATGAACGCCAAAAAGCAACGGAACGACCCGTTTGGTTTGAAACACCGCCGGACGCTTCGCTTCGGGCAGAGGAATTGCTGCAATTCCTCGATACATTGCCGTTGGAACAGAGGGAAATCGTCATTGCCCGGATTTGGGGCGGACTCACGTTCGATGAAATTGCCGTTTTAACCGGCGACTCCCGAACGACCGTCCACCGCCGCTATGGTGAAGCACTGGAAACCCTACGGCAAAAATTGTCGGAATGAAGGGTAAGGCTATTTCGCACAAAGGCACAGAGAGCACAAAGGGATATTTGGCATTTGAACCTCTTTGTGTCCTTGTGCCTTTGTGAGAAAAAATAAATTTTTTGACCATGCAAACAACCGTACCCACTGGATTATCGCCGGAATTGACCGGCATCGAAGCCGCATTGGCAACGGCAACGCCGAAAATGGAGTCCGCCGTCCGCGAACGAATGAAAGCGGCTGCCCTGCTCGAAACCTGCCGACTAACGCAACCGGAATTGCCGAACCTCGTCGAAACGATTGTCGATGCCGGTGAGCAAGGAATTACCGTATCGCTCCGCCGATATGTCAAAATGGAACGGTTCCAAGCAATGGTGCTCGGCATCGTGTTCGGCTTGATCATCGGTGCCATCGTCAACCTCGTCGGCTTGGCCATGATTTTCCCGTATTTGAAATAGGGGAAAAAGGTCAGCAACCGACCTTTTTTTTGCACACATTTCCCCCCTAACCCCATTCATCCCATGATTTCCCTTGGATTTCTCATCGTTGTCATTCTGTTTTGGTTGTCCTTGCTGATTACCCCACTGAGCGTCGGCATTTTTTGGGATCCGCTTGTGTTTTCCTTCGTCCTGTCGGGACTCACGGGCTATATCCTCATTTGCGGACGGAAAGAATTCGCTCGCGGGATCAAAGCATTCTTCGCATTTTCACTCCTCCCGGACGATGAGGCAGGTCGTTTTTTTCAGCGGCTCACAACATTTACCGTCAGATGGGGACTCTTCGGCATGCTACTCGGACTCGCTTCTATAATGTTGGATTTGGATCTTGACACGATGGGCATAGGGATCGCATTCTGCCTTTTGAGCGTTCTTTATACCTTGGGACTTGCCGGATTTGTGTTTCTTCCCATTGGTCTGCGTTTATCCCCTTCGGAAACACACCCTTCATTCTGGAAAATGACCGTGAACCTCTCGCTGGCAGGACTTGCCGTCTTTGTTCTGTTGGCCTGCATCCGTGTCCTTGCGGATATAGGCCATTTCGGCAGTGATATGTTCCTCGTCAAGTGGGGATTTCATATGATTGGACTCTATTTGGATATACCGAGTTTTATACTGGTGGTCGGCTGTTGGTGGGCGTTTCGTTTGGCATCGGGCAGGCGTCAAAAATGGATTGCCGCTCCGGTGATTATCCTGATTGGTGTCTTTTGGTCGATTCAAAGTTTTATTTTTATGCTTAGTGCTTTCGATCCTGAAATCTTCGGTCCAGGTTTAGCGATTTGCCTGCTCACGACATTGTATGCTTTTATCGCAGCCGCTGGTTTTCTCATTGCGGACATGTGGAGCAGTTTCGAGGATCCGCCTCCATCTCCGCCTGCCGAGGGTATGGAGCAAGTGAAGGAGATCATTGACCGCGTTGTGGAGGACGTGCAGAGCGGCAAACGTTAGGGCGTATTCAGAATTGGTCTGGACGTCCCTCCGTCATCCCGGCGCACCCATCGTCATCCCGGCGGAAGCCGGGAACCAGGACATTGCGTGCGATGCCGGTTCCTCTGGGTTCCGGCTTTCGCCGGAATGACGAGAACGAGTCCACTCCAATTCGAGAAACGCTCTAGGATTGCTCTTGTCCAATGCGGGATGTGTCCTAACACTCCCGCCGGATGCTACGCCGCCCTCCAGAATTGACAACCGCACCCCTTTTTTATAGAATGGCACTATGCAACGTATAATGCTCAAATCGAAAA
>WRKP01000057.1 GCA_009778035.1 Planctomycetaceae bacterium
CACGCTCTCACGCCTCGTACCCATCACAGCCTTGGTAGTCCATTACACTACCAACTAGCTAATAGGGCATAGACTCATCCCCAGGCGGAATCCCACCTTTGTTCCGGAGAAGTTATCGTGTATTACCGACAGTTTCCCGTCGCTATCCACGTCCTGGGGGCAGATAATCTATGTATTCCTATCCCTTTCGCCACTAACGTATTGCTACGTCCGTACGACTTGCATGCCTAATCCACGCCGCCAACGTTCATTCTGAGCCAGGATCAAACCCTTCAATTTGTATCGTTGTTACTGCATATGGAGCCCGCGGCATAAACCAGGGACACCAACAGTTGACATTGAGATTGATAGAGATTTCTCTCTGGTTGCCTCGACTAATGGTCATCAGTCGAGGACTTTTCCCAACAACACCAGCAGAATTGCGGGCATTGTCAGATATTATTCATCACCAATCCTCATTGGATTTCTTGGAGTTCACAAAAATTCGTCGAATTTTTATGAACAGGTCGATAGTTTACGTTGGTTAACTATCGCACCTGCCGTTTGCATCGCCTATATGTCAAAGAACTCGGAACCTGCGTTTTGGAAAGTATTCCAAAGGCAGATTTGAGGTTGCCAATTCCCTTGAACTGACAACGAGCGTAATTTTACATGGTTCCCAAAGTCTGTCAACAGGGGGGGATTACCCCCCGGCAGGCCGGGTCGGGTTTCACCGAGCCGGGTCGGTGTTTATCGGCATTCCGGCAGCGTCAGCACGCTGAACGTCCCGACGATGGCGGCACCGCCAATGATCCCGAGGTGGCCGATGAGACCGCTCGCGCCCGTACCGCCAAACGGGACGCCCGATACCAAATCAAGCGCAAACAACAATAAAACCAATGCTGAAGCGATCAGCGAAATGATACATAATATTTTCGGCATGATGATTGGTAAGGGTTATCGGCTACGCCGGACTTCTTGGGTCGTAATTTGTATATCAGGGGCATTTCCCAACTGGGCCAGGATTTGCAGGAGCGAATTGAGTTGGAGAAATTTAGTGCCGTACCGTCCAACGAATTCGTTCAAGCCGAATTCGCTGTCGAAAAGCACATCGGAATTGGATTCAATTTCTTCCGTGATGGTGGACAGCAAATCGGTTTGGATGCGTTCCAACTTTTTCGCGGCTTTTTTGCAGTATTCGGCAAGTTCTGGATTGGAGCGTTTCCACATTCCCAACTCGAGAATTTTTCGGCGTTGGGCGTTGGTAATGTTCGCAACGAGTTCTTCGAGCAGGGCCGTCTGACGGTCTTGCGAAGAGATGAGTTCGCTCAAAAGTCCGTTTAATTGCGGCGAATGCACGGCGGCGGCGGGTTCTGTGGCCGTTGAGGGCGGCGAAAAAGTGGGATAAACGTCAATCTGCGAATATAGGAGATCAAGGCTGGTTGCCATAATGATAATATACGGAGCAGAGAAAGACCCGATTAAGGGCTCCTCGAAACTTACAATGAAGGGATACACAATGATAACATGTCAAACCGTTTGATACACTCCCCCCCTCCGCGGGGCGCAGGGTAGGTTGCCGACCCTTTTCCCGTATTTGAAACTTGCACCCGCCGCACAATTTCAGTATAATACCGCACCGTTTACTGTGCCGTGTAAAGGAGCAATACGCCATGAAACATCTTTGTACAATCCTATTACTCCCATCACTCGTACTCCTGTCCCTCGTTTTACCCGCCGCGGTTTTCGGCCAAGAGACGCCCGGCCCGCATCTTACCACCCTGCGGAAACTCGATGAGCGGATCCCCATCAAAACGACCGGCGGTATCCTGTTTTGGGGCGACGTTTTTTTCGATAACGGCTGGCATATCCAACACAATGTCGTTACGGACTCCTACCGCCTGCTGGATGACAATGCCGTTCAACGCGCATACGGGACCTTCGACGAATGCAAAGACCGGCTCGCCTCCATCCAGGCCGACGAAGGCACCCCGCCGATGTCGGGCACGATTGCCGTCATCCTGCATGGATTCGGCTCCAATTCCCTGATGACCCGAAATCTTGCCGATTGGCTCCGCGAACGGGAAACACACGATTACGTCTTCTGCATGTCCTATCCCTCGACGATGCAGTCGATTCTCAACCACGCGAGAATGCTCGATCGGCTCGTGCAAAACCTGCCGCCTGCCGTTACCCGTATCGACTTCATCGGGCACAGTCTCGGCAGCCTCGTCATTCGGCGGTATTTGAGCGGCCCGTTGGAAGATGATTGGCAGGTGCCCGATGACCGGATGGCATTCCGAAGAACTTTTTCGCCCGACCCGAGAGTCGGACGATTCGTGATGCTTGGCCCGCCGAATCACGGAGCGGTCATTGCAACGCGTCTCATCGGCAACGATCCCATCCGTCGGTTTTTGACGGGGAAGAGCGGTGATGAACTCGGAATGAACTGGCAGGAAGTCGAAAAAACGCTGGGAATCCCGTGCTGTCCGTTTATGATTGTAGCGGGCGGGCGCGGAAACAATATGGGGTTCAGTTTGTTGATACCGGGCGACAATGACGGGATGGTCAGTACCGAGGGCACGCAACTCGAAGGGGCGGAAAAATGGATGTTATTCAATGTCGGCCATAATGAGATGTTGCTTTCGCAGCCGGTATTCAATGCCATCGAGCGTTTTTTGCTCCGCGGCGAGTAGGCTGCTCGCCTGGAACTGCCCGAATCGTCATTCCGTCCCCGATTCGACACGGTCCGGCCGCCCCGGATGGCAACCGCTCCAGCACCTTCGACGGGATTTTGTGGTATAATGCCAGGAGAAATACGAAGGTAATCAGAGTAGAGTATGTCGAACGAAACATTTGATTTGAAGCGAGTGAAGCAGTTGGTAGAGTTAATGCGAGCCAACGACCTTTCGGATATAGAAATTAAGCACGGTGAATCTCATATTATGCTGCGCCGTGGTGTGCATTCCGTCGTCCTTCCGAGCGCTCCGGCATCGACTCCGCCGCCAGCGGCTCCGGTTTCCGTTCCGTCTGTTGCAAAAACACCTGAGGAACCAAGCGATACACAGATGATAAGGAGTCCGATGGTTGGTACGTTTTATGCCGCTTCGAGTCCAGACACTCCGCCGTTTGCAAAGGTCGGCGATACCGTAACGCCTGAGAAAACCGTCTGTTTGATCGAGGCGATGAAGGTTTATAACGAAATTCAGGCAGAATGCACCGGGAAAATCGTCGAAGTGTTGGTCAAAAACGGAGCAACAGTTGAGTACGGCAGTCCATTATTTCGCGTATCTATCGGTTAGGAGGAATAAAAAATGAGTGCAACCCTTTCGCTGACCGATTATTGCCGACGCAGCATCGAGCGATTACTGCAAAAAGAGAGCCTATCCGAAAACGATATCGAGACGCTTTTTCACGCCCTGCTGTCCGACTGCAACGATTTGACCGACGAAGAAGCCACCGTGCTCGCCGGCCTGCTCGTCGCGCTGGCCATGCAAGGCGAAACCGTCGCACAACTCGTCGGAGCCGCACGGGGAATGCGGCGACATGCACATCGAATCCAAGTCATCGGCTCGCCCGTCGTCGATATTGTCGGAACCGGCGGGGATTCCTTGAACACATTTAACATCTCCACAACATCCGCATTCGTCGCTGCCGGAGCAGGCTTGGTCATTGCCAAACACGGCAACCGTGCCGCCTCGGGAAAGTGCGGAAGTGCTGATGTACTGGAACTTTGCGGGGTAAATTTGAATGTCCCGCCGGAACGCGTCGAAGAATTTGTCGCCGAAATCGGCATCGGGTTTCTGTTTGCCCAACGATTTCATCCGGCAATGCGCCGCGTCGCTCCTGTACGAAAACGCCTGGGAATTCGGACTTTGTTCAATCTGCTCGGCCCGTTGACGAATCCGGCGGGGGCAAGTTGCGTGTTGCTCGGCGTGTATGCTCCGCCGCTGACCGAAATGTTTGCCGAAGCCCTTCGGGAACTGGGCTGCCGCCGGGCGATGGTCGTTCACGGTGATGATGGGATGGACGAGTTGACCGTTACGACGAACAGTCGGGTAACGGAATTGATGGATGGCCGAACGCGAACGTATGATTTTGCGCCGGATCAGTATTTTGACGGCGTGTTGGCGGACATCGCGGAGTTGCACGGCGGCGATGCGTTGGAGAATTCGGAGATACTTCGGGACATTTTGTCGGGCAAAATTCGCGGCGGCAAGCGGAATGTGGTGTTATTGAATGCGGGAGCGGCCATTTTTTGTTCGGGCACTGCGGTGAGCATCGACGAGGGAATCCGCAAGGCTGCCGAGTCGATCGATTCAGGTGCCGCGTTGGACAAATTGGAGCGTTTGGTTGCGCTGTCGCAGTGATGTGTTGGGGGGATTATACTGGGATTATAACCGGGAGGGGCTTGCGCCTCCCGTTCTTGCGGGGTGCCTTGCTCGTGTGCCGTAAAATCCAAAAAATCGACATAATCGTTAAATTCACTGAATGTTGTTCCATACGGTGTCCGATACACAGGATAGCATTTGTTTTCCCCCCAACGAAACCTCTTGGCATATCCGTATGCCAAAAGGAATAAAATATGAATATACAAAATCTGAACGCCAAGAGGTTCAAATGTGTTTTATTCGCTCTGCTTGCCTTGACGTTGCCGTTGATGCACTCCAACGCTCAAACGAATATTAATACCGTTTTCGATACGGAACGCGGAATCCACGCCGGCGTTATGCTCTCCGACGGGAAAGCGTATGCCGAAATTGAAAATGAAATCATCGACTTCGCCGACGATTACCTCCTCGATGACGCAAATGTTGTGATTGCAATTACAGAGACTCCCGGCTCGTTCAATGCCGCCGTCGCAACGGATGACGGTGATGATAAAACTTTTAACCTCGTTAACATCGACATCAAGGGCAATACCAGTTCCGCCGGTTTCATCTTCGGGTTCCTGTACGCCCACGGCGATCCCGAATTGCCTTATCTTGATTTTGCCGGTACGATGAACGCATCGGGCAAAACGCTGAATGTCGAAAACAGTGTCGGCTCCGCAATCGGCATCGCGTTTTTGAGCATAGAAGATCTCGAAGAGAGCGGCGAAACTTGGGGCGGACTGGGCGATGCGGCAATCACGTTCGGCAACATTACCGTCAAAGGCGTCGGAGCCGAAGGTTTTGCCTCTGCCGGAACGAGTTCGGATACGGAAATCACGCTGGGCAGCGTAACCGTCGATGGAAACGCGAGCCGAGCGAAGGGCGTGTTGATCGCGGGCGATCATGCCGGAGAATTAACAACCGGCGGTATTACCGTAACCGGCGGAAGCGCGTTCGGTATCCAAATCGGCGATGCCGATCCGGCAAAAAACATACCCGGCAATGTATCTGGGCTTATTACGGTCAATGGAACGATGAACGTCCGTGCGGATGGAGTTGCCGTCGGTATGATGGTCAACGGGAACGTGGATGGTGAGGCCGGCACCTCTCGCAGGATAACGCTCGGTGCCGTCAATGTGATGGGCCGAAACGGCGAAGAACACGCAGAGCAAGCCGTCGGCTTTCTTGCGGTTGGCGGCACGGAAAACGCAGCGGGTATTACGATCGGGGACATAACGGCGAAGGGAATCAAGGATGCGGCGGGCTTCGGAGTCGGCAACCTGCAATCCGATTCTCCGAATAATACCGCAACCGTCAGCGGCGGTACGATTACGATCGGAAAAATGACGATTACCGCAACGGAGGGGACTGCATTCGGCTGGATATCCGGCCAAGTCGAAGACGATGCGATCATTACGATCGGCGACATTGCGGTTGAAGGTCTCGGCGCATCCGGCGTCTATGTTGACGGTGATTATGACGGAAGATTGAGAACCGGTACGATCACGGCGGACGGCGGAGAAGCCGAAAACTCAAATGCAACGACTTCCGGGATCGCGATACTCGGAAATTTTACGACCGGAACTGGTTCTGCTAACCGTTCGACCGTCGGCAACATCGTTGCTGAAGCAACGACGCGGGAACATGTTTACGGAATCGTGCTTGCGGGCGAGAGCGGAGCGGGAAATACGGGAACGCTGGCGGGGGAATTGACGCTTGGCAACATAACGGCAACGAATAACGGGACGGGCGACAGTTTCGGCTGGGATTCGGGTACGATCCTGCAAGGAGCGGTGTTGACGGTTGGGACGGTAACGGCAACGGCGGACAATTTTGCGGCATTTGGTATTCGGATCGACGGTGAGACGATTGGCAACGTAACGGGCGGAGCGATTACCGCAACGAGCGGCGACAGCGAAGGAGCGCGTGCGACGGGATTCTTTGCATCTGGCAAAAATACCGGCAATATCACGCTTGGAAATATCACGGCTGGAGGACACTTCACGACCGCAAATGCTCTCACGGCCGCAGGAAACCGTGCCGTCGGCGTGCATTTTACCCAAGATGTCGAGGGAAACCTCACCACTGGCGACATAACGGCAATGGGTAAAAACGAAACATTGGGCCTGCATATCGGCAATGCGTACAATGCGAGCGGCCCGACGACTGCGGCCAATCTGCTTGGCAGCGCAACGCTTGGAAAAATTGCCGTTACGTCGACAGAAGCAAACGCATTCGGCATCCGAATTGCGGGCAGTGCAGAAAAACTGACACTGGGGGGCGACATCACCGCGACAGGTGCCGGGACTGAAACATCCGGTATCCGTTCTTATGGAGATACTCATATCCTCTTGAATAAAGACGATATTGAGACCGGCATCAGAATTGCGGCAGCGCGTCCGACAAGTGCCACGGGAACTTATGTCGGAGCAGACATTTGGACGGCGGGCGCGTTAAGCGTTGATCTTGACGGCAAAAATCTGACGACAACAAGAGTAAAGGTCGATGGTGGTTCCAGCGGTTTGGCGATTACCGGCGCTGGGCATGCCGACTTGGGTATCGTAACGGTTGAAAGCGGCAAATTTGTTGTCGGCGGCGATAATACGGACACCAGGGTAACGCTTTTGGTCGATAATCTCACGAATACCAACGCCAGCGACCTCCGCGATACCGGCGGCAATGAACTTCATGCGGGCTCGACGCTGATACTTGAAGGCCGAATCCCCGTGGGGAGGCAAGTACGGCTGGGGAACTTTGATGTACGTGCAGGCGACGTAACCGGCGGTATGTTTACGGTATTCGATTGGGATGCCGGATTTATCAGGGCACGGCGAACAAATGCCAACATGAGCGATGGATATTTGGCCGCTCTGACGGTACATAACCGTATGGCCGCGTGGAACGTGTTGCAAAATCACCTGATTTCTGCAAATGATTTTGGCCGTAATGTTTATCGCGGGCAAAACAGTCCCGGTTTTGACCGAATTCGGACAATCATTCCGAACAACGGCCACGGAATCAGCAGCGGACTGCACGCTTGGGCGAATTACAGCGGACGCAGTGATGCGTACCAAAGTGCCTTTAACTTCCGGGGGCAGCAAAACTGGCGACTTTCGACGGAAGGGGCCCAAGTCGGAACCGACTTTATCCGAAGCGATCAATGGCAATTCGGTATGCTCTTGGGATATGATACCGGAAGAATGACTCAATCCTGGAACAATCTCGAAGCGGACGATATTTACTTTGGCATGTATGCCGCCCAGATTTTGCGCAACGGAGCGGATATCCGCGGAGTGCTCGCATACGGCTGGCAAGACTATGATATGAACCGATTCGATGCAAATGACCGTTGGTATTTTTCTTCGTTCAAGGGGAACACGATAGAAGCGCATCTCGAGTTAGGCCAACGGCTTTCTGGCGGACCTTGGAGTCTGCGGCCGGTCATCGCCCTCGATTTGCTCAATAATCGCCTCAAAGGGGGCGAAGAAATAGAAATGGAGTCGAATGCAACGATACCGGATTCCGCGCCGGACGAATCCGTGATTTACAACAAGGCGAGTATGACGCAGGCATTCCTTCGTACGGGAACGGAATTGCAGTTTACGCGGAACTTTTTCACTTTCAACAGCGGCGTATTCTATTCGCATGATTTGAATGGAACGGACCTTAAAGCAACGGTCATCTCGGCGGTCGATAATTATTACTCGGCGGACCTTTTGGGGACAAAATTGAGCCGTTCTCGGTTATCGTTCCATGCCGCCGGTACATTTCAGGTAACGCAGTTCTTTTCGATCATTGGCGGCTATCAGGGCGAATATGCGTTTGATCGGAACAACAATATGCAAAATTCCGGGCATATTGGCGGCTCCTGGAAATGGTAGGGAGAGAGCAATGCGTCGCTCTTACTTTTCAATTTCACGCGGCATGTGCTCGCGGGCCAGTTTCTGCAATCGCCGAAACTGGCTTGGCACATCGTGATGGCCGAAAAGTGCCGTCCCGACGACAAACAAGTTGGCACCTGCTTCCGCCAGGTCGCCGATTGTCGCTTCGCCGACACCCCCATCGACCGAAAGCAGTTTATCCGCTTCTGCAACTGCCCGAATGCGGCGGATTTTCTCCAACGCGACCGGATCGAAACTTTGTCCGCCAAAGCCCGGCATCACGCTCATTGTCAAAATCAAATCGCAGTCATTGACGTAGGGCAACAACAACTCGACCGGCGTCGGCGGATTGGAAACCAAGCCGGGTACTGCACCGAGTTTGCGGATTGCGTCGAACATCGGTCTCGGGTCATCCGCAACTTCGATGTGAATCGAAAGGAAGTCGGCACCCGCTTTTCGGAAAACCGGTAAATAGGGCGATGGATTTTGCAACATTAGGTGGATGTCCAGTGGAAGTTGCGTTGTTCGGCGAATCGCTTCGACGACGGGCACGCCAAAACTCAAATTGGGAACAAAATGTCCGTCCATAATGTCGAGGTGCAGGATTTGCGCACCTGCTTCTTCTACGCGTCGAATATCTTGTTCCAGGCGGGCGAAATCCGCTGCCAAGAGCGAGGGATTGAGGAGCGGAAAGGAATGAAGGAGAGCGGAAAGATTCATGTTAAGGAGTTTGAAAAACTTGTTCGGAAATCGCCCTTCCGACGCAGCCTGTGTTGCCCTGCGAGTGCCGTCCATTATACTGATAGGCGGCCGTTTTGGGGCGGCCCACAAACTTTTACCCCTTCCCGCGTTAAAAACTATGCTGCAGAATATCGCTTCCCTTCCGGTCGCTTTGCCTGCACTGCCGATTGCCGAACGCAAACCCGGCGAACGCGTAACACTCACCATCAACGGCGTGGAATACGCATTCCGCTGGTGTCCGCCGGGCACATTCACGATGGGCGAGGGGGAAAGTCAGCACCGCGTAGACTTGTCGCAGGGTTTTTGGATGCTCGAAACGGAAGTTACGCAAACAATGTGGGAAAGCGTGATGGGAAACAATCCGAGCAACTTTAAGGGAGCGAACTTGCCGGTGGAAATGGTTTCTTGGGATGATTGTCAAGAATTTATCGCAAAATTGAATGCGGAACTAAAGAGCGGGGGACGTCAGTCCCCCGGTGGAATCGCTCTTGGTGAGGGGTACAAATTTTCGCTACCAGCAGAAGCCCAATGGGAATATGCCTGCCGAGCAGGCACGACGACGGCATATCATTGTGGCGACACGCTGATGCCGCAGCAGGCGAACTTTGGTCAGGACTGGGATACCGGCAAGACAAAAGAAGTCGGCTCATTTCCGGCAAATGCCTGGGGGTTGCGGGACATGCACGGCAATGTTTGGGAATGGTGTTTGGATTGGTATGCAGATTATCCTAGTGGTGCTGTAACAGACCCAACGGGGCCTGATAGGGGCTCGTCTCGGGTGCTTCGGGGCGGGAGTTGGGGCAACCTTGCGCAGCGTTGCCGGTCGGCGCTTCGGTCCTACTACGATCCGGCGGGCAGGAACGTCAGCATTGGCCTCCGTCTGGCCTTGGTTTTGGAGTAACGGCTTGCGCCGGGATGACGGGTGGTTGGATTAGATTATAATGGCAGCATGCAAACCATCATCAAAACGCTCCGTAAAACATTAAAAGCGGCGGGCAGCGAAGCCGTCAGAACAAGCACGCAACGCTTTTTCAAAGAAGAAATCAAGGTTTACGGCATAAAATCTGCCGAGGTTAAAAAAATTGCGAAATTGCACTTCGCCGAAGCGAAACATTTTTCCAAAGAGCAGGTTTTCGGCCTCTGCGAAACTCTGATGCAGTCCGGCTACTACGAGGAATTTTCCATTGCGTGCGTTTGGATGTGTCATACGCACAAGGATTTGAAGCCGAAGGATTGGAGCGTTTTCGACCATTGGGTGGATGCCTACATTACCAACTGGGCGGCATGTGATGTGTTTTGCGGTGGAACGGTCGGCACGTTTTTAGAGATGTATCCGCAGCATCTAAAAAAATTGAAAACTTGGGCCAAGTCGAAAAATCTTTGGAAACGCAGAGCGGCGGCGGTTTCGCTCGTCTGGCCAGCCCGAACAGGACTGTTTCACGAAACGGTATTTGAATTGGCCGAAATCCTGCTGCTGGATTCGGAAGATATGGTACAAAAGGGATATGGTTGGATGTTGAAAGAAGCCGCAAATTTCGACCAGCAGGCGGTTTTTCAATTTGTGATGCAGCACAAAGCGGTGATGCCTCGTACGGCACTCCGTTATGCGATCGAAAAAATGCCGAAAGAGATGAAGCAACGGGCGATGGCGAAGGAAGTGCAAACGGTCTTAAACCAGTGATGAACGTGTCCGAGTTTGTCTGTCGGTTGACCGTCCGAAACCGACCTGATAAAATCGGACACTCGGTAATGCCATTGCAAGCATACTGCACTGCGTCTTTTGAATGGCAAAAATATAATGATATGGAATTTGCTACCTGGAAAATTTGTGCCTTGCTTGCCGCTTTGTTTGCGGCACTGACCGCGATTTTAGCGAAAATCGGAATCGAAGGAATTGATTCCAATCTCGCGACGGGCATTCGCACCGTGGTGATTCTCGTCTTGGTTTGGGGAATTGTGTTTGCGACCGTGCCGCTTTCAGATGTCAAAACGTTGACCGCCAAGAATTGGACGTTTTTAATTCTTTCCGGCATTGCCACCGGGCTGTCTTGGATGTTTTATTTTTATGCGATTCAAATCGGTGCTGTTTCGCGGGTTGCCCCCATCGACAAATTGAGCATTGCGTTGACGATTATTTTAGCGTTTGTCATTTTGGGCGAAACCGTTTCGTGGCAGGTGGTCGTTGGCGGAGCCCTGATCGTTGCCGGTACGCTGTTTATGCTCTGGGAGTGATTTTTTGCTCCGTGAGAGCATTATTCAAAATTGGCTTGGCCCTCCGATTGCCATTCCCCCCTTGCCGGAAAGGACAATCGCCGGGATAATCGTCATAAATTAGCCCCTCGTTTGGAAAAATACTGTGTACGAATCCATCGCCGTCGTCGGAGCAACCGGAGCCGTCGGATCCATTGTCCTGGAACTCCTGGACAAACGGAATTTCCCCTATAAAACCATCAAATTCCTCGCCTCCAAACGCAGTGCCGGTAAGACCATTATCTTCAAAGGCCAATCCCATACCGTCGAAGAATCAACGCCCGAGGCCTTCGTCGGCGTGCAATTAGCGATTGCCAGCACGCCGGATGAAACCGCCCGAGACCTCCTGCCCGATGCCGTTAAACGCGGAACCCTCGTCATCGACGAAAGCGGATACTGGCGAATGGATCCCGACGTCCCCCTTGTCGTGCCCGAAATCAATGCCGCCGCAGCCAAAAACGCCCCCAAAGGGATCATTTCCAGCCCGAATTGCTCGACAACCCAGTTGGTTATGGCCGTCAAGCCGTTGCACGATTACGGCAAAGCCAAACGGATTGTCGTCAGCACCTACCAGGCCGTCAGCGGGGCTGGCATGCTGGGAACGGCCGACCTCGAAAACGGCATCCGGGCAATCGCCGAGGGCAGGGAACAAACGGTGGAATGTTTTCCCTATCCGATTGCCGGAAATTGTATTCCGCAGATCGGCTCGCCCAAGGAGCAGGGATACACATCGGAGGAATTGAAGTTGTTGTATGAAACCCGAAAGATTTTGGGCGATGATTCGATTAAAGTCTGTCCGACGGCCGTTCGGGTTCCCGTGGTTAACTGTCATAGCGAAAGCATTTTGGTCGAAACAGAGCGGAAAATCACGGTGAGCAAGGCAAGGGAACTTTTTGCAGCGATGCCTGGCGTGGTGGTGCAGGATGACCTGGACAACCGGGGACAGGGACAATACCCGATGCCGTATTTTTGTTCGGGCCGGGACGAAGTTTTTATCGGTCGTATTCGGGAAGATTTATCTTGCGATACGGGATTAGCATTTTGGTGTGTATGCGACAATCTCCGCAAGGGAGCGGCAACGAATGCCGTTCAGATTGCGGAGTATTTGCAATACGGAGCGTGAGGATGTTGCCCCCTTGTTGACTCCGCCGTCGGTTTATGATAGAAAAAGATCTTTCCAACCCAAAGGGAGATCAAATTATGAGAAACTATTGCCACAAAATGTTAAATTGGGGGGGGGGGGGCAAAATAGGAAGCCGCAAAACGCTCGCTTCCGCTCGCAAACGAGGTTTCACACTCGTCGAATTGCTCGTCGTCATTGCCATCATCGGCATGCTCGTCGCACTCCTCTTGCCCGCCGTGCAGGCCGCCCGCGAAGCCGCCAGACGCATGCAATGCACCAATCACCTCAAGCAAATTACGCTATCCACTCACAACTACGAAAACACGAGAAGTGCCCTGCCGCCGAGATTATGGGGACGCGCTCAAAATGGGGACCAACCCCTATTTCACGGCGGTGGAACGGCAGCGCAAATGCACGGTATGGTGCTCCTGCTTCCCTATTTCGAGCAGGGAGCGACTTACGAGCAGTTCATATCGGCACGGGGACCCTTGAATGCGAATGGTAATCCGACTGGCGATGCCATTTTTGTCAATGGTGATGAAAACACCGGCATAAACACCGGCGGAACATTATGGCAGCCGCTTCCCACTTACACGGCTGGGACTTTTTTGACCACCGCTATTGCACCCCTTGGTTGCCCTTCCGATAGTGAGGCCATCTCAAAACCTGCAACAGATCAAACCCGCAGCAGTTATCGCATGTCTTCCGGCGATATGTCCGTTACCTATCACGATAATCAACAGCGACCGACACGCGGGCCGTTTCCAGAGCGGCGGTTTAGCGATACGTTCAGTTCGTTACGGGACGGCACCAGCAATGTGATTGGATTTTCCGAAAAAGGCCTGTCTTCACAGCCCGGCGACCGGGATGTGCGGCTCGGCGTGATGACGAATATCGACGGGGTTTTTGATATTGGGCCTGCCGATTCGTCTTGGGCCAATGGTGCTGCGCTTGTCGTCAATCCCGCTTTATGTTTTAACACTCGGGCTGGAAGACAGTACGATCCCGCTCTGCCCCACGAAATAGGGCCGCCGAGGCAGGCATTTTATCACGGAAATCCGCTTTTCGTCGGATTATCCACCATTTTGTCGCCGAACTCGCCTTCCTGTCTCGCTTTCACGAACATGGGCTCCAGTTTCCGTGCAGCGATGGTTTCCGCATCGAGTTACCATCCCGGCGGAGTGAATGTCTCTATGATGGACGGCTCCGTCCGTTTTGTGACGGATTCGGTTTCGGCTGGCAACAATAGCACGGAGCCTGCCCCGCTTCGTACGAGCAGCGATCCCTCACCCTACGGTGTTTGGGGCGCGCTGGGCTCTGCCCGAGGCGGCGAAACAGCATCGCTGTAAGAAAAATTTGACCAGAAGTTGGGAGTTCGAATGTTTCGCTCCTGACTTCTATCTTCTCACTTCAAACCCTTACACTCCTACCAAATGATTATGCGAACAATTATCTCATTACTATTTATCGTTGCGATTCCATTTTTGTCGGGTTGCGATACGGGCCCTCCTCGTCCTGCGGATTTCCCGACCTTGCATCGGGTAACACTCACGATAACGCAGGCTGGCACGCCGTTAGAGGGTGCGAGCGTGACGTTAACGTCGAAAACTCCTCAAGCATACAGTACCGCATCGGGAACAACGAATGCGGAAGGGGTCGTCGTGCCGCGAACGTATGGTTTTGATGGTGTTCCGGCGGGAGAATATACGGTTTCAGTTTCCAAGACGGCGATTGAGGGCGGAACGGAGCAGATGGCGGGCAATGCGTTAATCACGGTGGGAGGGCGGATTTATCAATATGTTGCTGCGGACTATTTGACGGCAGGCACATCACCGCTTAGCCTTGACATTTCGGGAAGGAAGGAAGAGGCGATTGATGTTGGCGCATCCGTGCGTACGTTCATTTCGGACAATGTCCGGGATTGACGGTATGCGTCAATTCCGGAGTGCGCACAAGAGCCGGGGGCGTAAGCCCCCCAGTTGACACCGCAAACGCATTATGGTATAAACGGACCGTCTAAATCTAAAAAAGGAGACCAAATTATGAGAAACTATCGCAACAAAATGTTAACTTGGGGGGGGGGGGCAGTTTAGGAAACTGCGAAACGACCGCCAACTCCGCTCGCAATCGCGCTTTCACCCTCGTCGAACTCCTCGTCGTCATTGCCATCATCGGCATGCTCGTCGCACTCCTC
>WRKP01000058.1 GCA_009778035.1 Planctomycetaceae bacterium
GCGGGAAGTAAGAGAGCGACGAGCATGCCGATGATGGCAATGACGACGAGGAGTTCGACGAGGGTGAAACCTTTTTTGCGGGCGGAAGGGGGCGTTTTGCGGCTTCCTTTATTGCCCCCCCCCCCCCAGTTTAACATTTTTTGGCGATAATTCTGCATAATTTGTTCTCCTATTTGGACTGGAATGATTGATTTATACCATAATGCGTTTGCGGCGTCAACAGGGGGGCGTGTCGCTTGATGCAACAAATCAGATCTGGTAAAATGAGATGTTAGAGCAATGCCTATGAGGTCCAATCATGTCCCGTTCCCTCGTCGGTCTATTCAGAAAAGAATGGCGGCAGCACGGCAACAGTGCCCTCGCCACGATTATCGCTTGCTTTGCAGTATGCGCTTTTGTCTTCGTATTGGCAGCGTTCGACGGCCATTTCGCCGCTCCCGAATTTTATCTCGGCGTTGCTCTCTATATCGCCCTGCTCTATACCTGGGCCATCGCGGCATCAATCTATGCCATCGAACACGAAAAAAACACTTTTTCTTTTCTGCGAAACCTGCCCGTCTCGCCGCTTACCATCGCCATCGGCAAAATCGGCTTTGCTCTCTGTGCAGCCGGACTGGTACTCGCCGCCAACCTCCTCTCCTGTGCATTATTCTGTGTCCTTCCAGGAGGAGTAATAGGACTCGGTGTACACAAGGACACGATCACCGTGATGCTCCTCGTTCTCGGTACAGGAATGGCCGAGATATTCGTCTGGAGCATATTCTGGTCCACCCGTTGCCGTAATTGCGGCCTTGCCACCCTTGCGGCCTGTGCGTGTGCAGTGCTTGCGTTTGTGATTATCCTCCAGTTTGTGCCTGGTAGTGCCAGCGAAATCGAAATGTTTTCGGCTGTCCAACCGATCCGATTGGCCGTAATTATGGTCGTCGCCATCCTTGCCGGCTGGGGAGCATTACGCTGGTTCGACTTCGGCATCAAGGATACCCGAAACGTTTGGATTCCCCGCAATTTCGTCTTTGCCCGCTATCCAAAGCAGGTGCAACCGCCCTTCCTCGCGCTCGTTCATCAGCATCTTCGGCATGTATCCCTCGTCTACCCGCTGGGAATCGCCTTTTTTTTCATTTTTTCGCTCGCGTGCATTCTCCAGTGTTTTTTAGACATCGCAAATTTTCTTCGGCACCTATTTCTTATTGGCTTCTTTATCGTTCCGATGGGCATTCTCATCTTTTGGGGAAACATTTTTGGACATGACCAACGGAATGGTTCCTATCGGTTTTTGGCGAGAATCGGCATTCACGCAGGCAAAGTTTGGTGGAGCCGAATGTTGCCCGCTACGCTGCTGTATATTCCCGTGCTCGCCTGTTTGCTCGTTTGTAAGTTTGTATATGCAGGTGGGAATGAAGAGTTTTTCTTCAACGCACAGTTTGCTTTTGTGGTTTGGCTGACCGTTTTGGCAACGGGAGCGTTGGGGTCCATTTCCTGCGAAAAACAAATGACCGGGATCGGCGCTACGATGATGCTGTGTTATCTGATTCTCTTTCCCTGGATGTTGTTGTTCCTTTTTTCCTTCGGAAGTTCGCCGTTGTGGACAACCGTACCGCTTGCACTTGCGTGCCTGCTTGCCTCCCGGCTTCGGGCGGGTGATTGGCTGCGGGAAATCAAAACTTGGCGAAGCCGGTTTATTCCACTCTTGCCTGTATTCGCGGCAGTACTGTTGGTGTTTATTGCAGTTCCATTCGTTCGGGTCTATTCCGTACCCTATGTTTCGTGGGAGCATCTCAATGCCTATTTGGCCGAGGCACCGAATTCGGATCACGAACTCCTTATGCAAAACTACACCAAACAGCGTGATTTCGCCCGATTGGTCTTTTCTGGCCAGATTCTCGAAAAAATACCCGACACGGATCCCGATTTTGCGACTTACTTTATGCTCCGTTTGATGCCGTGGGAAGAGGCTCGCCGGGAGCGGTTCTTGCGGATTCAAATTGTTGCGGCATTGGCCGAATCCGGTGCGATTCGGGATGACCGTGCGTTGTCCCTTTGTCGTTATTATGCGATGCAGGCGTATCCAAAGCATCACCTCAGGATGGGCCCCCCCGGTCCCGGCGGTATTTTCGACGATGTCTGGGGAAGATGGCACTGAACCGCAAGCGATTGATGCACGGGAATGAACACCATCGGCCCTCGTGCGCCGCGTTTGTTACACATCTTGACATTTCGCTGGACGGGGTTACAATTCCTGGAAGCACGGTGATCGTAGTTCAATCGGTAGAGCACAGGATTGTGGTTCCTGGTGTTGCGGGTTCAAGTCCCGTCGGTCACCCTTTTTTGCGTCGGAATACACCGACGGCACACACGGATGAATCTCGTAATCGGCGGTACTGGTTTTCTCGGCAGGGAAATTATCTGCCAACTGTTAGAACGGGGACAGAAAGTGAAAACTCTCTGCCGCCGACACGGGGATATACCAGACGGTGCCGAAGTTGTCATCGGGGACATCACCAATCCCGAATCCCTGAAAATCGCCTGCCAAGACGTCGAAACCGTCTATCACACCGCCTCGGTTCCGAGCATTTCCCTCCATTGGCAACCGTTTTACGAAACCAATGTTCTCGGAGCACAAAATGTCTTGGATGCCTGCAAAACCGCCGGCGTTCGGAAACTGATTTATACGAGCAGTGCCAGCGTAACATTCGACTGCAAACCGCAGCACGGTACGGATGAAACTTCCCCTTATCCCGACCGCTGGTTTGCCCATTATCCGCATAGCAAGGCGATTGCCGAAAAAATGATGCTGGACGCGTCCGATTCGCTGTTAACCTGTGCATTGCGTCCGCATTTGATCATCGGCAAACGGGATCGGCACCTGATTCCGCGGCTTTTACGGCGGGCGGAGGCCGGTCGGCTGTTCCGTGTCGGCGATGGGACGAACTTAATCGACATTATTTTTGTCGAAAATGCGGCACTCGGACACATTCAAGCGGCTCAGGCTTTGACGGATGCGGCGAGTCCGGTCAATGGAAATGCGTATTTTCTGTCGCAGGGCGAGCCGGTCAACTGTTGGGAATGGATCGACGAAGTCTTGGCGATGAAGGGCTTGCCGAAGGTTAGGCGTTCGATTTCATTCGCGGCGGCTTGGGCACTCGGCTGGACGCTGGAGGGCTTGTACAAGTATTGCCGACTGCGGGGCGAGCCGGTGATGACGCGTTTTTTGGCTGCTCAACTGGCAACGACGCATTATTTGAACATCGCCAAGGCCAAACGGGACTTCGGCTATGTTCCGGTCATTTCGATGGCGGAAGGGATGAAACGGCTCGCCGATGCGTGAGTCGGCAGATGCAAATTCGCCAATTTTTGCCTGCCCAATTTTGCCCATTCTACATTCCCGGCAGAAACGGCGGGGGGCCAGCGGCACCGTGCCGAATCAGTGCGCCCGACTGCCAAAGCCAGCCAAGCCCCATAAGAAAACGCAACAAAATGACCGATATGCCGAATATGCAAAAATGCAAAAACGCATCCCGATTCTGCAATTCCAGCTGCCAATACGCCAAAAATGATGCCAATCCGGCAAATACCGCAATGTAAACACAACTAATCATCGCATTGGCCTGCATTGCCGTCAGGAAAAACTCCATCACCAGCCACAAAATGCCGTACCCCGCCGCCACGATGGCCGCCTGACGGTACAATTCTTCGCCTGAAAAAGCAAAAATCTGTTCGCGGTCGCGAAGAATGTGATACCCGAACAACGTCAACGGAAATGCCACCAAGCAAAGCCCCAGCACGCCCGCAAGTGACCGCACGGTGTCATACATCGGAATACAGCCAATCAGGAATGCAAGCAACAGGACGCCGAAAACGCCCAAGATGCTGTATTTCACATAAATCGGCTCGAAATCTAATCCCAACCGCTCGATGGGATGCGTCAAAATCCGTTCTTCGCCTTTTGCCTTTATTTTGGCCGCGTCGGTATCTTGAATGTTGACGGCGGCATTGGGGATTTCAATCATTCCGCCGCAATTCGGGCACGGCCCCTTCAGACCGGCAAATCGCGGACTGACTTGGAATCGTTTCAAGCAACCAGGGCAAATGACGTGAATTGGCATTAGGTCTGTAATATAAGCGGAATACCGGTCGAATAGACTTGTTCGGAATTCGTCATTCCGGCGAAAGCCGGAATCCAGACATTGCGTGCGATGCAGATTCCTCTGGATTCCGGCTTTCGCCGGAATGACGGTTTTGAATGTTTCCGAATAAGTCGAATGATTGCGATTCTGCGAACGTTTGCCGTACTCACCCTTCGAGGTGCATGGACAGCGTATGTTTCGGCGGGGGAATCTGCAACAATGCGGCATACTGGTCGAATTCCACATCAACCCGTTCAAATAATGCCGTGAACAACTGGGGTTTATCGGGAAAACATTTCGTGAAGCAACTGATGCACAGTTCCTTGTCCGGCCAATCTTCGTAGGCAACCGACGGGAGCAATGCAGAAATGGCAACAACGGCTCGTTCTGGATTAGCGGCAAAATCAGCCGACGCTTCCTCGGCTTTCAGGTGATTGGACGTCAAATCAATCAATATCTCAGGCAACTTCCAATGTTGGCCGAGAATTAAGGCCGCATCAGCGTGATTCCAACTGAAAAACTCATCTTCCAGTTCGGAAAGCCGTTTTGTCCGGTTCTTTGCCAAATCGCCCAGCACATAACTGTATTGGGTCGATTTGACCTTCATAAGCAGGGGGATGGCCATATCCTGCAGGAGCGCACCGGCGAATGCCATTTCGGAGTCGCCTCGTTTCATTTCGAGCAGCAGGAATCGGGCAAACATTGCCCGGCGGAGCGAATCTTGCCAAAGCATACCGACCTCGAACGCACCGGACTTGCTTTTGGGAATCAGGCTAAAAACGGCTTTCCAAAGGACGAAGTTTTTGATGGTGCGCACGCCGACGAGTGCGACGCCCTGCCGGATATTGGCAATGGTGCTGCGGAAACCGAATGCGGATGAATTGAGGAATTTCAGGACCTGTACGGCAAGGCCGGGATCGGCTTCGATAGGCCGAATGAGGTCTTCGATATTAACTTTCGTGATGTCATTTTCCAATTTCAGGATGGACAGTGCGCTATGGGGCATTGCCGGCAGTTGTCCGGCAACCAGTGTTTTGCGTAGTTCTTCGCGGTTGGCTTCGCTACTCATATCGTCAGTCGATATTAAGAATACTTTAGGGGGAATACGGGGCCCGGCTCGCTCGGCGGGGCAATCTGTAACTATTATACCACTTTTTGTTGACAAAACAAGTCTAAAATCGCTTTGACGGGCTGCAGACCGCGATAGACTTGTGCGGAAACCCTCAATTCCAGCGTTGGCCGCAATGACACTTCCCGAACAGGTCTGTTGACCGATTTGAGGGACTTTTTTTCCTGCACACATTCTGATACAATGGACGGCGGTTCGGTATACAACTTGAAGAGGATTCACAATATGGGTATCATGGCAGAAGAAAAGATTTTTTTTCCCGTTGTCGAAGCAGCAAAACCACTCTTCGTCGGGATGAGTTTCGGAGGAGCATACCTCAAAATCGGTGTCATCGACAACGAAGGACGGACCGTCTCCTTCTTTGCAACACCGCATCTTGCGGAACAAGGGCCCGAAGAAGCAACAAAACACGCTGCAAAAGCACTCCAAGAAGCAGTCGAAAAAACAGGGACAACTCTCTCATCTATTGCGGCAACGGGATACAGTTTTCCCGGCACAATCAATCCAAAAACCGAAAAACTGCAACGCCCGCCGAACTTTCCCGACTGGCAGGATTACCCCATCGTCGCCAAATTGGCAGAATATACCGGCCTTAAATCCGTTATGTTTTTCAATGATGCCAATGCCGCTGCATACGCGGAATACTGGGTCGGTGCTGCCAAAGGATTACAAAGCGTTTGCTTACTCTTACTCGACCGCGGTGTCGGATGCGGAATCATCGTCGAAGGCCGCGAAATCAGAGGTGCAAACGGCTACGGCGGCGAATTCGGACACATTATCGTCGATCCCTCGCCCGGTGCAAGATGGTGCGGCTGCCTTCAACAAGGACATTTGGAGGCCTATTGCAGTTCGACGGCAGTTGCCCGGCGAACTCGCGAACTGCTCGATGTAGGACATCCGACCGTCTTGCTAAACACCGTAACACCGCAGGATGAAATCCTCGACATTGCCCGAAAAGTCTACGAAGCCGCTGACGGCGGTGATGAACTCGCAACGCATATCGTCCTCGATACCGCCCGATTCCTAGGCCTGGGTATCGTTACCCTGCTCCATACGATTGACCCGGAATGTGTTCTCATCGGCGGCGGTATGATGTTCGGCGGAAAAGGCTCCAAAGTCGGCAACATGTTCCTCAATCGAATCCGCGAAGAAGTCGAACAGCGTGCGATTATGGGATTGGGCAAGAACCTGAAGTTGGACTTTGCTGCCTTGGGTGCGTTTGCCAGTACGATTGGAACCGCCGGCCTCGCCCGGGAAGAAGCATTGCTCTTTTCCGTGATGGAGGAATAGAATTGTATTCAGAATTGGCCTGGACGTCCCCTCCGTCATCCCGGCGCAAGCCGGGAACCAGGGAAACGGTATGCACACCGCCTGGCTGGATTCCGGCTTTCGCCGGAATGACGATTTTGACGATGGTCACGTCGAATACACTTTACGCAAGTCTCACTCCGCTTGCCTCGAGTTCCTCCGCCCTTTTTTCGGAACATGCTTCGCAGCGGAATTGGGGATGCCTGTCATCCAATCGGTCATAATTTTTTGCCTTAACCAACCGATAGCAACGGCAATTTTGCTTGCCGCAATCGAAACACTGGGAATTTTCCCGTATTTCCCAAAGCGGATACTTTATATTGGCCCGGAAAATGAACTTGTCCACCCAGAAAAAAATGAATGAACCGATAAAGTTGGCAATAATAGTCGCGGTAATGATCCCCGTATCGCGGTCGAGGCAGTAGGACAAAATGGGAATCAAAACCGGCGTGGAAAGTTGCCAGCGCAGTGCGTAGAGTCCGAATTTTTTAAGCATATCAGAGTAGATGGTAGAGATTGTCGGGAGCCTGTGCGCTATTGTACAATATCTATTCGCAAAAGAGAGTAGGGCATTACGAGCATCCCTACTTCACAAAAACCTCCACGGTTTTCGGGGCACAAACACGAACGAGATACGTCACGGGTTCCTCCCGTTTGCCCCGCTTTGCCGTTAAATCAAGTTTCGCAACACTAATCGTATCGCCCTCAACGCCGTCCTGCATCGCCGTCGCCTCCGTGTGGACCGTAATGCCGCCGTTGACCGCCCGAACCGTTACAATTTCGCCCTTACGCACCCAAAGCGGTTGCCGAACATCCGACTGCGATAATGGACTCAATTCCCGAACCGCTTTGACCGTTTCCTTGCCGATCACGCTGTTTATATCCACAACAAAATTTTCGCCTCGTACACGATCCGCCCGTTGCAGCATCACATCGGATGCGTTGATGATATATCCTCGCGGTAATGTCCGCCGTGCGACGACGATCTCCGTCGGCAATGTGATGACGGCTTCCACGGAAATCGTTACGCCCGTTTGCATTCGGATACTGAATTGTTGGTATCCGGTAAAAGGAGCAAATCCGCCGGTAATTTCGGCAATCTGACCGCTCGTTGCAAAAAGATTGACCTGCTCCGGCGACAACGTGAGAGCGATTTCCCAAGACCGTTCTATACGGTTCGTAAAATTCAGATAGACCGATAACGCGTCGGCAACTTGCTCGGTCAACCTGTCGGCAAATTCCGCATCAGAAACTTTAGACGGCATAGCGGAAGTCGGCATCGCGGAGCGAACATCGAGCGGTTTGACCGAATTCGTACCGGCTGGCGTGAGATAATTGGCCTGAATGACAAACTGTGCATTCGGCCCGACCGGGTCGGCAATGCTCGGTGCCGTACTCGTCGGCATGATGCCGTTCGGTGCCAATCCGTGGATGGTAACTTTATCCACTCCGCTGACGAAATGATGCAGCGTATTGATCCCGAGTTGCGAAAGCATTGAACGGACTTCCCATTGGTCGAGGGTGCGCGTTTGCCCGTCGGTCGGTGCGGGAAAGAGCACTAATTTGCGGAGCGGTTCGAGGTCTTCGCGAGTTCGATTTGCATCGCCCATCGGGAGCACGTCGGCAATGTCGGCGAGCGTAACGAGCGGCTCGGTGCATTGGATCGGAGTCGATTTGAGGCGAATTTCCGCGGCATAGAGCGTCGGCAACACGCAGAGGATTGATAGGGTCCAAAGAATTGCGAGTCGAAGCATTGGGATTTCTGGGGGGGGAATGTGTGTTGGAGCAAAACATTCACAGAGCCGTAACGTTTACAGAGCCCGCTGTGGGCTCCGTAAACATTCGCTCTTGCGTCTTGATTCCCCTATATCGGCATGAATCTGCGCAAACTTTAACGATTTTGACTGCGTGCGTGTTCTCGGGCGAGTCCGGCGGCACCGATATACCCTGCATCGCTGCCCAGGGCGGCAAAATCAATGAGCACATTTTCGGCAATTGCCGGAAATACCCTATTTTCAACTTCTTTGGTAACTTCCGTCAAAAACCGTTCCCCCAACGGCGACCCTTTGCCGCCGAACGTCATCGCCCCGCCGAACAGGATACACGACGCATCAATCGTGTGGAGCAGGGACGTGATTCCGATGGCGAGATATTTGGCCGTATCCAAAATGATTTCCATCGCGAGTTTATCGCCGCCTTCTGCTTCAAAGTAGACGATTTTTGGAATGTCGGCAAACTTGGTGTCCGGCGTAATTTTTGGCCGCAGGGATGTTTCCCGGTACATCATTTGGCTGATCGTTCTCTTGGCGACGCCGGTTGCACTGCAATAGGCTTCGAGGTGTCCGCGTTTTCCGCAGCCGCAAAACATCGCGTTTTCCGATGGGTCGATGATAATATGTCCGCATTCTCCGCCGTAGCCGATGGCACCGTCGAGTGATTTCCCTTCGATGATGATACCGGTCCCGATTCCAGTTCCGAGCGTTAGCAGAGCGAGGCTTGACTGCCCGCTGGCCGAGCCGACCCAGTATTCGCCGTACGCGGCCGCATTAGCGTCATTGCAGAAAATGACGGGCAGGGGGAGCAATTTACCGAGTTCGCAGCAAATTGAAAAATCCGCCCAGGAGGGCAGATTGGGCGGCCGACGCAGTTTCATGGTTTCTTTATCCATCGTCGCCGGCACACCGAGACCGATCCCCCCGCAATTTTTTTTCTTGATACCGAGCCGTTTGAGGAGCGTGTCGATTGCTTCCGCGATGGAGGCGACGGCAACTTGCGGTTGCGCATCCGTTTTGATTGAAGTAAAAGGTGCTCCGTCGTGGCATTCTTCGTTTGTGTCGATGGAATTGCCAACATCATCGACGATACCGATTTTAACGCTCGTCCCGCCTATATCCACGCCGATGTAAAACGGCGGGACAGCATCTCTGACCGCGTAGAGTGCGCGTTGTTCTTGTACGATTTCTTCCGACATGGTGTATCAAACAGGGGTTAGTAAAGCGTTGTATTATGGCGAACGCTAAATTATAGCAAAAGTGGAGCGGAAAAGGTCAACCGAGCCCGGCGATTCTTCCAGGGCAACTGCAGGTAGGTTGCCGACTGCCGGGCGGCAACTGCGGTACTCCGCATATAGAGCCTTCCAGTCGGCTGCGCCGACGCACCCGCCCGGCGGTCGGCTGCCTACCTTTTCTCCTAATGTGAAACTTGCAGACGCACTGGGCGGGTCTGCGACTGCATTTGATAAACGAGCCGAAGTTGGGTAGAATGGACCTTCTCCGTTTGCCGATGTGTTCCGATGTCCGAAATCTTTCAAATCTATTGTCCGTCTTGCAACAGCAAATTGAATGCCAAAACCAGTTTGATAGGACAAACACGAAATTGCCCAAAATGCAAAACGCCGGTCTTGATCGAACCGAAACGGTTTGACTTGGATATTCCGCCCGCCGAATCTTCGGAGCCCGGCGTAACCGAGATGCACG
Organism: Planctomycetaceae bacterium; assembly: GCA_009778035.1. Lineage (GTDB taxonomy): Bacteria > Planctomycetota > Planctomycetia > Pirellulales > Thermoguttaceae > WRKP01. Next base: position 10,038 of record WRKP01000058.1, read on the forward strand.
CATTGGAAGATTCCGTGAAGGTGCCGCAGTTGGAATTTCACAATCGGTATTTCATTCTTGGACTTGACCGTCTTGTCGCATTTTGGGAAGGCACCAAAGGTTGGCAAGTCAATATCGGGTCCGGTTTTGGGTTGGCACGGAGCAATATGTCGGCAATTCCTGACCAGGGTGTTTTTGCGTTTGTCGAGATGATATTGGAGTCGGGTATTCCTCAAAAAATGAACATTTCCAAGATTTCGAGTCGGGCGGCACTGACTGTGTTGTTTCGCGACGCTCATGCGATTTTGGGCAAATTGGAGGAACCCGTCGATTTAACGCTTGCCCAACGGGATGTATTGTTACGGCACCTGCGGCAGATGTTTATGTCGAGTGTATTGGAGAATGCCGACGAGGTGATTGCCTATTTGATGGAACGCTAGAGCGTGTACGCAATCAGTTTCCCGACCAGTCGAGCAGCAAGAAACTCCGTGCAAACATTGCCGTTACCCAACGGAGCAACTTCGACAACATCCGCTCCAATAACCGTCTTCGCTTCGCAAATCCGATGCAAAATGTGCACCACCTGAAACCAATCGAGTCCGCCCGGCTCCGGCGTGCCCGTCCCCGGTGCATATGCCGGATCAAAAACATCAATGTCAAACGTAATATAAACCCTGTCCGTTAAGGCATTGAGCATCGTTTCAATGCAACGGTCGATATTGCTCCTCAACATTTTCGGCGTCATCAACGATGCAATTCGCGCCGGACATTCCCGATGCTCCTCTTCGCTAAAACTGCGGATGCCGACTTGCACAAGATGCGGCGTTGTTTCTAAAACCCGACGCATTGCGGAAGCGTGCGAAAATTTCCCGCCCGTGTAGGCATCGCGAAGGTCGGCATGAGCATCGAATTGCAACACGCTGATTGTTCCGTAACAATCGGCAGCGGCACGGACAATCGGCGGCGTGATACCGTGTTCTCCGCCGAGAAAAATGGGAACTTTGCTGGGCTGGAAATAGGATTTCTGCTTGACCGTTTGGAGAATTCGGCTGTGCATTTCTTCCGGCGTGTCGGCGGGGGGAATCGGCGGAAAGGTTGCGATGCCGGTTTGAGTGAAATCGCGGAGCAATTCTTCGTCAAAATGTTCCATTTGATTGGAAACGGCCAAAATCGCATCGGGACCTTGACTGGTTCCGCCGAGGAAGCAGACGGTGCCTTCGTAGGGAATTGGCACGATGCGGTAGCGTGCGGTCTGCGGATCGCAGCGTTCATTGGGCAGCGAAAGGAATGATTGGGACATTGCGTCCATTATACACGGTACTGCATCCCACAGAGCCGAGGGTATTTCGCAAGAGCCGGGGGCGTGAGCCCCCGGCTCTTGCGACATATGTTATTCTTTGATAGACTCACCCGGGGGCTCACGCCCCTGGCTCTTCGATTACGCTCTTGCGCACGCGAAAATCCCTACTCCGACGTGCGAACATTGCAAATCACTGCGGGCGCTCCACCTCGATTTCAATCCGATGCCTGCTCTTGTCTATCATAAAAGACAATCCCGATGTCTCCGGCGACTCATATTTCGGATCAATAATGATCGAAACCATTCGCCCTAAAAGATTGCCCGCCGCATCCTGTTCGTAATCCGATGTGTTGGCTCCCGCAATCCACGCCGTATATGTTCCCGACGGAATGCCATCGCCGTCCCGGATCTCTCCCAATGCAAATGCACCGTTTTGATCCAACGCTCCATGAAACATGTGCGTGCCCTCCGCATTGCGAAAAAATACGCTGCCCTGCGTCAACGCTTCGCCATCGGTATACTTCACCGTGCCTGTAACGCGGACTTTGTCGGTGCAGCCCGTCGTAAATAGAATCGCAAATGCAACGAAAAATAAAAACTTGTTCAATTTGGTCATGAAAATACTAAAGGGTTAGGGATTTAAGTAGACTTGTTGTATGATACGCTTGCGCCGGAAGGAGAATCCTGTGCCGCTTATTGCTTTACGGCAAGGAAACTGCTTGACCGCTACTCACATTGGCAAGGTTGTAGAGGAGTTCAAAGTCAATACTAACCGGAAAAGAGCGAACGGCACCATCTCCGATCAAAAACTGACAAATGCCGGGATGCGAACTGCCAAAACCAGTTCTCCCCCAATTATTTTGACCATTATCATTGCCGGGACTGGTATTCGGAAGCACCATATCTCTCGGATTTCGAGCAATGACCGGCTGTCTGCCAGAATCAAAGTGAATAAGCCTCGCCGGTCCCGATGCTTGACTACCGCCCATAAGATAGGCGTATGAAGCATCCCATTGTTCATCGTTCCAACGGCTATTGGCTGCGCCTGCACCGCCAGCAAGAGCATGTGCCGGAATGTGTTTTTCGCCCATGATGACCTGGTTGCTTGTTCCATCGCGCCAGAGGGCAAAAGACTGATTGTGCTCCCAGTTGGTAATGAATTCTCCATCGCCGCCGCCCTCTCCGGTTCGGCCATCACGAAAAGTCAAAGCGGGCAATCGGAACGGGCCCGTAAAAGTTTGCCAACCGTCATTGCCTGCGTTGAGGCGTCCATATTCTGCCCACCAGGCCTCGGTACGTTTGGCAATCACAATGGCATAATCCCCCTTCGGGCCTGCTAAAGATTCCCAGCCGTCGCCGGGTGGCCGTAAATCTCCGTCCTGATATTCTCCCTGACCGTAAGCAGTGCCGCTTCGCCGTGAAGGACACGTCATCATCGGAACACTGGACATGTTTCCCAGTTCAGCGAGCGATAGTTCTCTGGCAAAGTATCGGGCGGGATAGTAGCCTGGCCAGTTGATGCGATTATGGCCGCTGCTGGGTTTCAATTCCATATACCGGTCGTAAATGCTCTGTGCTTCGATATAGGGATAGATGAGGACGAAGAGGGACAACTGGCTGTTAAAAATTCCCGAGGGCGGAATGGCATTGTGTGTCGTATGATAGTTATGAACGGCAATTCCCATCTGTTTGAGATGGTTGCTGCACTGCATCCGGCGGGCGGCTTCGCGAGCGGCCTGCACGGCGGGCAAAAGAAGGGCGACGAGCATGCCGATGATGGCAATGACGACGAGGAGTTCGACGAGCGTGAAACCTCGTTTGCGAGCGGAGTCGGCGAGCGGTTCGCTTCTCACTAAACTGCCCCCCCCCCCCGCAGTGTTATTTTTTTACCTGTGCTTCTTCAAATGTAATTTTTT
>WRKP01000059.1 GCA_009778035.1 Planctomycetaceae bacterium
CGGCTTTGAGTTCATAAGTCCAATCTTCGCCTTCCGCAAGTCCTTTGGGGGCTTGATTGCGAATCGGAAACGCGGAGTAAAAAAGTGCTCGGTCTTTGAACCAGTCTTGCCGAGCCTTTTGCATTTCTACTATAAAATGTTCGCCGTTTTCTGCGGTGCAGTAAATGTCGAAAATGGCCTTTCGGTCGGCAGTAGTATAACCGAGTTGTTCGGTATTGTGAAAATCAAGCGTTTTGACTCGATGTTTTTCCGGCAAAACGGCATTCAGGAAATCAATCAGTAAATCCTTACTGACCTCTTCGCCGAACAGTCTTTTGAATCCAAAATCCGTATAAGGGTTAATATAACGTGGCATGATATTGTCCTTTTATTGTTATGCCAGGCCGCTTGCAAGATAGAGCCATTCGGCTATAATCGTAAGTAGCATCTGACTAGGTGGTTTAGTTTGTTTGCTAGGATTGTTAAAAGAGCAGTAACTCTGTTAACAATCCGTCTTTTTAATGTTCTTATGAAAGCATTCTTTTCTGCTCCCAGCGAACGCCCATAGTATAGCATGCCATCGGCTTGGAGTCAAGATAACGGAAAAATTTCATTTTTTCCTAACTCTTTCCGTAGACAAGAAATGCGTTCATGCACAAATTCAAAAAGACTGTTTGGCATAATGATTTCTCCAGATTTATTACCCCAACTCGCTGAGGTTCACATACCAAATTTCATATCGTGTATTGGCCATCCGAGTAATGCCCTTTTCTTCCATCCAACATCCATGCTGCCGGTTTGGATTTAACGAATCTGCCGCATATCTAGCACCATGCGAATTCTCCATGTACACATATCGTCTACCCGACTTGCTTGTATATGCCGCTATCAACGCAACAGTATGACCGCCATTCTTCCAAGTAGATGGCGTTGCCAAGCCTTCGCCATTAGGCACCGAACCAGTAGGATAGACACCGCTGCCGATGGTGATCCCAAAGCCCGCCGCACATGCCGCATAACACAAATCAAACGATGGTGTAGGTAAGTAAACCGGTATGCTCTGCGTCTTCAAAGCATTTGTACATGCAGGCGACCCCTTACGCCACTTACTTGCTCTACTGCCACCATCATATTTTCCAAAATCGGCTGTCCAAAAATTACCGACAGTGGCAGACCAACGTGCCATCGGATTCAAGTTCAATCCCGAACCCATCTGCATCGCACCATTGCCGCGTGCAATACCGTATGTGATAATCTTGGCGAACTGTGCAATGTATTTTCACCTGATGAGTGCAAACGATTTCAAACACGCAATGATACGGAAAAAGATAGAGGCCAGATAAATTGTGCATTCGCTCTAGCCGTGCGGCGCGTCGCAGGGCGACGCGGCTAACGCCGTTTCGGTTCATATCCCGCCGAGCGGATCGCTTCGCAAAAAGCAAATTCCGTCGAACGAAATGCCGTTCCCGCCGCTGCAACGACATTTTCCTCTATCATAATGCTTCCCAAATCGTCCGCTCCAAACGATAATCCCAACGCTCCTATCTGCAACCCCTGCGTAACCCAACTCGATTGAACCGTCGGGATATTGTCCAAAAATAGCCGCGAAACAGCCAAAAAACGCAGATACTCCCAAGCCCCAACCTTCGGCAAATACGAGAGTTCCGTGTTTCCGGTTTGAAATGTCCAAGGAATAAATGCCGTAAAACCTCCGGTTTCATCCTGCAAATCGCGGATTCGGCAAAGATGCTCAACCCGTTCTTCGAGCGTTTCAAGATGCCCAAACATCATCGTTGCCGACGACCGTCCGCCGAGCCGATGCCAAGTCCGGCTGACAGAAAGCCAACGCTCCGCCGACGCTTTTTTCGGACTGACACGTTGCCGAACACGGTCAACCAAAATTTCCGCTCCGCCGCCGGGCAAGGAACCTAAACCTGCCTCACGCAAGCGTTCCAACACCGCCTGCTCCGATAGGTCAAATTGCTCGGCAAAATAGGCAATTTCCGTCGGACTGAACCCGTGAATGTTGACCTCGGGATAGTGCTTTTTTATCGTCCGCAGCAGGTTTTCATACCAAACAAAGGGCAGTGCGGGATGGAGGCCGCCTTGCAGGAGGATTTGCCGACCGCCGAGTTGGACGGTCTCCTCAATTTTGGCAAGCAGGGTCTCTTCATCGAGCACATAAGCATCGGGTTCGTATTCATTTCGGCAGAAGGCACAAAATTTGCACCGGCTGATGCAGATGTTGGTATAGTTGATATTGCGTTCGACGTTGTAAGTTCGGACATTGCCGGGATGGAGGCGTTGCGTAACGGCATTGGCCTCGGCTCCGAGTGCGGGCAGGTCGTCGGAGTGCAAACGTTCGAGGGTTTCGGCAGCGGAGAGTCGGGACATCGTGTTGGTTGATCCTGTCAATAGGCTTGTTCGGAAACCCTCAAAATCGTCATTCCGGCGAAAGCCGGAACCCAGAGGAATCGGTATCGCACGCAATGTCTGGATCCCGGCCTGCGCCGGGATGACAAAAAAATGTCTTGACCAATTTGAAATATGCTCTAATCAATAGGCTTGTTCGGAAACCCTCAAAATCGTCATTCCGGCGAAAGCCGGAACCCAGCGGAAGTCTAATCCATCTTCTCCAATTCCATCTGCTCGCCAGAACCCAAATCATCCACGCCGATCAACCAGAACAACAGCGGAGCACATATAAATATCGTGCTGTACGTCCCACAGGCTATTCCCACCGCGATCGCAAACGAAAATGCATGAATTCCCTGGCCGCCAAATGTGTACAACACCATCGCGACAAAAAATGTCGTTGCCGAGGTTAATACCGTTCGAGCCAGTACCTGGTTGATCGCCGCATTAATCATCGAACCATATAAAGTCGTGCTCTTGCCCAAATTCTCCCTAATTCGGTCAAACAAAATGATCGTATCGTTGATCGCATACGCAATCACCGCCAAAAATGCCGCTACAACCGGCAATCCTATCTTGAACTCATCGACCAACAACAACGAGGCAATAGGCGGCGCCCAATCGACCAACCATTTACTCAATGCCAACAAGCCCAACACCACCAAGACCACATGAATCAATCCAATCACCGCAATCAGCCCATATTGCCAACGCGTAAACCGCACGGAAATGTAAATCGCCATAAACACCAGGCCTGCGATGATTGCCATCAATCCCTGAAGCCGTGTATGCCGAGCGACAGAACCGCCAATCGTCGTCGACGTCGGGAAGTTCGGCATGCCGTCAAGTTCCGCATTCCACGCACCAAAAACCAACTCAATGTCCTCCATAGGAGCACGGAACGTTACCGTCCAAGCCTCAAAACTCTCTTGAGAACCTTCCTGCTGTCTTGCCCGATTCGCTTCGGATACGACAGGTTCCATTCGGACAATGTCGGACGGCGAAAAATACCGTTCGACCAATCCACTGTCCGCAGCCCGACCAAATCTTTCGCGGATTTCCGATTCCAAGGATTCGCTGTCAATCCTCGGGAAAATGCTGATGTGTACCGTAATTAAATCGGCATCGCCGTGCTCCGAGGGAATGATCTCGTAATTCAAACTTTGGTATTCCAATTCATCCAAAAACGTATCCCGTAAAATGTTGCGGACGGTCTGGAGGTATGTATTCGGGTCGAGATCGCCGACCTGCGGTGTCGAAGTCGTTATGATGAACCGCGTGTTTCGCAATTCGGCAGGCAACGGGTTTCCATCCTCATCGACATCAATTTGGACATTTTGTACCGACAGGTCGTTGAGTCTATTTTCCGATCCGTCGATGGTCGCATCCATTGCGTTGAGCCTTGCTCGGACTTGGGCAATTTCCTGCGACTGCTTGAATACCGCCTCGACGGACACACCGCCGACAAAATCAATGTCCAAAAGTTCGCGGCCCCGCGAAAACACCGCCATCAAGCCGATGAGAATCAACGTGATCGAAAACGCAGCACACACAACCCGTGTCTTGAGGAAATTGATATTAGGCCGTTCAAACAACTGCATCATCTTGAAGGTGGTGAGCCAACGCTGCGTTGCCAGGACGTCCATGATAACTCTTGCACAGAAAATTGCCGTAAACAGGTTCAGGGCAATCCCGAGAACCAGCGTAACGGCAAAGCCTTTAACCTGTTCCGTGCCGATGGCGTACAGAATGCAGCCGATGACGATCGTCGTGATGTTCGAGTCGAAAATTGCGGAAAATGCTTTTGCGTAGCCGTTTCGGATTGCCATTTTGAGCGATGCTCCGCCCTTGAGTTCCTCCCGAATTCGCTCGTAAATCAGAATGTTCGCGTCAATTGCCATCCCGATTGTCAGGACGAGACCGGCCAAGCCGGGCAGGGTAAACGCCGCCCGAAGGGACAGCATAATCGCGACGATCAGTACCGTGTTCGTAATCACGCAGAATGCCGCAATGCAGCCGGCAAGCCGATAATAACAGAGCATAAACGCAATCGTAATGAATGCGGCGGCCGCCAGGGAGTATTGTGCTTTTTGGACGGTATCGTACCCGAGCGTTGCCCCGATCAACATTCGGCTGACGGGTCCCTCGAGTTTGGCGGGCAACGCCCCGGCGTGGAGAATGCCGATGAGGTCGTCGATATTTTGGTTGAGCCGTTGTCGGGCTTCGTCGGTGTGTGCATGTTCTCCGAAGGTAATGATCCCGTTCCCGTGAATCGGCTCGTTGATCGTCGGGGCGGAATACAGGCTTTCGTTCAGGATAATGCCCATATGCCGCTGCATTCGGGGATTCGCGGGATCAGGTCGGTTCGCCGTGGTGAGGCGTCCGCATTTATTCGAGCCGATGGAGTTGAATTGGAACGACACGCCCGGCCTTGCATCGCGGCCCATCCCGCGGCCTACGTTGGTCAAGTATTCGCCGGTAATGTCTACGCCATCATCGAATTTAACGAGGGCGTAGAGCGAATCGCCGCGTTGTTCGATGACCATATCGCTGTTTCGCCGAAAACTATCTTCTTCGCCTGCAAAAATCGGCACCCAGCGGGCGGTGAGCCGGCCTGCGTCTTGGATGTCGAGCCGATTATGCCTGAATGCGTCCAATCCGCGTTCGATAATCAGTTCATCCTGCGTGTAGGCTCGGGATGCCAAAATTCGGAAAGTAAGCGCACCGGATTCGCTGATGACTCGCTCGATTCGGGCGACTTCGGCCTGTTCAGCGTGCGGAATGACGATTTGGACATGTCCGGTCGTTCCCTGATGGGTGATGGCAATTTCGCGGACACCGCCGGGATTGACCCGCCGCCCAATGGCTCGGGTCAGTTCGTCCATATCAATCCCTTGTGCCTCATTGCCTTCGATGGGCGAAGCCTCGTAGGTGAGCACGACACCGCCCTGGAGGTCAATCCCGAGGGTAAGGCGTTCCCAACCGAGTGCGAGGGCGGCAAATCCGCCGAAAAAGGCGAGAAATACGATGAAAAGTTTGAATCCATGGTCGGGCAGCCGACTGCGTTTGGCGATGGAGGTTCCGAGCCAATAGCATCCGAGAACGAGGACGACGAAAACGGAGATGGTGATCAGGCCTCGGTAGTTTGGAGCGGCAAGTTCTTCACTGGTTGCGGAATCGTCGTGTGATTCCCCAAAGGGAAACTCGGCGGGCAGGTCTTCGTGGGGGAATCCGTCTTCATTGGGGAAGGGGGCATCTTCCGTCCCTTCTCCCGCTGGGAAGGAATCGTTCGCATCATCGAGCGATTCGAGTTGTCCGGTGGGCAGGTTCAAGTTTTGCTCTTCCTGCACGGCGGGAGTTTCGTTGGGAGCGTCTTGGGCGGTATTGGATTGGATGCTGATCCAATAGAGCATCCCGAGAACGAGTGCGACGAGGATGACGTTAAAAATTCGGGGGGAGATATTCATTATGCCTGCTTCGTGCCTCCTTAATATGCACGCTTGATCCTGGAATCCCCTAACAGGATACCAGCAAAACGGCCTTGTGTCAAGCAAGACTGGCCGGATGTGTTAAAACCGGACGAGATGCACGAGCCGGGGACTGGTGCCCCCTACTCTTGTCGCTCAATTCCGTTCATTTGCCTCTTCCCAGTGCTCGTACAACAACGCAATCGTTGCCTGCTCCGATTGAATGTCCTGATGAATCAAACGCACACGTTCAGCATTCCGAACGATTTCCGGCCGCAATAAATCCTCGTTCCACGCCATAATTTGCGTTTCCCGAGCGAAGATTTCCTCCTCGATGTCCGTGATTTTGCGGTAAGGGAACTTACGCTGTTTTTCGGATTTTTTGTTCCCTTGGCTTGTACCACGGGCTTTGGGGGTACGGCCTTCCGGTCGCGGCTCCGATTTCTTCGGCTCTGATTTCTTCAACTCCGACTTCCGCGGCTCCGATTTTTTGGGCTCTGACTTTCGCGGCTCCGACTTCTTTGCCTCTGTTTTTTCCTGATTCCTGGCTCCCGACTCCTGCAAAAACGGATCCGCCATCAATCCCTTTGAGACCATATGCCGGAATGTCGAGTAATTGCCCTCCAACGTCTTGAATCTTCCATCCGGCTGGATAATCAGCAAATGATCCGCCACGCGATCTACAAAATACCGATCGTGCGAGATGAAAATCACCGTACCCTCGTAGTCCCGAATCGCTTTTTCCAGGCCCGCCCGCGCCCAAAGGTCAAGATGATTCGTCGGCTCATCCAAAATCAACACATTCGCATCCTCCGCCGAAAGCAACGCCAATGCCGCCCGACAACGCTGCCCGCCGCTTAAACTGCGGACTCGCTGCAACTGCTGATCGCCCGTCAAGCCAAACGCCCCCAAAAGATTACGCCGAGCAGGTTCCTCAAAAATCTTCTTGCTTTTCGGCCTAATCGCATCGACGACTTGCAGCGAATCATCCAAAACGTGCAACTGCTGATCGAAATATCCGATATTAAGTCCTTGTCCGTGCGATACTTGGCCGGTATCAGGCTGCATTTCCTTTAACATGCAGCGTAGCAGCGTCGTTTTTCCGCAGCCGTTCGGCCCGAGAATCGCCCAACGTTCGCCCCGTTTGATGTCAAACGTCAATTCCCGAAACAACGGCTTGCCCGGCTCGAAACCCTTGGATAGATTTTCGCATCGAAACACGATGTCGCCCGACCGGCTTGGCTTGTTGAACTTCATCGGCGGCGAATCAATCCGCCGGGGTAACTCGGCGGGCGTTTCCATAAAACGTTCCAATTTCTTACGGCGGTCTTCCGCTTGGGCGGCCTTCATGCCGTAATGATTCCGCCGGATGAACTCCTTCGCTTTTTCGACTTCTTCGATGTACTTTTCGTAGGTGCGGATTTGCACCGTCAGCCGTTCTTCCTTGAGGCCTGTGTATTTCGTAAAATTGCCGGGATAGTCGTCGATGGTTCCGTGCAGGAGTTCGAGCGTTCGGTTTGTAACGCGATCCAAAAAATATCGGTCGTGTGAGACCAAAATCACGGCGGCAGACGTTTCCTGCAAGAAATTTTCGAGCCATTCCGTGGCGACCAAATCGAGGTGGTTGGACGGCTCATCGAGCAGCATAATATCCGGTTCGGCGAGGAGCAGTTTGGCGAGACTCAAACGGTTGAGTTCCCCGCCGCTTAATGCGGAAACCGGCTTGGTAAATTCATCATCGAGAAAGCCGATGCCGTGCATAATTTTTTCGATTCGATGGTCGAGATGATACGCATCGTGTCGGAGCAGGGATTCGTGGATATAATCGTATCGGTCGGCAAGTTTGGCAAGTTCGGTGGCATCGGTTGTTTGCGCCAATTTTTCGGCGAGTCGTTCGGATTCCCGTTGCATTTCGATGAGGGGTGCGAGGGCGAGTTTTGCCTCTTCGATCACGGAATGATTGGAGGTTTCGGGCCGTTGTTCGAGGTATCCGATGGAGATATGGGATGCTTTTTCGATGGAACCTTTTTCGGATTCTTCCCGATTTGCGAGGATATTGAGTAGGGTGGTTTTTCCGCAGCCGTTTGGACCGACGAGTCCGACTTTATCTCCGGCACGGAGTTGGAAGGAGGTATCGACCAGGACGGGTTCGGCGGAAAAGTGTCGTCGTAGATGTTCGACCGTTAAGATGACTTCCATATCTTGCTTGCTTTTAGGGATATTGTACCACGAAATGGCATTATCGCAATCGCAGGAATGGGCTCACCCCCTCGAGTTTGCAATCACGTCTCCGCTCCCTGCTGAATCTCAACATCTGCAATTTTTACATTTCGCTTTGCCAAAAGCGTGTGCAGTCCGTCTAATTGACTGCGAAGAAACTTGGCCGATTCCGCAGACGGCGTCTCAAATCGCAATGCCAACTTGTCCGCTTTGTAATAAAATCGCAACGTCAACGTTCCTAAATGATCCAAATTGATCTTCATCCGAATCGGAGCAAACTCCGCCGCCGCTTCGCACGCTGCCGCAATACGATTGAGATACTGCATCTGATTCGGCCGGTTTTCACCCTTTTTCTTCACCAAAACAGTGTGTGCCGGCGCATTCAAAAAATCATCCAACGATTGAGCCGTCCGAACTTTTTCTGGTTCCAATTCTTTAGGCAGTTCAGATTTTGCATTCGCAATCGGCTCCTTCGGTTGCCGAGCATTGTTGTAGTGAACCGGACGAGTTGTCTCCGCTCGAATCGACTCAAAAACCGCAAAGGGTTGCTTCTTCTTCACCGGTTGCTCTTCGGTGTGCTCTTCTTTGTCGTCTTTATTTTCATCTTCATTGTCGTCCGGTTTTTCCTGCGATTGTCCGAATCGGCCTGATGGAGTAAAGACCGTAAAAGATTGCGGCAGTGCAGCCTGCGGCCTCACGGCCGTTGCGGATTCTGCAACGTGCATAGAGCCCGGGGCGTGAGCCAGGGATGTTCCGGCATTCATTACACTACTTGCAGTAATGTTTGTCGAAGGCGGTTGCACATTTGCAGGTGTATGATTGTTTGCGTTAACAATGTCCACAACATTTTTCTGCGGCGGCGAAGATGGATTCCAATTCGGCAACGGTTCATTTTTTTTGGCCGTATCGGGAGGCACATTTTCCCGCGTGGCCGAAGGGGGTAATGATTGCCGATGTTCACTACGGTCTACTCGCGATTGATAATCATTTCGGAGCGTTTCGTTGCGATCCCGACGGTCTTGGTAATCGACATTCATTTCGCTACTTCGGATTTCCGATTTATCAAGCAGTTTGCGGTCGAGTTGCGCAAAATCTTTTTTGTCGGTATGCTGTTGATGTTCGCGGCGTTGTTTTGCTTCATCGAGATTGTGATCCGCGTTAGAACTAATTACTTCCAGTAGGGTATTGGTTTGGGAACCGCCTTTTTCGCTGCCGTAAGTACGCAGCACGGCCGCGAACGTTTCTTGCAACGTTTTCGCATCGCTCGGCTTGTTTGCCGACGCGGACGGTGCTGAATATGAATGGGGAAAATCAACGCTCATCGTCTTCTAACATTAAGTGTTGCCTTTTGAGATTGTGGTTTATATGCATGTTTTCATCCTTAACGTGATAACGTAATTTTCGCACTCAGCGATTTGTTGATCACTTGGCCATGAACATCCCGCACAACAGCCCGAACAAACAACGTGTGTTTGCCCGAATTGCACGGGACGGTTAATGTCAACGTTCCAGTCCCTTCCGTGAAACCAAGCGATGTTTCCGTCTTGTTTTGGTCCACCATGTACACTTCGTAATGCGTTGCAGGATCACGGCCAAAATTCTTTGGATACTTCGGCAAACTCCAAGACAACGTGACACTATCTGCCGTCCGCTCTGCAACGACTACTTTCACCGGAGCAGGATAACGCAACGTCGAAGCATTAACTCGTACCATCTTCGACCATACCCTTTCATCCGTAATGCCGTCCGCAAAGCCTTGCATTAAAAAAGTATATTTCGTTGATGCTTGCAATCCGCTCACTGTCATTTCGCATCGTCCATTAACAAGACTCGGCAACGTAACATTCAAGTTGCCTGATGACATGACGACTCCACTTTCAATGTGTATGGTCGTATCCGCAACATTCTTACTTCGCACGACAATAGTATAACCGTTTGTTTCCGATGCCGGCGGACGCCAAAAAAGTGTTATACAATCCAAACCGGTTTGCTTCTTATCTGCTTTGATTCCATTCGGTATTATCAACTTGGGTGTTTTTGCTTTTACAACGACGGCAGCATCTTTTTTCCCTTTTGCATTGCGTGCATTATCCTGCAAATTGATTGCAGTTATCGTAAAACGATAAGCCGTGTTAGGACTCAAACCGCTAATCGTTGCACCGGTGATCACGCCGTTTGCAAAATGATAATTAACCTTAAATTCATGCGGCTGCAACTTATCACAGTCAATTTGATATACCGCATTGGAGCCATGTATAGGCCAAGTTAATGTAATCGTGCTAATATCAATGCTTCTCACGAGCCGGGCTCTGGGTTTCACCGCCGCGATTGCCTGTGAGTAGAGAAACGCTGTATCCGCAGACATGATTTGTGAATACTCTGAATCGCCAAAGTTCGTTTTATCACTCAGAGCGATGACCCGAACATGATACGTCGTGCCGGGAAACGCCAAACCAACAAGACGGTAAGTGATTGTACTCTCATTTTCCGAAATGAATGCCATCGTCCCTGCCGTAAAGTCTTCACCTGCAATAGAACCAACGGCATACTCAATTTTGTAGCCTATTGCGTGATCAACTTTATTCCAAGTAATATAGAGCGATGAGATCGTTGCTGTAATTGCCTTCACACCGCTTGGTGTAGCAAGCAATGGAATTTCGTCATCATCATTCTTCTCTTCCTCTTCATCTTCTTGTTGCTCTTCGCTCTCTTCTTCTTCACCTTGTTCCTCCTCGTTCTCTTCTTCTTCGCCTTGTTGCTCTTCGTTTTCTTCTTCCTCGCCTTGTTCTTCTTCGTTTTCTTCTTCCTCGCCTTGCTCCTCCTCGTTTTCTTCTTCCTCGCCTTGCTCCTCCTCGTTTTCTTCTTCTTCGCCTTGCTCCTCTTCGTTCTCTTCCTCTTCGCCTTGTTCCTCTTCGTTTTCTTCTTCTTCGCCTTGCTCCTCTTCGTTTTCTTCTTCCTCACCTTGCTCTTCTTCGTTCTCTTCCTCTTCGCCTTGCTCTTCTTCGTTTTCTTCTTCCTCTGTCGGCAAGGCTACGTACTCATACGCGCCAATATCGACGGCATCGCCAAAAATTCTCGCTTTGCCGTCATGGTCGATTTGCAACGGCATCTGATGCGAACTCACGGCAAAACGATCACTGCCCGCATCTATTGCAGGGGACTCTGCGGCAAGATTAAAATCCCAAGACCGCCAAAGGTCTTTTGTCCAAGGTTGCGTCATGTCCAATGCTGCAAACATCGGATCAATCGGCACATCCGCCGTGCCGACGATGTTTCCCCATTCGCCGTTTTGTAGTTGGTCTTGCACACCGCCGTTGCCGATAAGGCTATTCTGTCCTAAAACTTTTGCTCCGTAAATAATCAAATCAGCATTTTGTTGTTGCGAATCGACATTGTGTGCAATGATTGTATTATTAACTTCAATCCAGTCTGTTCCAGATAAGTGTACTCCTACTCCGTAGTTTCCGGCAATCGTATTATTTGTCAGAATTGCCAAGCTTTCCGGTGTGGGACCTGAAACAGACACTGCAATGCTAATACCGGCGGTTTGGTCCGGGTCGGCCACATTGCCCGCGATCAAACAGTTGACAATGTTTGCACGTTCTGTATGAATCCCGCCTGATCTACTTGCATCGTTCCCTACGATCTTACAGTTTTCAAGAATCAGAAGATTGGACGGCGATGCGAGAGAGTGAGGGACACTGAAGATTCCGCCGCCTGCTGAAAAAGAGGAATCATCCGTTGTGAAACATACTGCCCAATTTTCTGCGATCGTACTCTCTCTTACGGTTAAGTTGCCATTGCTATAGATTCCGCCGCCAGTCGCGGTAATCGTATTACCCCTCGGCTGATCCACATAGGCGGACTCTGCATAGTTTTCAACGATTTCGCAGTTGAGGATCGTTAGAGTGCCGTTGTGATTATAAATTCCGCCGCCTTGGATGTTTGAATAGTAATGTGTGGTATATGCCCTATTGTCGATGATGATGCAATTTTCCAATCTCGACTCGCCGCGAGTATACAGTCCTCCACCGGATACATAAGCGGAACTATTTCCCCGTGCGGTATTGCCTGAAATTAAACTGTCAACGACAATCATTTCGCCGTAAACTCCACCGCCGTAACCTGCTTCATTTCCTATAATTTCGCTGTTGTATATTCTTATGATCCCCGTGTAAGAACCATCAATTCCCCCGCCGGACTGCGTTGCGACGTTCTCTTTGATGGTGCTATTTGAAACAATAAGCGAAGATTCCTCGCCTTGAATATAAATTCCGCCGCCGCTCCAGGCAGTGGAATTAGATACTACGGAGTGCGTCAGCGTAAGCGTGCCGTTGAAGTTAAAAATTGCACCGCCATTGTATACCGCGGAATTGTTGTCGAGCGTGCAATCTGTGATCGTTAGAGTTCCTTCATTATTTCTAATTGCACCGCCGTGCGTGCTGGTGGTTCCATTGACAATCGTCAAACCGGCAAAGGTAACGACCTCGGTGGTTAAAAAAATTCGTTCTCCCGCATTTTTGCTTCCATCAATGGTCAGCGAAGCGTCGCCGTAACTGACGAAAACGACGCCCGCGGCGTTGCCTACTTCGATCGTACCGCCGGAAACTTCGATTTTGTTTTGCGATTGCGTTGTGTGTGCAACGATTAAACTGGTTTTATCCGTCGTTGCGTTTGCTTCGTTGAATTTTTCTTTGACGTAGTTTATATCATCGAGTTGGTTTGCCGCAATTTCGATGATATGATAATTTTCGTAGTTGCCGAGTTCAAGGTTGGCATAAAAGGTATTGACGGCATTGAACAGGTCCACCGAGAGCATATCCCGGCTTTCGAGTTCTTCGATTTGGCAAGCGCGTCCGCGTTTTCTTTTGGCGTTTTTTTGGGACTGATGGGACATCGCGGCGAAAGAAATCATACGGCAAGTCTAAACATTATTTTGGATATTTCCAAGAGCAAAAATTTTGCCCTTGGCCGGACAAGTCTAAATTATAAATTTTCTTTTCTTGACTTTTCCCCATTGCCGAGGTAGAATAGTCCGTCAGGATTGTCGTTAACACACGAAAACACTCAAAACTATGAACAATTTCGCCTTTGTACAGTCCCTCCCGCTGCTCCCGCAGGAAAAAATAGGGGGGGGGGGGGGGGGGG
>WRKP01000060.1 GCA_009778035.1 Planctomycetaceae bacterium
TTCTCTATGCGGGTCATTTGTCCTCCTTGACGGGAAAGGGAAAATTGGATACAATTCGATCCGTAGCCCCATAATTATAGCAAGATCGGGGTTAGGCAACAAGTCTATTGTGAACCTTGGCGCAATTTGGTGAGATAGCCATAGAACAGGACAAAACTGAAGGCTATTATTAATGCTGCAAAGGCGGGTTGCACACTCTGGAACCAATTATAAGTGCCGTGTAAAACTGCTGGAACTGCAAGCCCCAAAAAGCACAGCACATACCATCGAGTTCCAGACTGTACCGCCCGTGTAAGATAGTAGGCAAATATACCAGTCCATAGTGCATGAGCGAACACCAATGATAACGAGCGAAGCATCACATTGATCATAGCGGCTTGTGTGCCCTGAGCAATTCCCGCTATCAAGCCTTCTGCACCCGTTTGTTTTACACCTTCCAGTCCTAATAGGATAGTAAGGTTAATACTTCGTTCGCCATAGGCGATATTCTCAAAGGCAGCGAATCCTAAACCGGAAAACACACCAATCAAAATGACCATGAGAGGCTGCGCATCTTGACGTTTCCATATAAGGTAGGCAATAACAGGCAAAATCTTGCACAGTTCTTCCCATATCCCTGTATGCAAAATACTGCCGACGAATCGCAATATAAAATTTTGGTGTTCCGGCATCGTTAGGTAAAATTCGGGATGCCAACTATAAACATAAAGCAGCAAAGGCATCCCAATGATTCCTGTAAAAAAGAAGGCAGCAACAGGGAGAGGAATCTTATCGTTGCTTTTTAGAACAACACCACGGAGCAGTCCACCCCAAAACATGGCAAAAAAGAAAAGCATGCCAAGGAACTGAATGGTTATGTCTTGGAAGGAAGCAATGATAAGCGGTGCAACTCCAAGTATCAACACTACCCAAAACATTACGTCTTTAACCAATGTCTGGTAATTGTTGGCATCAAGCGGAATGATTTCGTTTTTGAAATCAGTTTGCCGAAACTCTTCCAGTATCTTTTGTGCGGTTTTTTTCCCGGTATCTCCCCAGCCCTTGGTAGGTGCGTTAATACAAGCATCGACGAATTCTGGAATTTCACTGATCAGTGTCCAGTTAGCCGAACCTTCCTGTACCGCTTGTTGTAACGGGGAGATTCTGCCGCCTGTAATGCCACGTTGTACTTCTTTGGTCTCGTAAGGACCTTTCATTGCGCCTGGGTTTCCCAAAAACCATCGCACTGTGGTAGCGGTTGCGGAAGCAAAGACTTCCGCAAAGTCCGGTATCTCGTTGAGTGGTATCCAAGAGTCCGAACCTACACGCAATGCTTTGATACGAGCATGAAGCTTTCCATCAAGGATTCCTTTACGTACCACTTCGGTGGAGTAAGGTCCCTTTTGAGATTCAGAATTGCCGAGAAACCATTGAACTTCCGTCGTAAGATTGTCGTTTGAAGTCATTGTTAAATGTTGACACAAGGGATTAGCGGCAAGAACGGCAAGCGACAACACCGTCAAAAGACGGGGCACGCCATGGGGTTCAAGAGAATTTCCCTCCGCACAACCAGAGTGCCGTGCGCAGACCGCACGACAATGAAAAGGACGCACCTTCACACCGAAACTCTGCAAGTTCAGTGCATGACATCCCCCTTACGGAGACGCATGTTTTCACTGAACACATTCACTGACTTTCAACCGGAAAACCGGGTTGTGCATGAAAGTCAGAAACCCAAAACTTGCGAACTATACCAAATGTAAATGACGGCACGGTGCCATCAGTACGGGGAATTATACATCGGCACGGCAAGCGGTGCAAGAGGGAGTGCCGAGAATGGCATGGAGTCCAAAGAGCCGGGCGACGGAGCGTAGCGTAGTTCCCGGATGATAACATGAACGCGTGCAATCCGGGGACTGCGCTTCGCTTCGTCCCCGGCTCTTTGCGGTTTGCGACTGCCCTCATCCCCTTGCTTACGCAATGGGCTCCGTATGCTACAATAACCGGTTTATGCTCGTCAAACTCAATACCTTTTCACTGCTGGGAATCGATGCCGTGCCGGTCGAGGTCGAAGTTGACTGCGCCGACATCGGCCTGCCCAAAACTATTCTCGTCGGCCTGCCCGATGCCGCCGTCAAAGAAAGTATCTATCGCATCGAACGAGCCATCGAAAATTCAGGATACTTCAATCCCATCCACCGGACCGTTATCAATCTCGCTCCCGCCGACCTGCCCAAACAAGCCGCCTCGTTCGACCTGCCCCTCTCCCTCGGCCTCCTCGCCGGAAGCGGTCAAATCCCCGCCGATGCCTTTGACCGCTTCGCCGTCGTCGGTGAACTCGCCCTCGATGGAAATATGCGACCCATCAAAGGTGCTCTTTCGATGGCGTTGACCGCAAAAACACAAGGAATCCCCCATCTCATCGTTCCCGCCGAAAATGCGTCTGAAGCCGCCGTCGTCGAAGGACTTCGCGTCTTTCCCGTCAGTTCGCTGTCCCAGGCCGTCGCCTTTTTGAAGGGTGAAATCAACATCGAACCCATCCCGCCGCTCAACACGCAAACCTTCGAGCAACTCGCGACTTACGACCTTGACTTTTCCGATGTTCGCGGGCAGGAATCGGCCAAACGGGCAATGACCGTCGCTGCCGCCGGCGGGCATAATGTCCTGATGGTCGGGCCGCCCGGAACGGGAAAAACGATGCTGGCCAAACGATTCCGTACCATTTTGCCAAAATTGTCGCTGGAAGAAGCATTGGAAACGACGCGGATTTTCAGCGTGTCGGGCCAACTCAAACCGGACACGCCGCTTTTGGCGGTGCGTCCTTTTCGGGAGCCGCATCACACGATTAGCGAGCCGGGCTTGGCTGGCGGAGGATCGCCGCCGAATCCAGGCGAAATCAGTATGGCACACAACGGCGTGCTTTTTCTTGATGAGTTGCCGGAGTTTAGCCGTCGGGCGATTGAAGTGTTGCGGCAGCCGCTCGAAGACGGTTATGTAACGATTGCTCGGGCGACGCAGACGAGTACATTTCCGGCGAATTTCATTTTGATAGCGGCATTGAATCCATGTCCGTGCGGCTATCGGAGCGATCCGCGTCGTCATTGCCGATGTTCGCCGGTTCAGATTGAGCGGTATATGAATCGTGTCAGCGGGCCGTTGTTGGATCGGATTGACATCCATATTGAGGTTCCGCCGGTTGATTATACGGAACTGTCGTCGAAATCGCAGGGGACATCGAGTGCAGCGATTCGCGAGCAGGTTTTGGCGGCGCGGGACATACAAAAAGAGCGTTTTAGCAAGGTGAAAATCCGTTACAACGCGGACATGTCTCATCGTCAGGTGGTGCAGCATTGTCCGTTGAGCGAGCAGTGCCATGCGATATTGCGGACGGCGATGGAGGATTTCGGTTTATCGGCCAGGGCGCATGACAAGATATTGCGGATTGCTCGCACGATTGCGGATTTGGAGTCGTTGCCGGAGATTGGCCCGATGCACCTTTTTGAGGCGATTACGTATCGCACGCTGGATCGGAAATTGTGGACGTAAGGGCGTTAGCCGCATAACCTTTGACATGTTTGCGTCAAAATGTTTTTTTGTGTAGAATACGCTGTATATTGGTAATAGAGAACAAGCACCCGTAATGTCTACAACACATGATTCAACAACGTTCACATATGAACAGTTGATGGCATCGTTCCGCGAAAGCCGGGAGGAACTGAAGGTCATGCGTGAACAGATGAGAGAAACGCGGGAACAGATCGCAAGGTTGGGTGATAGACTTGGCCAACTCGTTGCCGCGATGGTCGAAGGCGGAATCGTCCGTATGTTTAAGGATTTGGGATATGAGTTCGATGTCTATACTCCCCGACAACGATTTGGAAACAAAGCACTCAACATCTATGGCGAAGTTGACCTGTTTCTCGAAAACGGCGATATTGCTTTGCTCGTTGAAGTTAAAACGAATTTATCAATAGACGATGTAAAGGAACATCAAGAACGTTTGGAAAACTTCCGTTTGGTTGCCGATGTCAAAAATGATAAACGACAGTTTATTGCAGCCGTCGTCGGCGGCGTCATCCAAAAAAACGTTCGGGACTTCGCTTTGAAGCAAGGGATGTTTGTGGTGCAGCAATCCGGCGAAAATGTTGAAATCATTGCTCCCGAAGGCCCGCCAACGGCCTGGTAGTGATAGACTTATTCTGAAACTGTCCTTCCGACGCAAGCGGAGCCGCAAGTTCCGCTTCGCAACACCGAGGCTCTTTGCAACCGTTCGCAATCCAACGATGAGGCCTCTGTTTGTCGTTTTTTTGTTCCTCCGGTACGAAGCCAGGGCGGAATTTCAGTCTATGCGAGCAGTATAGCAGATTTTCGAGCGATTGCAAGCAGCACGGCCTTGCCTTTTCCAACGCTTTCGTGTACAATCCGCTACAAAGGGTATTGTCCGCCCAATCTAATCACCTTGCCCAATAAGGAGACCTTGTCATGAAACACATTTGCCGGTTTTTGTGCACCCTGTGCGCTCTGTCAGTTTTACTCGCCGACACAATCAATGCCGATCCGCTCCCGCAAGAACAAATCGAATCCATCGCCATCCAGCCTGCAACAAACTGGGGTAGAACAGACGGCATCGTCAACGTCGTGCCCGAAATGCTCTCCCTCTTCAAAGAAAAAACCCTCGAAATCGACGGGAAAACAATGAAATACCGACTCCACGTTCCCGAAAATATGGAATCCGGTAAAAAATATCCCCTGATTCTCTGGCTGCACGGCATCGGCGAAGTCGGCACCGACAACAAATTGCAACTCGTTCACCTGCACCATATCCTTCCCTTGCTGACCGGCGAACGAAAAAGGGACTTTTTCCTGCTCGTGCCGCAACACTCGTCGAACGAACACTGGGCGAGCGCTTGTCGATCAATGTCAGTTTCATACGACATTATCGTTCCTGACGAAATAAAAGATGATGCCGAGGGATTGGAAAAGCACAAAGAAACACTCATCGAGCAAATCCAAGCAGCCACTCCCAGTGCCGAAGTTATGGTGCAAGAACGATGGGAAACAGCGACTTTCCAGAGACGCGTCGGTGGAATGCTCGGAATAGGAGGGATGGTCGTAGATGTATCGGAACAGGTGCTCATGCTCCACATTACCGTCCACTCGGGCGAAACGGATACAGGTCATCCGCTGGAACGAGCCTTTGCGATGGTCGAACAGGTTGTGGACCACTATCCTGTCGATGAGAATCGGATTACGGTCTCCGGTTTGAGCAGCGGCGGCGACGGGACTTGGCGGGCCCTGGAACGTCGGCCCGACCTCTTCGCCGCGGCCGTCCCGCTCGTCAGTTGGACGGCCCTGTCCGATGTGTACCTTGAAAAACATCCCATTCTCAAAAAAGTCCCGATTTGGGCGATTTACAGTTCCGACGACCGAAGTATTGACTACGCCCGAACGGAGTTTGAACGCAACGAAAAGGCGGGGGCGAATGTCAAGAAGACGGAATTCGGCATCTGCGGCCATCATGCTTGGACGCCGGCCATGCTTCAGGCGGATATTTTCAGTTGGCTGCTTTCGCGAGCGAAAGACGGCGACCGGTATTATGCCGTATTTGATCCCGGCGTTGATCCCGATGATATGCGGGGAATCGTCGAAGTCGCAACACGGGATACGCGTCCGGCCCCGACGTTGGCTCCTACACGTCCGGCTCCTCCGGCCCTGTTTTCTCCGTTCGCAACAATGCCCCTACGGCCCGAGAATACCATAGATGCCAGAGACGCAGCGGACGCGAGCGGGGTCGTCCATTTCACGCCGGAAGTCCAGGTCCAGGATCCCCTGAGCCACCAACGGAGCCGAGCCTATATCGCAATCGCTCGGGCGTATTATAGTGCGGGCATACTGTTCCTCGTCAAAGAGAACCAGGAGAAGGCGGCGGAAGTTCTCGCGAATTTTGAGAGGACTGCCAACAAGATTCCGGTGGGATTTCGAATGGCATTACTTGCCGAACTCGCGGAACACGGCCTGCCCCATCAAAATATCGTGCCAGTACTTGAAGTATTGGAAAGATTACTGGATGAGGCCGCCGGAGAATCCCGGTCGTTCGAGATAAGAAGGGCACCACCCCTGGATTACGACACGGTCTCTGCGAACGTCCAGGAACGTTTGCAGATGAACGCTGCATCGACGGCAATTTCCGCTGCCCGGATTATCGAGGAGTGCGATCGTCCTTGGGCGATGACTTCGGAGTCGATCTACGGGATGTTCGCAGCGGATTGGGACAAGGAAGCGGAAGCGATACCGGACTTTATCGTGAATTTGACCTCGGAACAATTATCGCACCAACTTGCTCGGTCGTTTAGCGAAGACCCGGAATCGAAGGATTTCATAGCGGCATGCCGGTCGATATTGTTGTTGCAACATCGTCCGATGAGCAGTCCTTGGTTCGAGACGAGCGGAGGGAGGTTGCGTAGTGAGATACAGTATGAATTGTCGCAGAAGGGCCAGATGTTTGTGCGATTTTTGCGGGTGGTACAGGATTCTGCGGACCGTTCCGATAAGGCTCGCGAGTTAGCCAAGGTTGCCGAACGCACGCTGGAGAAGATCAACCTGGTGCTGGCAAAGGATTAGAGCGTATCCATTTTACTTTGGGAAAAAATCGTCCTTCCGGCGTGTGCCGGAAGGACGGGAGCGTCCCGGCGGGCGGTTTCCGTGAGAGGACATCTTGCTTTTTTGGTTTATTATGCTCTAATACACTCCGAACGGGCTTCGGCACGCGGTAAACGTACTTAATGCAATGACTGAACAACAACCTTCCGGCGAACTCAAAAACGACGAACAATCGTCATCCAACGAACACGGACATCCTGCTCCCCAAATGAGCAAATTGATGAAACCCGTCGCATTTGCCATCATCCTCGTCCTCCTCTTCTACGGCTTCCTCATCTCGCAAGGACTTCCCCAAAAATGGACCCTCTGGTCAAACGACCATGATGTCTATTATGCCGCGAAAAAAAGCAAAGCATATGCCGATGATGATGCCGACATTTTCCGAATCTCTCCCTACGGCAACAAAGCCCTCTGGCTGAGAGGGGAAAATGAGCCCCATTTTCGCGTAGAATGGTCCAGAGAGGACTTTACGCCTCAATTTTCGCCCGACGAAGCGAATTCCGCACGCGTTACTGACCCCTCCTCGGCAAAAACAATCACTGCCGACCTCCGCAAACTGATCGAACACCAGTTGGAAGAACTCTATCACGCAGGAATTCAATCGGATCTGCAGCCCGAAGGCCCCTTTTATGTCCGCGTTGTTAAGGTCGACGAAAATGATGAAACACTGGACATCCCAAATGCCGTCTCAAACGTCATCCAAATCAACGTCCGAACGCCGCATCCGCCGATTGTGATGGTCGTCCCATTCGTGGCACTATTGCTTTGCATCGCGTTTTTGCCGCTGATTCCTGCAACAGCCCATTGGTGGGAAAGTAACACGCACCGGTTTATCGTTGCCGGCTCGCTCGGTTTCCTGACGCTGCTTTATTACTTCCTCCTGTGCGATTTCCCCGTCGAACAGCATTGGCCCGTCCACGGAATCGTCGATCCCACAACGGACGGCAACTTTATGGCGGCGTCCACCGTGTTCCTCAATGCGATCCTGTACGAATTTCTCCCGTTTATCGTGTTGCTTTTCTCGCTGTTCGTGATTGCCGGCGGGATTCGCATTGCCGGTAATTTGCGGGCGACACCGTTTGTCAACTCCGTTATTTTGCTCATCGGCGGCCTGCTGGCCAGTTTCATCGGGACGACCGGGGCGGCCGTGTTGCTCATTCGGCTCCTGCTCGAAACGAATAAAGAACGGAAATTTAAGGTTCACACGGTCGTATTTTTCATTTTCATCGTGTGCAACTGCGGCGGATGTTTGACCCCGCTCGGCGACCCGCCGCTCTTCCTCGGATACCTTCGGGGAGTGCCCTTTGAATGGACATTTTTCCTCTGGGCGGAGTGGATGTTCGTAAACCTGTCGCTTATTGCGATGTTTTTCCTTTGGGATAAATTTTGGTATTACCGGCGTGAATCCGCTGAAAGCAAACAGGAAGACGATGAGAATGTGACGTCGATTTCCATCACGGGCTGGATGCTCAACATCCCGCTTTTGCTCGGTGTTGTCGCGGCGGTTGCATTCCTTGATCCGAGCAGGCCGGTGCCCGGAACGGATTGGCATCCCTGGTTTTATTTGCGTGAGGCCGTGCAGTTAGGGCTTGCGGCAACGTCGCTCTTGTTCAGCAGTTATCTGATCCGAAAGGCGAATTCCTTCAACTTTTTGGCCATCGGCGAAGTTGCGGCACTGTTTTTCGGCATTTTCCTCTGTATGCAGGCTCCGCTGCAAATCTTGGGCGAGCACGGCAAGACCGTCGTTACCAAGGCGGAGCAAACGACGGGCGTGAGTAAAGAGCAACTGTTCTTCTGGTCGACGGGCTTGTTGAGTGCGGTATTGGATAATGCACCGACGTATGTCGTGTTTTTCGATACAGCCAGGACGTTGACGCCGAATACGGAAACGGAATTGGAGGCTCAAATGGCATATGATTACAAGACTGGCGAGCCGATTATTGACCCGGAAACGGGCGAGCAAATGAGGAAATGGCACAAGGATGCCCGGGGCGTTTGGCGTTGTCAGGATGGTGTCCGCAAGTTGGTGCCGTTGGCGGGTGGAACGCGGGGCTTCATTGAGCACGCACTTTTGATCGCGGTTTCGCTGGGAGCGGTATTTTGCGGAGCGTTGACGTACATCGGCAATGGCCCGAACTTTATGATTAAGGCGATTGCGGAGCAGGACGGCGTGAAAATGCCGAGTTTCTTCGGGTATATGTGCTACAGTTTGGTGCTTTTACTCCCGTTGCTGATCCTGATGACGTTGATATTCCTGCCGCTGTTCCCGTAGGAGAGAGTTCGCCGTCTTCCACGCCGACTTGCAATCGGCGTGGAAAGATGGTATCCTCTGATGTATGTCCCTTGAAAAATGTGCAGGTCCGATAAAACTGCTCCTCTGTGATGTCGATGGTGTGCTAACCGATGGAACCATCGAAATTGACCACGAAGGCAAAGAGTCAAAACTTTTCAGCACGCTCGATGGTTACGGCATCCGAATGTGGCGGCAAGCCGGATTGAGTGTCGGCATTATCACTGGCCGGGACGCACCGTGTATTTATCATCGGGCCAAGAATCTCGGCATCGAAATCATTCATACGGGAACGTTTGCGAAGTTGGAATCCGTGCTCAAAATTGCTGCCGAGCAGAAATTATCGCTTGAAGAGATTGCCTACATTGGCGATGATTTTCCTGATTTACCGGCAATTCGTGCGGTTGGTTTGGGCGTTGCCGTCCCGCATGCTCCGCAGGAACTGAAAAATGCGGCGGAGTACATTACGCAGCGTCCTGGCGGTTACGGAGCCGTACGCGATGTGATTGACCAAGTTTTCAATGTCAAGGGAATCGATCCGCTTACGGTGCTGTCGGAGATTATACGCATTCCGTAATCCGGCACTCGGCCCAAGCCGGAATGACGGTTTTTTGCCTGGAACAAAATTGAATACGCTCTCGTCGAACAAAAAATGAACACGTCCGCTCCCTTTTGTCATCCCCCGCGCGATATTTGGCACGGCCTGGCAATCATTCGCCAAAATGATCGCCTGACCGAAGACACTTGGAAATTATCCATCCAGACGGCGGAACAGTTCCCGACTGTCCGGGCAGGCCAGTTCGCAATGCTTCGCCTGCCAAATACGGCCGATCCGCTGCTCGGCCGACCGCTGGCAATCTACCAAGCGGAGCAAAACCGAATCGAAGCCGTCTATCTGACCGTCGGCAAAATGACGCACCGCCTCGCCGAACTGCCGCCGAATACTCCGCTCGAACTTTGGATGCCCCTCGGCAACGGCTTCCCGGAAACATCTCCTGCGACGGGCACGCAACACACGATTATCGTTGCCGGCGGCATCGGACAAACGCCCTTTTTGATGTATTGTCAGAATCAAGGGGGCCAAAATCAAGGAGGGCAGCATCAAGAAGGCCAAAATCGACGGGCACGCATTTCCCTGCTTTATGGAGCACGAACGCAATCGCGGATTGCTTGTATGGACGATTTCCGTCGGCTGGGAATCGAGCCGAGAATTGCAACGGATGATGGTTCCGAAGGCCGTCGTGGCCGCGTAACGGACTTAATCGAGCGAGTTTATCAGCCGGGCGAGGCAACGCAATTATTGTGTTGCGGCCCGTTGCCGATGCTGCATAGTGCTTTTTTGACGGCACAGCGGTTGGGACTGCCTTGTTCTGTCTCATTGGAAACGCCGATGAGTTGCGGTTTGGGAATATGTTTTGGATGCGTAGTTCCGTATTGGGAGGATGCGAATTCGGATTGGGATTACCGTCGGACGTGCATCGACGGGCCCGTATTCGATGCGTATAAACTCCGCTGGGATGCTTAACGCTCTGTTAGAGCGTATTCATTTTTGGGTGAAATGCTTGCCCGTAGGGCCACACACGAGCCGAATGCAGCGCAAGAGCCGGGGGCGTTAGCCCCCGGGTTGGTCTATCAAAAAATATCATATGTCGAAAAACCCGGGGGCTGACGCCCCCGGCTCTTGCTGACGCCCCCGGCTCGTGCGATTACACTCACGCTCCCGGTGGCAATGAGTCAATGACGATCTCCAATCGGCCCTTGTGCACATCCGTATCATACACAATGCCCGATGTCGAAGCATCCGTGTATTTTTGAGGAACCAACGGCGTCGTGTTGCCAAAATCGTCTGCCATAACAGCCCCCGAAATGTAGCCCGTATACTTGCCCCGTTTCAATCCGTCGCCAGGCCGATACTGATAAACCGTAAATGTACCATCATGCCGCAGTTCGCCAATTCCCTGACTGCTCTCGTTCTGCAACACGATCATTCCGCCAGTCAGCGGAGTGCCGTCGGAAAATTTGACCGTGCCCGTTACCGTCGGATCGCCGCAACCGACACAAAATAGCGTAAATATCGAAAGTGTGAGTAGTGTTAATGTTCGCATCGTGAAGGATTTAATGTTAGCCGAGCCCCGCCCGGCGTTTTGGTTATGTGTAAGTTTTCTTTGGAGTGTGCCGAGCAGGCTCGGCGGCGAACGCGTGTTACGGCAACGCAACGGATTGGCCATCGTTTACCGCACCCAAATGGCTCAATAGATTCGCATCCGTCGTTACCGAAATGGAACGAACACTTCCGTCGCCGACCACAAAGTTGCACACGCCGGGATGCGAACTGCCAAACGAGAAGAAAAATGGCCAGTTATTAAACGTCCTGCCGGAGCCCGGTGCAGTCTGTGCATATTGCTGCGGCCCTCGCGCCAAAGGATTTGCGCCGGTAAATTGCCCCTGTGCATTGACATTCCTATTCCGGGCAAAAAAGCCCATATAGGTATACGGCTCGTTGCCGTTCCAATGGAACATTCCGCAATCAACCAACGTTTTTCGGGTGTTATTCTGTTCATTGCCTGCCGCATCAAAACCGTTAATCATTTGATCGCACACACCGATGACATCGCTGGGAATATACTTTTCGCCAATGAGCAGTTGGTTGCTGGCTCCATCTCTCCACCAGGCCGTCGTGTCGCGGGGACGCCACGATTGGAATCGGGATTCCCAGTTTCCGGCATCCCAATGGCCCGAGTCACGCGGAGCGTAAGTAATAATAGCGATTCTGAAAGGCCCATCAACGCACGTTGCGGAAAGTCTGTTTCCATCCCAGGAATCGTTGACGTTTGCATCAGGATTCGGAGCCCCTTCTGTGTGCGGGCGACAATCCCTGCGAGCGGTATAGAGGATGCTGTAGTCTCCGAGCGGGCCGGTTCGGGTGCCGAAACTGTTGTCGGGACTTCTCTCTTGCATTCCGCCGGGCGAGCGGCGTGTGGGACAAAAATACATCGAAATCGAGGCAAACGAACGCTTCATTTCGTCGGTGAAAGCGTTTTCCGCTGTGGTTCCGTTACGTTGTCCCCAGGCTGTCCAAATGACGAAGTCCATTCTGCCTGGTGTAAGATCGCCGGTTCCGGTGGTATTTCCCTGTTGGTTTCGGGAGGCGTAGACGTCATAGATGGCTTGCCTTTCCATGTAGGGCAAAATCAGGACGAAAAGATTTGCTTTGGAAACGCCGAGATGTGCGGCCGGGACTGCGTTGTATGTATCTGCAAAGTTATGGATGGCCAGTCCCATCTGTTTGAGGTGATTGGTGCATTGCATTCGGCGGGCGGCTTCTCGAGCGGCCTGCACGGCGGGAAGTAAGAGTGCGACGAGCATGCCGATGATGGCAATGACGACGAGGAGTTCGACGAGGGTGAAACCTCGTTTGCGAGCGGAGTTGGCGGTCGTTTTGCAGTTGTCTAAACTGCCCCCCCCCCCCAAGTTAACATTTTTTGGCGATAATTTTGCATAATTTGGTCTCCTTTTTTAGATTTAGACGGTCCGTTTATACCATGATGCGTTTGCGGAGTCAACCCGGGGATGGGCGCACGAGCGAGTGCGCACACGCTCTTGGGCGGACTGGTTGACGAATTTCATTCCTTGGTATAGAATAGCGACATGGAAATATCTGCGAAAGTCGTTAAAGAATTTAGAGACAAAACCGGCCTGCCGATGATGGATTGCAAACGCG
>WRKP01000061.1 GCA_009778035.1 Planctomycetaceae bacterium
GCCCGTTCGACAACATGCGAATGAGCCGGAGCAACGAGGTCGTCCGGGACTTTGGCGAGGCGAAAGAAAACCTTTGGATAGGACATTCGACGCAGGTAATGCGTGACCATTATTTCCGGCTATCGGACGATGATTTTTTGGATGCTGCGGGCAAATTGGATGACCAAAATTCCCATGCAGAATCCCATGCAAAACCGACTGGAATGGACGGGAAAATGGAGTAAAATAGGGATTGGACAACCAAGTAGAAATTCTGTTTGGTGCCGTATTTTCAGGCATGTAACTGCTTTTTAGGCGTGAAACGGCATGCTCGTGAAAATAATGGTCAAGCCCGTATAAGGTTCGATGTCGCTGCCGACAACCGAATTTGCACCAATGATCGCTCCATTGCCGACTTGGATGCCCGGCAGTATCGTTGCGTTTTGTCCAATCCATACGTCGTTACCGACAATCGTGTCTCCCTTAATCGGCATGTCCGAAAGCGGCGGAACATCCTGTTCCCAGCCCTCAAAAATATAAAACGGAAACGTACTCACGGCATTCATTTTGTGATTTGCACCATTCATAATGAATTCCACACCCTTTGCAATTTGGCAGAATTTGCCTATGATCAATTTGTCGCCGTAAAAGTCGTAATGATGCGTAACATGCTTTCCAAAATCTTCGTCGCTAAAATACGAAAAGTCGCCGACAATGATATTCGGACGTGTGAGAGTCGGCTTGATGTATGTTACCGAGTGTCCTTTGAGCGGAAACTTCACGTTAGGGTCGGGTAAGTTGCTCATGGCGTGTTGTATGTCGAAGGCACCGGTAATGGCATTGTACGGCTTGCCGTTTCCGCCGTCAAGGTAGTGTGAAAATGAGGTTTTATTTTGCGATGCCGATTCAGCAGGACCAATCGGGCGCATCGGATTGGACAAATGCAACCAGTAACGGGCAATCGCTTGATTACGCAGGGAACGATTGAAGAAAATATCGTCCACCTGCACCATGAGAAAAGAGGCCTGGCTGACAAACTGTTCGAAGGCACCAAAAAATCAACGAAACTTTCGGCGGAGGAATTGATCGGGATTTTGCGGGCATAGGCATTGCTTTTATCAACGAAAATGCTAAAATGTCGGGCGTTTATTCTCTAACCTCCGTCAAGGAAGATACCATTATGGCAAAAGCCGAAACCGCGAAACCGCTTACGAAAACCGAAATCATTGCCAACATCGTCGCCGCCACAGAGTTGCCGAAGAAAGATGTGACCGCCGTCCTAGATGCCCTGACCGAAGAAATCAAAAAGAGCTTCGGCAAGAAGGGTGCCAAGGCATTTGTGCTGCCGGGATTGATTAAGGTTGATCTCAAGCAGGTCAAGGCACAGCCCGCCAAGAAGGGACTCAAGAATTCGCTGACGGGCGAAACTTATGATCGGCCTGCCAAGCCTGCCCACAAAAAGATTCGCGTTCGGGCACTCAAAGCCCTCAAAGAACTTGTCTGATCGTCGGAGGAAACATGAAATTTCGGCAGTACATTCCTGCGATGGATGCCCGGACCCGCCAAGCGATCATTGGTGCATACGGTACGGAGCCGCGTCCGGTTGACGATGAAATGGCAAACTTTACCGTTGCCTACGAAATCCATGCAAAGAATCGCCGACCGTTTTACCACGTCTATCCCGGTGTGACAGCCGCCATGCTTCGGCTCGGAATTGAGAAAATTGACATTTCTGAAGTCCGTCCACCGGTTAATGGACCGGCATTAGAGTTCGCAGAAGGGCATTTTCTTAAAGGTGGACATCTCGATATAACGGGCATGCTGATAGTTGATATGGACAATCTCTTGCTCGTCGAATTTGTTTATACCGATAATCAACGGGGCTACTTCAAATTTCCACGAGAGCATCAGACGGTACTTGATTGGCTAAAAGCAAAGTCTCCTGTTGAGCAAACTCTCATGACACAAACCATGCAAATTGTTTTCGGTATTTGCATGATTTCCCAGTCGGACACGGACTTGATTAAGCCGCTAGTGCTCAATCGAGATAAGGAAAAGTTTGATTCGACAGGTGATGTAAAACTCATCGAACGAGCAAGGCGCAACGGAGTCCATGGTTGGGATGTTGGACGTGACATTCCGACTTTGGAAGAGATGGAGGCTTTACGCCAACAGGGGGAATCAGGACGGAAGTCTCCCCACTGGCGGAAGGGGCATTTTGCGATCCGTCGTACCGGCGAAGGGCGTGCGAACTCTACTGTTGTTTGGATCAAGGAGTCTTTTGTCAACAAAAATCTGCTGCAAGAAGTGCCGCACGGCTACCACGATAAAGAAAAGGCAGATGTTCGCTGATTCGCTACCCTACACAATGGGGTAAAGGAACTGCCGCCGACTTCGTTCTGCTACTGGGGATACGCTCTAAACGAAACAGATATGCAACTCATTTCTTGCGGAAAGACCACGAGATCGCCATGGCCAAGGCGATGCTCTTTAACGCAACTGTTCGATTTCTGGCAACGAAAGGCCAGTTGCCTCTGCTATCGTTGCTATAGGAACCCCAAGCCGTTTGAAATTTTGGGCGGTTTCGATCTTTTCTATTGCTCGTCCTTCCTCATACGCACCGCCGAGGAGCAACTGTTGCTCATCCAAGAACCGCTGCCTCGCCTTCACCTTCTCCTGCATTGCCGGATCAGATGAAAAACGCTTAAACTCCTCATACGCCGCATGTACCGGCGGACAATCCTGTAACATTGTACTCATCTCGCTCTCCTCCAATTTTTCACCAAATGCCCAAAATTGCATCCATCTTCGCATATCCAAGCCAAACTGATCCAGTCCCGAAAAATTGTGCCGTATCAAATCGCCCAAACGCAGGACATGCATTTGACAATGCTCAGAAAACTTCACATCAGGATTTTCCCGCGACCGCAGTTCAAATACGGCATGTAGCCGTTCTAACAACGGGAATATCGGAAACTCCGCAATGATAATACTTCGTACCGGACGGAGCATCGTGTAAGGCTGTCCCCGCTGCAACTGCGAACCGTACTTGCCGCCCCAGTAGTACAGCATCCGCTCGCAAAAGTTCGTGTGCTCTTCACGCTGGATTTCTACATTATAAAATGCCTTCGAGGCATCTTCAACCCAGACATCGAGCCGAACCTCTTTATCGCTGGGATACTCTTGGATGTTGAATGGATTTTGCACGGTTGCCTTGAGAACCGGCGGTTGCCCGATGTCGGTCATCACGCCGCTCAGTAGCGAACGCAGGATGGGTTCATTATGACGGCCAAAGAATAGGAATAGCAAAGCCGCCGATTACGGTCAGTTGAAATCTGCGGCACATCGGTTACGATCTGACGGTATGGCAGTTTTTACGGGATTTGGCAATATGCCTGGTAAACTGCCTGGGATAACCGAAAAAGTGTTATGTTTATCGGAGATTCTCGCATATTGCCGGTTGCCAAAGAGGGCTGACGCCTCCGGCTCGTGCACTAATGCCCTTGACTCCTGCGAAACACCTGGTACAATGGCGCCAAATCGGGAGCAGTTCTGTTTGCTGCAAATGCCCGAATGCCTTCCAAAAGGACAAGATTCTTTCTTGAATGCCCTGCCGGTTCGGTTTCATACGAACTCGGTGCCTTGTAATTTTGGACAAATACAAAACCGGACACTCCACGTTGCTCTTATCCATTGCGCTACGCTCCATTCCGGCTTTTGCTTACCACGGTTTTCCATGTCAGATTTCCCAATCGTCGTTTTTGATTTTTCCCCCGGGATTGTCAGAAACATTAACCCTTTTTTGATGTACCGGTCAGGTGCTAACGCTGACCGAGCCTTCTCCACAATCACCAACCAGGTGTCTTACCAAACATCTTTTAATTATGCACAAAAAACAGTATAACCCTAACTACCGGAACAATCGCAAATTTCGTCCAGGCGGCGGCGGTGGAAAGCCTCGGCCTGCAACCGATCCTTCTTTGCCTGGTGTGCCGCGAGACCCTGCCGCTGCCGGCGGTCGGCATCATCAGCACCACAAGCCCCGACCCCATCGAGCACCCATCCATATCGAGCCGGGCGATCCCGCTACATACTACAAAGTCTCCGGTGTGCTCGAATTGCATCCCGACGGATACGGATTTTTACGCAATCCAAACAATGACTATACCCGAATCATCACCGACCCCTTCGTGCCGGGCAGCCTCATCGAACGCTACGGCTTCCGCGAAGGCGTCTTTCTGACCGCCATGGTTCAACCCGGCACGAAAACGCAGGGGCCGCGGCTCCGCGAAGTGCTGGACGTCGACGGGATTCCGCCCGATGATTATGCCAATATCCTGCCCTTCGACGAACGGACACCGATCAATCCCGAGGAGTGGCTGCGATTGGAAACCGCTGCCGAACCGCTTACCACTCGGGTTATGGACATCCTGACCCCGCTGGGGAAAGGGCAACGCGCCCTCATTGTCGCCCCGCCGAGAAGCGGAAAAACGATCCTTTTGCAGCATATCAGCCAGGCCGTCGTGAAAAATCATCCCGACGTGAAGGTCATCATTCTCCTGATTGATGAGCGGCCGGAAGAAGTTACGGACTTTCGTCGGGCAGTCGATGCCGAAGTCGTCGCGAGCAGCCTTGATAGGGAAATCGAGTCGCATGTTCGGCTTTCGCAGTTGGTCATCGAACGCTGCCGACGGCTGGCCGAAATGGGCAAAGATGTGTTCCTGTTGATGGATTCGATTACTCGGCTGGCAAGGGCATTCAACAAGCACATCGGCAATTCCGGCAAAACGATGACGGGCGGTGTCGATATTAAGGCGATGGATGTGCCGAAGAAACTTTTTGCGACGGCTCGTGCTTTTGAGGGCGGCGGTTCGTTGACGATTGTGGGAACGGCTCTGATAGATACCGGCAGCCGGATGGATGAGTTGATATTTCAGGAGTTCAAGGGAACGGGCAATATGGAACTCGTTTTGGATCGTCGTTTGGCGGAGATGCGGATTTGGCCTGCGATCGACATAGGGCTTTCCGGGACGCGGCGGGAGGAGAAGTTGTTTCCAGAGGAGATTTTGCGCGGGGCGACGATGATTCGCCGCACGCTTTCATCGCGTAATCCGATTGACGCGATGGAAACGTTGACGACGAAGTTGTCCAAGTTCAACTCGAATGCGGAATTTTTCTATCAATTCCTCAAGGGAGCGAAATCGCAGATTGATTAGAATAGCCTTGTTCGGAAACCGTCATTCCGGCTTGTGCCGGAATGACAAGAGCAAGTCCACTCCAATTCGGGACGCACTAACTTCTACGCCACGTCGCGTTGCACATCCGGCAGCACCACGGAGAACGTCTGCCGCATCGGATTCGCCTCATAATACGCTCTGATGCCCCGAACAACCGTACGCTGCTCGATCTCCGTCAATTCCGGGAAAATAGGCAATGCCAACACCTCCCGACTCGCTCGATACGTCTCCGGCAACGACTCCGGCGCATAGCCCAAACTCTGATAACAGTCCTGTTCGTGCAAGCCGAGCGGATAATAGATTTCCGTGCCGATTTTCTGCTCCATCAAGTTCTTCCGCAGACTATCCCGTTGCCCATCCGGCACGCGAACCGTATACTGATTCCAAACATGTCGGCGATTCGGCAACTGCTTCGGCAGGCCGATAATCTGCTCCAGGCCTGCTTCCATAAACATTTCTTCGTACCGCCGAGCATTCTGTATCCGCATCATCGTCCAGCCTTCGAGGTACTTCAATTTGACGTTGAGCACTGCCGCTTGGAACGAATCCAGCCGCGAATTGATGCCGATAATGCGGTGATAGTACCGCGGTTCCATCCCGTGTGCGTGCAGCAACCGCAATTTCGCGGCCATGTGCTCATTGCGTGTCGTAATCATTCCGCCGTCGCCGGCTCCGCCGAGATTTTTCGTCGGATAAAAACTGAACGTTCCCATATCGCCCCAGGAGCCCGCCCGCCGGCCTTCGAGTTCCGCTCCGATGGCTTGAGCCGCATCTTCGATGACGGCAAAACCATTTCGATATGCCAGCGTGTTGAGGCGGTCCATATCGGCCATCTGACCAAAGAGATGTACGGGAATGATTGCTTTCGTTCGGGGCGTTGCTTTTTGTGCAACGTCATTGGGGTCGAGGTTATAGGATTCGGGTTCGATGTCGACGAAGACGGGTTTCGCCCCGAGTCGGCTGACTGCACTTGCAGTCGCGAAAAACGTGAAACTGGGGACGAGAACTTCGTCGCCGGGGCCGGTTTCGAGGGCCATCAGGGCAAGCAGGATCGCGTCGCTGCCGGACGCACAACCGATTGCGTATTCGGCTTGCGAATACTGGGCGAGGTTTTGTTCGAGAGTTTTGACTTCGGGCCCGAGAACAAAGGCTCCCGAGTCGCAGACTTGCTTGAGCGAGTCGGCAATTTCATCTTTGATGGTTTCGTATTGCCGCTTCAGGTCAAGGAGCGGCACGGAGCGGTGTTCTAATTCTGCCGTTTGGCAATTAAAGTTCCCCTTCATTGGTATTTCGGTTTTGGGTTGGATGTGGCCGATTCGCTTGACCGGTGCGGTAGGGTAAAGATTTTCCAAAAGCGTGTCAAGGGCGAAAATTGGACGCAACCGGGAACGAGCCCCCCGCGATTGTCCGTTTTGGTATAATTAGGAATTGCGATTGGTGTGCATCCTGCCCCACCCCATCACCCACATACCCCATCACACACATGTCGGCATCGCCTCCTTCCAGCCTGATTTGGGATGTCATCCGGTACGGCATCGTTGCCGTCGGGACGGGAGTGCTTATCTGGTTTTACTTTTTCTATACGCCGACCGAATACGTCAGCCGCGAACATACCGGAAGCACACAGGACACGCCGTATATCGTTAAAGTCGCCCGATTCCCCGATCATGCCGATTGGAATCAACTGGCCGAAAGCATTCGGCATCGACTTGACGCCCTCGAACAAACGGATCCCGAAGACATTGTCCGCACTGTGCAATCGGCTTTCCCTGCCGAATTAGCGATTGACCTGGCTGCGGTAGCCCAGGGAGTTGCCATCGACAGTATTGCGGAACTGCTCGAGCAACACGGAATCGAGGATTATCTGATCGAACTCGGAAATTCGGTACGGAGCAAAGGGCAAAAAGGCAAAGACCGCGACAGAGACTGGCTTGTCGGGATTGAAAAGCCGGGCCGGGAATTTTCGGGCATTCACCGAACATTGGCGTTGCATAATCAGAGTTTTGCGACGGTTGGCGATGATGATCATTCCGTAACGGTCATTGCATCGAGTAGTGCGTCGGCGAATGCTTGGGCGTCGGCAATGTTGGTGCTTGGCAAGCAGAGGGGCCGCGAGTTGGCCGAGCAGCAGGGCTTGGCGGTATTGTTTTTATTGCGAAGCGGCGGTGAAATCGAGGAAACGGCATCGAAAGGCTGGGCTGGATTGGCCGCCCGCTAGGAGCGGGGCAACACGCTCTAATACCGGGAAACCTGCCGTAAAAACCAAAAACCGATCAAACCAATGACGGCATTGGCAATCCATACACTCATCGGCGGTAATGTTCCATTCTTCGCCTGCGATAAGCCAAACATCAATAACGGATAATACAAAACCAAAATCGGTAAAAAACACGCAAAGAAACTCGAAAAGAAGTCCGATTTACGCATCCAAATCGCAAGCGGTGCGCCCAGCCACACGAAAAAGAAACAACAAAATCCCGTCGCCCAACGACGCGGCGGCTCGACCGCTAATCGGTCATATCGCGATTGCAGTTGGCGAATTTGCCGTTTGGCCTCCGCAATTTGAGGCGTCATCCACGCATCCACCGAGCCCAGCCCGGCCGCGAATGTCCGATGGGCCGCAATAATCCGCCGTTGCTGTTCGATGAGTTCCGTAGTCCGCTGCATTTCCCGGTTAATCCGATGCAAACTCAAATTAGACGGACGCTCCCTTTTTGTGTCCGGCACAATTTCGGACAGCGGAAATGTAAGTTCCCGACTGCCGCCGACCGCTCTGCCGAACCCGCTGGTTACGCGGAAGTCTTCAAGCGTGATCGTCAGCATATTCGCATTAAAATCTATCGTGATGCGTGCCGACTGGGCTTCAATCGTTGCCGATTCCCGTTTCAGCATAATGGTCGGCTCAATCAGTCGGCGTTGGGCATCGACGCCTTTGACCATAATCGCAATTTGCTTGTCGTCCGTCTCAAAATGCCGGTTTTTCTGGAGTTGGCTAATGAAAATGTTTTCGGCATTTTGATAGAGGACGGCATTGATCCCCTTCGGGCCCCACGTAACGGATATTTCGTTGATTGCAACGCCGAGAAGGCTCACGATAAATGCAATAACATATGCCGGCATTAGGAATGTTCGAGGCGGGATCCCCAGGGCTTTAAGAGCGACGACTTCGTTATTGCCAGACATTCGGGAAAAGAAAATCGTCACGGCCAACAGAAGTGTAACGGGCAGAGAAATGGCAGACATTTCGGCAAAGACGAACGGAATGAGTTGCCAAGTATGGGCCAAGGGGATGTGCCGATCAATAACGACTTGAACGATACCGACGATGAGCAACAGACAGGTGAGGGCCAAAAATCCGATAAGGAAAATGATACCGAGTTCGCGTAAAATGTACCGGACGATGACGTTCATTATGCGGAATTGTCCTGAATTTGACGCGAAAGGTCAAGAGCACTTATTGAAGACGCGTTGATTACAGAGGGCGGCGAGGAAAGCAGCCGCGTTCTCTTGTCCGGCTTGCATCTTACGGCAATCGGGCGACAAGTTTTCCCCCGCCAGGCTCGGTGGATCCAAAAATTCTGGAAAAAACTTATCCGAATTCCAATTTCCCGAATCATCTATAATTGATAAGGCTTACAGCAAAACCGGTCGTCCTAAATGCCAAAATGCTCTCTTTCTGACGGCGGTTTATTTGACATTTTCGTTAGAGCGGGTACAATCACACGCATCCATTCAAGAGGCAGGAGGCTGAAGGTCATCGCGGGCAATCGTACACGGTTGCCGAAGCAGGACGGTTTGCTCAGTCAACCTGCCGCGCTGTCTTTCCGCCCACACTTTCCTCTTGGATACCAGACTTGTACGGAAGCCGTCATTCCGGCCTTTGCCGAAATGACGAATTTGAGGGTTTCCGAACGGGTCGACTATAAAGGTTCTCTCCCCTTTTTGTATCATATTTATGCACACAGTAACGGATTACGGCCACACCCCTACGGACAGACCGCAAAATTGTGATTCCCCAATTCTCGCGAGAATTGCCGAAAAAGTCGGCGAAAAACGATTCGCCCTTTGGTTCGGCCAGGATACCCTCTGCCAACACGAGCCGCAAACCGAAAACACAACGGAGAGGGTCGTGTTCCAAGTCCGCAATCATTTCGCCCTCAATTCAATCCGTCGGCATTGCAGTCCCGAAATCAAGCAAGCCGTCCGGGAAATTTGCGGAAAAGACGTACCCATCGAGTTTGCGGTGCATTCGTCAGCCGTGCCGCCCTGCGATCTGCCCGTCCGCCAGCCAACACTGCGCATCGTAGATGACACGGCTAACATACCCCAAAAAGACAAAAAGCCGACCGGACGGCGTTTCGCCTCGTTGGCAACCTATTTGGAAGGCCTATCGAACCGATTGGCCTGTCGGGCGGCGGATTTGGCCATCAACCATCCGGGAGAAATCAATCCGATTTACATTTTCGGCCCGACCAGCGTCGGAAAAACGCACATCCTCGAGGGTATCTGGTCGGCTGTCCGCAAAAAATCAACCCGCCAACTGCCGCTCTATATGACGGCGGAAAACTTCCTTTCGTCGTTCGTCGAAACGATTCGGTCGGGTTCGGTTCGCGACCGAAATCAAAGTTTCCGCAGCAAATTCAAAGGAATTTCGCATCTTTTGATTGACGATATTCAATTTTTTGCCCGAGCGGAGTCGACGCAGACGGAATTTTTGCAGGTCTTTGACATGCTGCGGAATCAGGGCGTGCAACTCGTTTTTTCGGGAGACCGGCCGCTGAAAGATTTGACGCTGCGGAGTGAACTGCTTTGCCGATTGGAAGCCGGGATGGTCTGCGAAATCAACCTGCCGGAACGGGAATTAGCCCTGCGGATTTGCCAGGCGATGGTCAAGGACCGCGAATTGCCGGTGGATGATGAGGTTTGCCGACTGATTGCTTCGCAATTTGGGGTGCATGCCCGGCAGATTTCGGGCGCGTTGAATCGGCTGCATATGCATTATTTGATGGACAATCGGCCGATTACGCTTGCCGTTGCGGAAAATGTGTTGAGTGATTTGCTCCGATTGAACCGCCGGGACATCCGATTGCAGGATGTTGGCAAGGCGGTTTGCGAGGAATTTGGATTATCTGAGGAAACGTTGCGTTCGAAGAGTCGTGTCAAGCAGATATTGGCTCCGCGAATGTTGGCGATGTGGCTTGCTCGAAAGTACACCCGATCTGCTCTCTCCGAGATTGGCGTGTACTTCGGCAACCATTCGCACAGTTCGGTCATTTCGGCACAGCGGAAGGTGGATCGCCAGATTTGCGAAGATGCAACGCTTGCCGAGTTGGTGCAGAAGATCGAACGGGCACTGGAGTAGTTCGCCGCCCTGCGACGCGATTGACCTGTTCGAAGACTCTCAAAATTTGTCATCCCGGCGAAAGCCGGGAACCAGACATTGCGTGTGATACCAGTTTCTCTGGATTCCGGCTTGCGCCGGAATGACGGTTTCCGAACAAGTAATGACTGCCATATTTTCTCACCTGCCGTTTGACTCTACAAACGCCGTTACATGCCAGAAAACACGGCACCAAACAGAATCTCTACTTGGTTGTCCAATCCCTATTTTACTCCATTTTCCCGTCCATTCCAGTCAGTTTTGCATGGGATTCTGCATGGGAATTTTGGTCATCCAATTTGCCCGCAGCATCCAAAAAATCATCGTCCGATAGCCGGAAATAATGGTCACGCATTACCTGCGTCGAATGGCCTATCCAAAGGTTTTCCTTCACCTCGCCAAAGTCCCGGACGACCTCGTTGCTCCGGCTCATTCGTATGTTGTCGAACGGGCGAATGATAACGGCCAAACCCGCACGCCGTGCTATCGTCTGAAACGGTGCTTCAACTGCCAGCACGTCTTTTGGAAACGTTGGAAAACAAATTCGTTCTCCTTTGTTTCGTCCAGCGAAAAGTGCTTTTCCAATTCCGTCCGCAATTCAGCAAACAACGGAACCACTCGCTCCCGATGTCTTTCGTGCCGTTCTGTTTTGGGCGAACGCACCAAAAATCGGTTTTCCGTCCAGTGAACGTCTGACCATCGCAATTGTTGCAGTTCCGAAGGACACCGCAATCCGCCAATCCTCGCCAACGCAATGATGGTACGCCAGTCCTGATTGGGACAAGCGTCCAACAGTTTTGCATACTCGTCCATGCTGATCATTCGGTCTTTGTCCCGATTGACCATCTTCCCGACCGGAATGTTTTTACCGGGACTTTTGGTTAACCAATCTTGGTCAACCGCCCAATCAAAAACCATCTTGGCCGTCTGCACGTATTTTGCGACGCTACTCGTCGCACACCCGGTAGCCAGCATGGAAGTTTTCCATTCCAGTAGCCTCTCCGCCGTGATTTTGCCTATCAGTTCCGTTGGAGAAAACTGCTTGAAAAAATGTTCCTGACATCGACGATATATCTTCATGGAACTTTCCTTTACATTTGCCTTCTTGTGCCGCAAACACGTGTCCCAAAGTTCTTGGCACGTTTTCGACTTGGTTATGTTGATTAAGCCAGCGTTTGCCAGTTTTGCCTGCAATCCGGCGGGAACAATCGTCCCATTTTTCCGGTAGTAAATCAGTGCCTTCGACGGTCTTGCGACGGTATGTCCGGCTGCTTAAATGAATGGTGTAACGGCGGCGATTTTCGCACCATTGGATATTGCGGTATTGGTTTTGATGGGCGACAATCTTGCCGGATCGTCGGGCAATTGTGAGTGTTGTCGGAAAACAAAAATAATGCAGAAAAAATTTTTCCGAAAAAATCACGCCGCAACCTTTTTATTTTCAAGGAATTATTACATCTGCGGAAATGAGGCAAAGTCTCTCCGGTTAAAAAATTTTCATTTTCAGAGGCAATTTTTCACTCCCCACAACGAAATTTCGTTGTCGATTGCAAAACATACAGGTACCAACATGCCAGAGTAGCAGTGCAATATCGCCCGTTCCTGTCCTTCTATTTCGTTGCAAAATCATCCTTGATAAGGAGATAGGAAGTTACATTCTTGGCACTACGCTTGTTTTTTTCGACGTTTAT
>WRKP01000062.1 GCA_009778035.1 Planctomycetaceae bacterium
GAATTCCGGTCAGTTCTGACAGTTCGGGTACGGACATTTTCGCCTTGTCCCGCAGCGCACGGAGCCTCACGGCGAACCGGCCCGCATAGTCCGAGGTGTCCACTTCCTTGCGCTGTCGCATACGTCTCTTTTTCGGCTTTTTCATAGGTCATGGTTAAGGTTTTTGGTAAAGTTCCGGTTTCTAGTTGACGATGATAAAAATATGAATGGAAAAATTGATAATCCTGTTCACGAACTTGCCACTTTGCTTGCAACTGCACGAGACAAAGATGGCTCTTGGATGCCCGTAAATAAGGATTTGGTTAAAAAAGTTTATGGACGCTATCTCCTTGCAATGCAAATGATATCCGAACTAGACAAGGACGAAGAATTCAAGAAGAATCCTCTACCGCCTTCGGAGTCTGGACTGGTATAACAACGCTATTAAGCATGCGTATTATTGTGCTAGGCAATTCGGCAACACGACGAATTCTATCGTCAAGTGTTGCTATAACAGTATGTTCTTGGTACTCCGAATCTCTCCCTCGCCTGTATATGCTAACAATACAATCAGCACGAATAAGGCAACAACTGTATTCGATGTCTGTAAGTTGTAAAAAACATTGGCTTTTTATCAAAATCGCAGTGCTGGCATTTTCTAGCAAATTTTCCTACTATGACCTCCGCGATGGAAAGTTGTTCTTCCTTGATTGTTTCTGTTTCACTCATAGGTTGTTTCCTTTCATGGTTTGTGGATAAAAGTTTTGGATTGTAAAATCCGATAAAAGGGGTTCGGCGACCTGCCGAAAACCATTTAGGGCGGCTCCTCCGGCGGTTTTCTTAATAATTGGACAAGTGGTGATTGGTCGTTTTTACAGGATGACGGTAGTTGGCGTAACTGGAACACATACCGTGCCCCAGTTACCGGCAAAATGAATGGATTTTGCCCAGCGCATTTGGCAATGCGTCCCTATCCGCCATTCTGTGTTGCCAAGGTGTGTTTCCTTAATCGATATGATTTTATCATGCTCGTTTATGAGAACGGAAAGAAGACGGACAAAATTCGAATGAATGGGTATGCTGGCAGTGCAGGCTGGCAACGTGGAATAAGGGATAACTTTACGTATGAATATGAGCGTTTTCGTGATTGCAAGTTTATCCCCGCATATCAATGGCTAAACACTGATTATTTCGTTGCAAACACGAGTAAACACAATGTAGACATTTTGCGGCTTGAACACTTTACAGTGTCGCCGAACATAACACCCGAAGTAGCAATAGAAGCCTGCTCAAATTGTGAGTGGTTGATTCCACAAACGTAGTGCTGCCAAAACGACAAAGGTTTTAGCGAAAATGTTTTTGTCGCTAAATGCTTTGAAAATTGTCATCAAGATTCAATGAAATCCGTCTGACCTACCTTCACTCGTCCGGCAAGAGCGTCTGTACCTTCACGCCAAGGGCTATGGGAAACATGTCGATTGGCGGCATTCGGATGCCTGCTTCCCAGTTATAGAGTGTACCTCTGGGAATCCCGGTTGCAGTTACCAAATCTTCGATAGTGAGTCCTGCTTTTTCCCAGAGCATCCGTAGCCGAGCGGCGAAACGTCCTGCATACGTTGTTTTATCGGGTTTCGATTGGTGCGGGACTCATAAATCTGTACGTCGTCATTTTTCTATTCCAGGGTTAAGGATTTTGGTTATGGTTGGGTTGGGTAAAGTTTCAAGGTTCTGCTTGCCGATAATCAGTAAATAACAAGGATTGCTGGATGCCCTAATGTTTTGCCATATACATAAGCATTGGTCTGGCAATCAATCGAAAAAAATCACGCTGGAACGCTTGCTCGAATGGAGAACCTCGTTGCAAGACGAGTATGCCGAGGCGACAGTAGCAGGACACGTCAAGAAAATCAAAGCCGTACTGAACTGGGCGGTTGACCAAGATTGGCGGTTTGAGATGTCCTTCGGAATTACAACAGTTGCGTTGGAAGGACGTCGATTGGGAGCAAAATCGTTTTTTGGTTCATTCGCCGAAAACGGAACGGCATATCAATCATGCAACTCGGCTTGTACCATTGTTTGATGAATTGAGAGTAGAATTGCAGAAGCATTTTTCGGACAATGAAAATGAGTTTGCAATTCAAAGTTATCAGGGCACGGCGTGGAGATTGTCCGAACATTTCCAGCAAATAGCCGAGTCGGCGGATTTGGGCCGTATCAAGTGTCCGTTTCGGAACATGCGGCGGAGTCGGAGCAATGAGGTGGTGCGGCGTTGGGGCGAGACGAAGGAGTCGCTTTGGATTGGCCACACGGCGGATGTGATGGAACGGCATTACCGTCAGCATTTGGATGAGGACTTTGCTACATGCTAAAACCCATGCGATTGGGCGTGTTTTGGCGTTGTGTGCAGTGTTGTGTTCAATTTGAGCAATGCGGGAAGTGTGCATTTTGCAAGGAGATACAACGTGATGCAACGTAGCACAAGGGGCGGAAAACAGCGGGGGGACTCACGCCGCAGGCTCCGCCAAGAGCCGAAGTACGAACGCAAGAATTTTATCCGGCTCCGAATCCCTCGACAAACGATCCTTCATCGGTATGTAACCCTTGCGATCCTGCGTCGTTCGCAATTCCAATCCCTGCAACCGCAACTTCTCCCGTAACTCGCCAACCAACTTCTGCGATACATACTCAATGACCACATAACCACTGTCATTCGCCAAACCGGACTCCAATTTGATGTTCCGTATCCGATAACCATGAGCAAGCACCTTAATTTGCGAATGAATCAACAATCGCCGAACCTCCAACGGCGGCTTGCCAAAACGCTTCTGCATCTCCTTCCGCAAATCCATACTCTCTTCCAATGTCGATACCCGAGTCAACCGCCGATATAAATCAATTTTAATCCGCTGATCCTTCACATAATCCATCGGAATCAATGCCGCTCCCGGTAAATCCAATTCGACATCAATTACCGTCCTCGGCGGCATCCGCTTGAGCGTTCGGATTGCCGTTTCCAAGAATTGACAATACATTTCGTAACCAACCGTTGCAATATGTCCGCTTTGCTGCGTTCCCAAAATGTTGCCCGTCCCGCGGATTTCCAAATCCCGCATCGCGATATTAAATCCACTGCCCAAATGCGCATAATCCTCAATCGCCCGAAGCCGTTTCATCGCCGTCGGATTGACCGATTGCGTCTGCGACAACAAAAGATAGCAATATGCTTGATGAATGTAGCGTCCCACCCGGCCCCGAAGTTGATGCAAATCCGCCAAACCGTATTTGCCAGCATCGTCGATAAACATCGTGTTCGCATTCGGAATATCCAATCCGCTTTCGATAATCGTCGTGCAAACGAGCATATCGAATTCGTGATCCATAAAGGAACGCATCACGTATTCCAATTCTTCATCAGGCATTTGAGCGTGTCCGATTCCGATTCGGCACTCCGGCACGATTTGCTGCAACCGCATAGCGATTTCGTTAATATCATAAACGCGATTATGCACGAAATAGATTTGTCCATCGCGGTCGAGTTCCCGAAGGATCGCATCGCGG
Organism: Planctomycetaceae bacterium; assembly: GCA_009778035.1. Taxonomy (GTDB): domain Bacteria; phylum Planctomycetota; class Planctomycetia; order Pirellulales; family Thermoguttaceae; genus WRKP01. The sequence goes on from WRKP01000062.1 coordinate 3,538, forward strand.
ACAATCTTATCGTCGAAGCGGATAATTTCCGTTTGCACGGCAAGACGATTTTCCGGCGGCGTTTCCAAATTGGAAATTTCCCGAATCCCCAAGAGCGAAAAATGGAGCGTACGCGGAATCGGCGTCGCGGTCATCGTCAGCACATCGACGGAGTCGCGGAACATTTTGAGCCGTTCTTTGTGCTGCACGCCGAAGCGTTGTTCTTCGTCAATGACGACAAGCCCGAGATTGTGAAAGCGGATGTCTTCGGAAACGATGCGGTGCGTTCCGATGATAATATCGACTTTGCCTGCGGTCAGGTTTTCGATGATGTGTTTTTGTTCTTGTTTCGTTTGGAACCGCGATAGGGCCGAGACGGTAACGGGATAGTCTTCCATCCGTTCGGCGAAAGTTCGTGCATGTTGTTCGGCAAGGATTGTTGTGGGAACGAGGACGGCAACTTGATAACCTGCATCGACGGCTTTGAAGGCAGCTCGGATGGCGACTTCGGTTTTGCCGAATCCGACGTCGCCGCAGAGCAGACGGTCCATGGGGCGAGCGAGTTCCATATCCCGTTTGACGGCTTCGATGGCATAGAGTTGATCTTCGGTTTCGCGAAAGGGGAAAGCAGCATCGAATTCGCGTTGCCAATCGGAGTCGGGCGGGAAGGCGATACCGGGTTGTGCTTCACGCCGTGCTTGCAGTTCGATCATTTCTTCGGCAAGGTCGAAAACTGCTTCTTGGACGGCTTTTTTGTGTTTGAGCCAGAGTTGTCCGCCGATTTTGGCTAATTTTGGCTTGTGTTTGTTTCCGGCGATGTATTTTTGTACGAGTCCGATTTTGGAGATGGGAACGTGCAGTGCTTGCGAGTCGGCGAATTCGAGGTGTAGGTGTTCTTCCTGTTGTTGTCCTTTGGTCAGGGTTTGAATGCCTTTGAATCGTGCGATACCGTGGGCGATGTGTACGACGAAGTCGCCCGGCTTGAGATCGAGAAAGGAATCGATGGCTTGATTCAAGTGCTTTCCCATACTGGAATTATACCATAGAGCCAACGTTCGCGGCCCGTCGCGTAACATCCCCTAACACATCTTGCCTAACCCCAACAATCCAAACATTCGGCAACATCCGAACGAAATTGCTGGAAAACGCCCTAAATCCGATACATCAGTCAATTTCCCCTTGCCAATCGGACGATAGTCCTACAAACGGATACAAAAATCCGTCCTGGCGGGACGTTGGGATACCAAAGAAGGCAAAAAGGGGAATAAAATGCTGAAAAAATTGCACAAAACACTGTCCATCGGATTGAGCGGATTGCTTGCACTCAGTATCGGAATGGCCGATGCGTCCGACGATAAAGCCCGACGCGAAGCAAACATCCTGCATGAAATGGTTCCGCACGTCATCCTGCCGGAAACCATCCAATACAGCAAAACCGTCAAAAGCCATCCCGGAACACGATATACCACGGTTTCGCCCCACGTCGGGACCTACGTTGCGTATCCTTCCTATCAGGTTCCCTATTCCGCAGCGTTCCGGCCCGTCGGGCAATTGGTCTATCCCGTTTCGCCCCAAGTCCCGCCGCCGCTCCCCGCTCCGCTTCCAAAGGATGAATCCATCCAAGCACAGACCGCAAGCACCGATACCATCGGCCGGGAGATCGTTTTGTCCAACAAATCCGCCGAATCGACGGCTGCCGAGCCGATCCGCCTGGCATCTTCGGAGCAGGAAGTCATTCCGGCTTTGCCCAGACCCGATGGTTCCATCGTACAAACAGGCATTTTTTGCAATAAACCGGTAACGCCCCCATCAGCCTGGGCATTCAGTTCGCCGCTTTTCAAGATCGCTTCGACGCCTTCCGGTTGGGGAGGACAAACCGGCAGCATTATACACAACAGTCCGCGAGGCAGCGGACAACAAGTCGGTTTCATGCCCGTCGGCCAGCCTGCGATGGGGCATCCAATGCAGCCCGCGATGGGGGGAATGCACGATGCCAATCCGTATGGAGTGCCGTACTCGACCGTCCAAATGGGCCGCGGGGCCGGTCAAGATTTCGGCTCGCAAGTCCAAATTTTGCCCAACGGGATGCTCTTGCTGACAATGCCGCCAACGCACCATAATTGCGGTCTCATCCGTTGCCGGTCAAGTTGTATGCCGCGCACCATCTTGTTGCCGCCAGCCGGTGCGTTCCCGCAACCGCAGCAGCAAGCGATGATGCCGATGATGCCCCATCCTATGCAAAACGCAATGATGCACGACGCGATGATGCAAAATGCGATGATGTCCGGCGGAATGCACGGGATGTCGCCCTTCATGCACGTGAATAACCAGCCGATGATGCCGATGATGCAGCCCCAGATGATGCAGGCGACGCCCGTGATGGCGATGACGCCGATGGGACCTGCCGTGGTGGGATATCAGCAGGCTCCGATGCCGATGATGAGCCCGATGGCGATGATGAATCCGCAGATTCAGATGGCGATGGCGTCGCCGAATCCGATGATGGCGCAGCAGATGTTGGGCGAGTCGGGCGAAAATGCCTTGTTACCGGGCCAGAACGGCGACGGAGATGAAAATCAGATGCAGTTGGTCGCGACGCCTTTTGGTTATGCAATTCGAGTTCCGACGGATTCGTTGCAGCCGGAGATGGCCTCGCAACTGATGCAAATGCAGCAGATGTTCCTTCAATCGCAAATGCAACAGCCGGCACCGCAGATGCAGATGCCGATGCAATTCCAGATGCCGACAAATCCCTATGCAGGTCTTTATGCAACGCCTTTTGGAATGATGGCGATGAATCAATCGGCGGGTCAGTTCGGCAGTTTGGGTCAGTCTTCGATGTTCGTGCCGAATCAGGCGGGAATGAGTGTTTCGGACATGCTTCAGATTATTGCTTTTATCAACAGTAGCAAGCCGCAGCGACGGGCGCGTTTATTTGAGCGGATTGCGGAGCGTCGTGAGGCTCGTCGTGCGTCGGCAGCGTGTAATGATCCGGTTGCACAGATGATGCAGGCTTGGACGACGCCGTATACGGATCCGAGCATGACGCTTCAGATGCCGGCGCGGAATGCGTATCCTTATGGCAATTTTGGGGTACAGGCCTCGCCGGTCAACACGGCCAACTATGGCGGTTATCATAATATGTACTATGGCAGCACGGCCTATCCGGGACTGTATTAGACTTGTACGGCAACTGTCATTCCGGTGTGAGGCGGAATGACGCAGGGGCGTCCAGACCAATTCTGAATGTGCTCTAGCACAAGAGCAAGTGCGTGATCGCACGAGCCGGAGGCGTTAGCCCCCAGGTTTCACGCCGAACTACTGCTCCGCAACGATTCTGTTACAATGACGACTGTCATGCCGATCATCTACACCCCGCGAGGCAAAGCCTTGGAGTACAGCGATTTAGCCGCAAACCTCTATACCGGTTGCTCGCACGCCTGCCGATACTGCTACTGTCCCGCCATCGTTACCCGCGAAGCACTACTTATTCTCGAACGGCACGGCTTGCGGGTGCAAGTGTTAACAAAAGGCGGAAAACGAACTATCGGCGACTTTGATATTTTAGCACGCAACGATTGGAAATTCGGTTCTACGATCATTTTTTTGAATGAAAAACTACGAGAAGAATGGGAACCTGGTGCGGCTTCGATTGTTGAGCGAATCGAAGCGGTTCGGGAAGCCCATCGTCGGGGGATTTTTACTTGGATTTCGGTGGAGCCGGTTGTTGATGCGTCGGAAGCCTTGTTGGTGATGCGTGAACTTCGGGAAGTAGTAGACTTTTGGAAGGTTGGCAAGTTGAATCATGACAAGCAGCGCGAGGCTGCTATTGATTGGCGGCAATTTTTGTGGGATACGGAAGCAGTGCTTGCCGGAAAGAACTATATGATCAAGCAAGACCTCGAAAAATTTCGTGCGGATGCAGAGTCCGGCTCTTTGTTGTGTGGTCATCCGCAATGTTCCTGACATTTGGCACCTCTTTTTCAGCCTGTTTTGTGCCACCGCTCATTTGCAAATTGCTCTAAACCAGCATTATTACAGGGACTTACAAGCACTGTGTCGAATCCCTTGTCCTCCGCTACGGCAATTTGGCAATTTTACTTACTCACCGACTCAATCTGCCAATACTCCAACTCGACCGGCGTGCTGCGGCCAAATATGCTGATAATGACCGTGACACGGCCATTGACATAATCAATGTTGTCCACCACGCCCTCCAACGTCTCAAACGGCCCATCCTTCACCTTCACCTCCTGGCCCGCTTGATAACCAACCTTGAGTTCCGGTGCCTTCTCCGGGCCTTCCTTCGCCAACTTCAATATCCGCTCCACCTCATGCGACAACATCGGCGTCGGCTTGCCCTGCGCTCCCGTAAAGTCCCCAACGCCAGCCGTCTCTCGAACCAAAAACCACGTGTCATCAAATACCTCCATGAAGATCATGATGTATCCCGGATAAAGTTTCCGCTTCACGATTTTCTTCTTATCGCCGCGAATCTCCGTAATCTTCTCCGACGGAACAAGAATTTCCCCAAAATACTCCTGCAAACCAGAGACGGCAATCCGACGCTCCAAGTCTTGCTTGATCGTATCCTCACGGTTGACCTGCACCTTGAGGATGTACCAATCCATTTTACCGGACGCGCGTTCCTTTTTTTCGTCCGCAAACGCCTTTTCTTTGGGATTGGGCGGCGGAGTGTCGAAGTCATCATCGTCGTCTTCCCAAATCTTTTCGGCAGGCTCGCTCGACATCTCGTACTGCGACTCGTCCAGGTTCGATTCGTCTGTTTTTAATTCTGTTTCGGACATTGTTATGCTTTATCCCTGGCTTACGCCCCGGGCTCTGTGGTCACGTATCATAGTCCCGTTACACGACTCGATTTGTTTGAAAATCCTCAAAATCGTCATTCCGGCAGGCCGGAATCCAGAGGAACGGCTCGCGCCGGAATGACAGTTTCCGAACAAGCCTACTGTATCCCTACAACCTTAAATATAGAGATTAAAATCATATCATAGATCAGCAGCACGCCGGCAAGGAACAAAAACACCGCCAGCACAACTACGGTTGATGATTTCAATTCATCCCGGCCTGGCCAAGAAACCTTCGCCATTTCGGCCTCGACGGCAATCAAAAAGTCGCCGAACGTCGGCCAATTTATCAATCGCCAGCCGAACCAAAGCCCGAACAGCAGGATCATTCCCGCCATCGAAAAGGTGAAGGCCGGTACGAACGCCGAAGCGGCCTCGCCGGACATTCCCATCCAGCGGGCGACCCACGTAAAGTCCATCAAGGTACATTTCCACGCCGCCGTGGCAAACATCACCCAAACACCCGCCATTGTCAGTCGGCGAATCAACCGACCCTGACTGACCTTATAGCGGCGAAGCCGGAATAGTTCTTTGAATAAGCCCATATTGTAAGGAGTAAGGAGTTAGGAGGCAGGAGTTAGGAGACAGAACGTTATTCTAACTCCTGATCTCTGACTCCTGAAATCACGGGAGGAGGGAATCGAACCCCCACCAGCGGTTTTGGAGACCGCAGTTCTACCACTAAACTACTCCCGTCTCTTTAATGGTTAATGATTAGCGGTTAATGCCTAATAAACCTGTTCGGAAACAGTCATTTCGGCACAAACCGGAATGACGATTTTGAGGTTTTCCGAACAAGTCCAACGACAAAAATCCACCATTACACCATTAACCGTGTTATTTCAACACCTTCGTTACGACGCCGGAGCCGACGGTGCGGCCGCCTTCGCGGATCGCAAATCGGGCATTTTCCTGCATCGCAATCGGCGACAGGAGTTCGACTTTCAACTTCACATTGTCGCCGGGCATGCACATTTCCGCATCGCCTAACAGCGTCAAAGCGCCGGTTACGTCGGTCGTCCTAAAATAGAACTGCGGACGGTAGCCGGAAAAGAACGGCGTCGCCCGACCACCCTCGTCTTTCGACAGGACGTACACTTCGGCCTCAAATTCCGTATGCGATTGGATCGAGCCCGGCTTGGCCAGACACTGACCGCGTTCGATTTCTTCGCGTTTCACACCGCGAAGGAGCAGCCCGACGTTGTCGCCCGCTTGGCCTTGTTCGAGTTCTTTTTTGAACATTTCGACGCCGGTGCAGACGACTTTGCGTTTTTCATCGGTAAAACCAACGATTTCGACTTCTTCGCCGACTTTGATGACGCCGCGTTCAATTCGACCGGTCGCGACAGTTCCGCGGCCTTCGATGGAGAACACATCCTCGATGGCCATCAGGAACGGTTTGTCCTGTTCACGCGGCGGTTCGGGAATGAACGAGTCGAGCGCTTCCATCAATTCGCCGATGCACTTCGCGGCGGCGGGATCGTCGGGTTTCTGCTGGGCATCTCGGGCAACTCCGCGGATAATCGGCGTTTCGTCGCCGGGGAAGTCGTATTTGTCCAAAAGTTCGCGGACTTCGAGTTCGACGAGTTCGAGGAGTTCCGGGTCATCGAGCAGGTCGATTTTGTTAAGGAACACGACGAGTTTCGGCACATTCACCTGACGGGCCAGAAGGACGTGCTCTTTCGTTTGGGGCATCGGGCCCGCATCGGCGGCGACGACTAGGATGGCACCATCCATTTGGGCAGCACCGGTGATCATGTTTTTGATGAAGTCGGCGTGACCGGGACAGTCGATATGGGCGTAGTGCCGATTGTCGGTTTCGTATTCGACGTGGGCGACGGCAATCGTTACCGTCTTGGTTGCGTCGCGGACCGTACCGCCTTTAGCGATGTCGGCATAACTTTTGACCTTTGCGAGTTGCTTTTGGGCTTGAACTGCAAGGATTGCGCTGGTCAGCGTGGTTTTTCCGTGATCGATATGACCGATGGTACCGACGTTGACGTGCGGTTTAGTACGTTGAAATTTTTCTTTTGCCATTGAGTTTTCTCCTAAAAAAGTCTGGTCGCCAGGTGGTTACTGGCTAGTGGTTAGGAACGTAAAATCGGTTATTGACCCCCTAACTACTGGTCATTAACCACGAAGCTGTTGATGAGAATCGAACTCATGACCTCGTCCTTACCAAGGACGTGCTCTACCGACTGAGCTACAACAGCGTTTTTTAACGGCTAATTGATTGTTAGTGGCTAATTTGTTGCTTATTAACCGTTAACCACTCAGCCATGAACCATCAAAAAACAGCGGGTGAAGGGAATCGAACCCTCGTCTTCAGCTTGGAAGGCTGTGGCTCTACCATTGAGCTACACCCGCTTTTTTAGCGGTTAATGATTAGTGGTTAATGGCTAATTTTGTTTTTCATTAACCATTAACCACTAAATCATTAACCATTAAAAAAACTGGGGGATGGAGGATTCGAACCTCCGAAGCGTTCCGCAGCGGATTTACAGTCCGCCCCCTTTGACCACTCGGGAAAACCCCCTTTATTTCGCAGTGATTAACGGTTTTTTGGCCATGAACCACTCATCATTAACCATAATAAACGCCAAGCTGACGATGGGACTCGAACCCGCAACCTGCTGATTACAAATCAGCTGCTCTACCGATTGAGCTACGCCAGCGTAACCTTCGCTTCGGTCGAATCGGATAGCGAAACCGGCTCCCTGTTAGGAGGGGTAGTATAGCATAAACCGATTGTATCGCAAGGGGGCATTAGTCCAAAAGACACTTTGACAAGGCTCAAACGGGAACATCTCTGTTCTAAAATGCTCCAAAAATGCCTGAAAACCCAAAAAGCGGTGGGAAAGTGCCGTCCTGACGAGTTCTTTGCCATTTCCCCTATTTTTGATGTTTTTCGGCAAATTTTTTGCTTGCCTGCTTCAAGAATTCGCGTTCCTCATCCGACAATCCCGATTCGCCAACTTCGCCGTAACGTTTTAGAATCTCATCAAGCCGGCGGCTGAATTCGTCTTCCGGCGTCAACGGCAAATCGTCCGATGTATGAATGTGTACCTGGAATTTGCGTTGCGACCGTTCCCGTTTCGGGGATGGTGCCGATGCCGTCTCCATCCATCCCGTCAGGCGTATTCCTTGCCGAATGAACAGGAAGTAATACAACGTTCCGCAGGCCGCCCCAACAAGGTGTACCGAATACGCAATTTGGCCGCCCAAACTGCCCGAGGCTCCCATTGCATCGACAACGACAATCAAGATGCCGATCGCCCACATCGGCAAGGGCAAAATGCCGTAGAGCAAGAGCGTTTTTCGGGGATACAGCCAGGCATATAAGGTAATCACGCCAGAGACGCCGCCTGAAGCCCCCAGCACACCGGCATGTTCTGCTTGGAGATTCATCAGAGCAAAAGCGACGCCGCCGAGAATAATGGTCAAGCAGTAAAAGGCGAAAAATTCCAATCTTCCGAGTCGGCCT
>WRKP01000063.1 GCA_009778035.1 Planctomycetaceae bacterium
TCCGAAGAAGATTCGCCAGGGCAAACCTTTGATGATGGACAAGGCATATGAGGGAGATTCGTGTCGTGCGACGGCGAAAAAGTGTGGCATGATTCCGGTGGTTCCTCCGAAGAGCCACCGCAAGGAGCCGTGGGAGTATGATGAGGAGTTGTATAAGGGCAGGAATGTTGCGGAGCGTAACTTCTTCAATATCAAGCAGTTCCGTCGTACATTTGCGAGGTGTGACAAGTTGGATGAAACTTATAATGCTTTTATTGCCTTCACAAATATCGTCATCTTTATGAAAAATTAGTGTCAACACGCCCTAACTGTGGCGGCGTTGTACCATGCCTTTTCGCCAAATGCAAGCAGGGCAATCGGCAGATTTTCACCGAAGGCGAGTCTGAACAATCCAAGAAGCAAAGCCGCTGATTCCGGTTGTATTGAAATCGGCGGCACATCGGTTATAATTTGACAGTGTGGCAGTTTTTACCGGGAGTATCCTAATATGCACGGTAAATTGCATGGGCTTCCGAAAAAAGTGTTTTATTTATCGGTGTTTGTTGCATATTGTCGATGCCGAACCAGTCTATTATACCATCCCGCAAGATTCTAATCTTTGCTCAAGTCCCGAAAGCGTGCATCATGCACACTATCCAGCGACTGAAACTGTTCCCGCAAGTTCCAAAGTTTTTTCTTCTTGGCTTCGACAATCGATTCGTCAGCAACGAACGCTCCCCAATGAAATTCGGTCCCGGCGGCCGTTTGCAGATTGCAAACAATTCGCACACCAGTCGGCATCTCTTCCATAGTCGGTATGATTTTCGCCAATTTCAGCGGCTCTGCAATATCCGTCAGTACATGGGCTAACTGCGCTGCCGTTTGAACCAGCGGATCGCCCCAAGGCGTACCGGCCAGACCAATCGGTATGGATTGAACGCCCTGGATGATCAGATAACTGTCCAGCCGTTCCGCAGTTACATTCGTCAGGTATTCCGTCGGCAAAACAACGCCAAAACGGTCAACCGGCAACACGCCACGCTGGCGAACTTCAACAAGCGCAACCGGTACGCGGTAAGACAATTGAATGTCCGCTCCAGACGGATAACGCGGCGTAACATGTTCGACGCTTTCAACCCAAGGATCAGCCGCAAAGGCATCCGCAAGTTTTTGGGGCAATGCTTTGTCCAGTAAAGAGCCTGTTCGATTTAATCCTGAATTTCGCAGGACATTTTCGACAAACCGTTCGGGCACCCAATCGGGCGGCGTTGGGACAGTAATTTTTTCGGCATTTAAGCGATATTCCGGCTGATTGCCAATCTTGTCCTTGACGAAATACCAGCCGAGCACACCGAGACCGGCAAAGCCTGCCAAGACCAAAACAAAACTGATTGCCGTGCGTACCATATAAAAATACTTTATGTTCCTAAAACATTAAAACAATTTATCGACCGGCAGCGAAATGCCCGACGGAGGAAGATCGGAAAGTTGCGACTCCCGCGCCTGCTGAAGACTCTCCTGTCGTATCTTTTGGCTCAATACTGCCGCGTCGTACCACGTGAAACTTAATTCAGGATTCGAGGCATAGCGACCCAAAAGACGCAACGTCTCCGCACGATTGTCGTCATTGTAAAGAAAAACGTACTGCTCCGTCCCCTTAATCAACGCGATGACTTTTATGTCCTGTTGCATGGTACCAAATTCGCCTGCGGCTCTTGATGCTGTACTCGGAAACGTCAATTCTTGAACTTTCATTGCCAGTGCTGTTAAAAAAGGGTTAAACAGGGTCGGCATAGAAATCAACGTTTCATGGTCCTTATCGGGCTTGGTTGCCAGCCGACTCAAACTAATCTGCGCTTTTTTCTATTGCCTTTATGTATCTATACGTTTTTTGTCGTGTTGTGTAGCGGAAAAAATTGCAATTTTGCGGATTTTTTCCAAAAATGGACTCTAATACCCGCGTTCTCCGCCGTACCAGGGTTTCCACGTCCTCATAATCTTTTGAGCAGGGCCTGCTCCGCCGCGAGCAGAGAATATCTCCCAAATGTGCATTCGACAGCAAAATGGAATAAACTCATTGCGGTTCGACAATATCGTCTGCTTGCCGCTCAAACGCTTGTCATCACGGAACAATAACACATAATCGTCCAACGCTTGCATAAATTCGCTGTCGTTGCCGTTATACACATTGATCCAACTGATGATCGGTCCTTCATTTTTGTCTTGGCCGACGGTTCGCTCCGCTTTGGGGCCCTCGGGAATCAGGCCGCGAGGATCAGGCCAATCGCCCGGCAAACCGGGAAAACGGTCAGGCTCGCCCCGAATCATGCCGTAATGTCCTTCGACGGGCATACCAGGCATCATCGGATACATCGGCGGCACCGGCATAATCGGCTGCGCCACAATGCCGAATTCCGTTAATTGTTCCGTAACCAACCCCGGCGGCACCGGGTGCATCCCCGGCTGCATGCCGGGATAATTCCCCACAAACCCGCCCGGATTGACCGTATGCTGCTGAACCGTCGGGTAAATATTCTGCGATGACCAAGGCAACTGGTTTTCCTGGGCGGTTTCGCTCGGCCAAGGGCCGTGTTTGAGCGGATGCTCCAGATTGTGCCGAACAATGTAATCCCGTTGCTCTCGGGCCGTTGCGGGCGTCGCTTCGCGAATGTACGGCACGCCGGTTGTCGCCAACGCCCGAGCGATGGCCAAATCCTGTTGACGCTGGGCCAATTCGGATAAATTCTCTTCGTCCGTGCTCTCTACCCGAAGGTTATTGGGAATCGTCGCCGCCATCTGCCGAATTGCTCCGTCGCGTCGGGCTTGTTTGGGAGGAACAAGGTTTTGGAAATTGCTGTACTCATCCCAATCTTCGGCGGTCCGCTTGGGTTGGATGGGCTCAAACGCGGGCGTCTGCGTTCTGATTTGCGCTTCGGCAACATTCATTTCGGTGAGCAGGACGATTTTATCGGGAATGAAGCGTTCATGTTCGGTGCCCCACGGCAGGCCGTATCCTTCAACAATGGGGTGCAGATAGGGATTGACGTGATACCATTCGGTCTCGAATTTTGTGTGTGGGGGATAACTCATATTGAAATTATGAATTGTCCCAACGACGACGACATCGACTTTGAGGAGTTGTGCGAGATAGCGAATGTCGTCAACGGATTCGATTTTATGGAATTCGTGTTCCCACATCGTTTCTTCGACGATTTTATTGGAAATCACTCTAAATCCGGGCACTCTTTGGAGTTCGAGAGCGAAGTGTTCGGCAAATTCTCTTCCGTCGACTCGTTCATTACCGGTCAGATTACGGAACGGCACGACGGCAACGCTCCGCATATTTCCGACGAATGGATTATGCAGAGTGGGTTTGTAGTGTGTAACTGGCATCACTTCGCAGCCCGTAACGGCGAGCGCGAGGAGTGTCAGGAACAGGTTGAGTATGTTTGCCGATTTCATACGATTTATCCGCCTTGGGCGGTGTAACCGTTATAATCGGCAAATCCTAGCCAGTTTCTCCAGTTTGTTTTTGGATTTTTTGGCAGCGGGACAGGGTAGACTGTCCCAATAGGGCAAAGTTTGCCGGTTATTCCGTATTTATCGTTTTTTTCTGTTTTAACGGCGGAGTTTTGCCGATATTCCCCATAGCAAATCGTCTGCTTTTCGATTCCCAATCCGAATCGGGAGCAATCACGGAGGTTTTTGTGGGATTTTTAGCAAACGTTTTTAAGAGCAACACCCCTTCCAGGCAAAAAAACAGCACGTTTCGACGCTGCCGAATCGAAGAATTGGAACGGCGAGAACTCCTCTCCGCCAATCCGCTCTTCGTCGCGCCCGATCCGATTGACTTCGGTGCTGTCTATCATACCGATTACCATACCGCTGCGACGGACCAAGCCGAAGCCGCAACGGGAAGCCTCTTCACCGTTTCCTGGAACGGCGGCGCAGAGAATACCAAACTGACCGAACTCATCATCGACCTCTCCCAAGCGGCCGATTACCTCTATTTCAATGTCAATCCCAACAATCCGCAGCCGCCCAACGGAGCCGCCGTCGATTTTTACGTTTCCGAAAATAGCAGTATTACCAACGTTTCCTTCGAATTTCTCGATGCCGATAAGCAGTTTAACCAAATCGTAAAAATTACATTCAACGAAGATTTCACGCAAGATATGGTGCTTGAAATCGTCGTTGCCGTCTGCCGGATAAAACCCAACGATACGATTGATCCCATCGTTTCCGCTCAAGCCTTTGAACATGCCAAGATTTCGGCAGTGTTTGAATCCGCTGATTTCGCGAAATATACCGTCGAAGATTTGCGCTTTGCCGATGATTTCGATGTTCCCGAAACGCTGAAAGTCCCGGACGACCATTTCGGCTTTCCCGATGAATCGCACAGAGCCTCGACGGCCGGTGCCATCACGACCGGACATCAACAAGAAGCATTGACCGGCACGCTTTCCGGCTTCGTTTATCATGACCGAAACAATGACGGAATCATCGACGACGGCGAAGAGGGAATCGCCGGCGTGGAACTTTTTCTTTGGATGTGGGACGGCGAAAAATATGTCAATATCGACCAGACCACAACGGACGAAAAGGGATACTACGAATTTACGAACGTCGAAGCCTTCCAAAAATATCAAATTACCGAAGCCCAACCCGAGGGGTTTTTAAGCGGGAAAAACTCCGTCGGGACGGTCAACGGTCAGGAAACCGGAGAATTGCAACAGCAAGATATTATCGCCGATATTTGGATGGCGAGCAACGGCAACGGCGTCAACTATAACTTCGGCGAATACAAAAACGGCTCGCTTTCCGGTTATGTTTATCATGACCGAAACAACGACGGCAACATTGACGCCGGCGAAGAACGATTGGAAGGCGTCGAACTCTCCCTTTGGGTTTGGGACGGCGGAAAGTATGTCGAAATCGGCCAGACAACGACGAATGCAGACGGATACTACGAATTTACGGACGTTACCGCCTTCCAAAAATATCAAATTCACGAAGTGCAGCCCGAGGGGTTTGTCAGCGGCAAAAACACCATCGGGACGCTCGGCGGCAATGTGCTCGAATACGATGTTTTTGACGAAATTTGGATGACCAGCGAAGGCGTCGGCGAAGAATATAACTTTGCCGAATACAAAAACGGCTCCATTTCGGGATTCATCTACTACGACAAGAACAACGACGGCCATTTCGACGAAGACGAAGTAGGAATCGCTGGCGTTCCGCTCGCACTTTGGGTTTGGGACGGCGAAAAGTATATTGATACCGAACGCCGAACTGAAACCAATGCCGACGGATTCTACATTTTCGAGAATGTCGGTGCTTTTCAGCAATATCAAGTTCGCGAAGTCGAGCAGCCGGAAGATTTTGTGCAAGGCAAAAACACCGTCGGGACGGTCGATGGCGAAACGGTCGGTTGGCTCGATGATCATCTCGTCGATGCCATCAGCGGGATTTGGTTATCCAGCGAAGGCATCGGCGAAAATTACAATTTCGGTGAATACAAAAACGGTTCGCTGTCCGGTTATGTTTATCACGACCGCAATAACGATGGGAATATCGACGAAGGCGAAGAGGGAATTGCCGATGTGGAACTCTCCCTTTGGATTTGGAACGAAGCCCTCAAAACATACGTCGATACCGAAAGGCGGGCGATCACGGATGCCGACGGACATTACGTTTTCGGAAACGTTGACGCATTCAGAACATACCAAATCCGTCAAGTGCAGCCGGAAGGGTTTGCACAAGGCAAAAACACCGTCGGAACGGTCGATGGCGAAATAGCCGGTATGCTTTCCGAGGATGTCGTTGATGTGATCGAGGGGATTTGGATTCCCAGCGAAGGCGTCGGCGAAAACTATAATTTCGGCGAATACAAAAACGGTTCGCTGTCGGGATATGTTTATCACGACCGCAACAACGACGGCAAACAAGACGAAGGCGAAGAAGGACTCGCCGATGTGAAACTCTCCCTTTGGGTTTGGGATGATGGGTTGCAAGCATACGTCGATACCGACAGGCGGGCAATAACAAATGAAGACGGATACTATATTTTTGAGAACGTCGGTGCCTTTCGGCAATATCAAATCCGCCAAGTGCAGCCGGAAGGGTTTGAGCAAGGTAAAAATACCGTCGGAACAGTCAACGGCGAAACAGCCGGAGAACTCTCGGGATACATTGTCGATGTCATCGAGGGAATTTGGATGCCGACTGAAGGCATCGGCGAAAACTATAACTTCGGCGAATACAAAAACGGTTCGATCAGCGGCAAGGTCGTCGATGAGGAGGAGAATCCGATTCCCAATACCCTCGTCGAACTTTATGACGAGGCAGGCAATAAACTTGCCGAAACCACGACGGACGATGACGGGTATTACGAATTCACGGAGTTGCCGCCGGGTGAGTATTGGGTGAAACAGTACCGCCCTGCCGAATACTGCGGCGGCGGCGGCTCGGAAGGAAGCCTGGGCGGAGAATATGACAGCGATGAAAATGCGATTTTCGGAATCCATATCGAATCCGGCGACGATGGTATCCATTACGATTTCTTTGCCTTCCGAAGGGGCGAAATCAGCGGATTCGTGTTTTTGGACGCAAACGATAATGATGAATGGGACGAAGGCGAAGGTCTTAAAGACGTGAAACTATTCCTTTGGGTTTGGGATGATGAGTTAGGGAGTTACCGAAATACCGGCAAAACCGCAGAAACGGATGATGAAGGATACTATGTTTTCACCGGCCTGTGTGCAGGATATAAGTTTCAAATCCGTGCCGAACATCCCGACCGCGAAGATTGCTGGATTATCGCCGTCGGAACGATGAACGGCGAAGAAACCGGTCAAGTGTCGGAGAAAACGGAAGATGCAATCAGCAAAATCGTGATGGTTCCCGGTGGAAAGGGCGAAGATTACAATTTCTTCACCAAGCCGGTGGAAGAGCCGCCTGTTGAGCCACCGGTCGAGCCGCCAGTCGAACCGCCGACCAAGCCGCCGGTTGCCCCGCCTGTTGACCCGCCAGTAACGCCGCCGAACAGTCCGCCGGTTACGCCGACACCTCCCTTTACAACATCGAAACCGGCGGGCGGCGGCGGTGCGTATGCTGCACCCGGTGCTGCGGGCGGGTTCGGCTCGTTTAGCAGTGGTACTTTGGGAGCAGGCTTTGGAGGCGGAGCAGCGGGAGCCGCCGTAGCCGCACCGGCTGCCGCATTTTCCTGGAACTTGAGCGTCATCAATGCAGGGTATCCCCGTTCAAACGGCGAAACCGACGGCATTGCGCTCGGCGAACATGCCAGTAATACGACGATGCTCCTGTCCGATGCCCCCAATCCCGACGGCGGCGCACGCTATGTTTCTGCATCCTGGACGCCCTTGCCGATGAATCAATCCGGCTGGTATGTCCGAGGCAAAGACGGCGTAATTCGCAAGCAGTACACGTTCGGGCCCGACGGCGGAATCCCGGTCGTCGGCGATTTTAGCGGCGATGGAATCGCCCGGCTTGCCGTCTTTCACGATGGAAATTGGTACATCGACATTAACGGCAACGGCCGTTGGGATGAGGAAGACCTTTGGGCTCAGATGGGCGATGCTGCCGATCATCCCGTCGTGGGCGATTGGGACGGCGACGGCAAAGCGGATATTGGGATTTTCGGCCCGATGCGAGCCGGGGATCACCAAATTATGCAGACCGAGTCCGGCTTGCCGAGCGATTTGAATACCCGGGTTGCGGTCAAGCCGAAAAACATGCCGCCGAACATCTCGATTAGTGCTGCAATGACGAACGTTCGGGCGATGAAACATTCGCAGAGCGGCGGAGTTCGGCTCGACGTGGTGGATCATGTGTTCCAGTACGGACAAGAGGGCGACAAAGCATTTACGGGCGATTTTACCGGGGATGGCATTACAACGATCGGCGTCTATCGGAACGGAACTTGGTATATCGACAAGGCCGGTACGGGCGAATGGGACGATCGGGTCGTCGTGATAAACAATGCGGATTACGGCTTGGGTGCGGAGGGAATTCCGGTAATAGGCGACTTTAACGGCGATGGAATCGACAAAATTGGTTTGTATGTCGACGGCGTTTGGCATTTGGACACGACGGGCGATTTCCGGTTTGACACGCAGATTGAGTTCGGCGGCATCGGCGACTATCCCGTGGTCGGCGACTTTGACGGCAGTGGTATCTCGCAGTTGGCGGTCTATCGTTCGAGTACGATGGAGGAGCCGATGATGGCGGGCACCGCACCGGAGCCTGCGGTTGCCATCGAATCGGGTGCATTTGCACAGGAATATGGCAGCGATAAGAGCGATTCGGAGAACAAATCGCAGGGCAAGGGCAAGCCGGACAGGGATTCGTTGAAGAATCATGGCCGTTCGATGGCCAGTCCGCATACGAATGCTCCATTGCTGCGATAACGGAAATTGAAATGCTGCCGCCCCGCTTGTGGGGCAACGCATTCTCTACGCAGGCGGCGAAGCAAACAACACGTTGCACGCCGTTTTTTTTTCGCTAGAATGAAGCCATGTTACAGCAGCAACTTCTCGACGACCTGGCACTGGCAAATACGCACGAACTGGTCGAAAATGTCCGTATCAAATACCTCGGACGCAAAGGACTCATCACAAACCTTGCCAAAGAGACCGATTTTTCCAAACTGTCCGCCGACGAAAAAAAAGACTTCGGCCAAAAACTAAACGAACTCAAGAATTTTGCAACCGAAAAATTGCAAGAAGCCGCCGAACGCGTCGCGGCAACCGCAACACCCGTCAACAAACGCCTGTTCGATCTGACAATTCCCGGCTCGCATCGGGCATTCGGGGCAATGCACCCTATTTCTATGGTGCAGTTGGAACTCGAAGCAATTTTCGAGGGGATGGGCTTTACCGTCCTCGACAGTCCCGAAGCAGATACGGAATACAGCAATTTCGAGTCGCTGAATGTTCCCGCCGACCATCCCGCACGAGATATGCAGGATACATTTTGGCTGACCAACGGAATGGTATTGCGGACGCATACTTCGTCCAACCAAGTCAGGGCATTGAAACGTTTTGGAGCTCCGTTTCGCGGGATTTTTCCAGGCCGGTGCTTTCGGTACGAAGCCATCGACCCAAGCCATGAAAATACTTTTTTCCAATGCGAAGGCTTGATGGTGGATGAAAACATATCGGTCGCTCATCTTATTGGCGTGATGAAAACCTTGCTCGGCGAAGTGTTCAAACGGGACGTAAAAGTCCGTTTGCGGCCGGGATTTTTCCCGTTTGTGGAGCCGGGTTTTGAATTGGATTTGAACTGCTTGTTTTGTGAGGGCAGCGGCTGTCCGACTTGCAAGCAAAGTGGTTGGATTGAACTGATTCCTTGCGGATTGGTGCATCCGGTCGTATTGGAGCATGGCGAAATAGATGCGAAGCGGTACAGTGGTTTTGCATTTGGTTTGGGTTTGACTCGTCTTGCGATGATGAAATATGGCATTCGGGACATTCGGTATTTCAATTCCGGCGATGTGCGGGTGCTGGAGCAGTTTGCGCCGGTGCTGTAGTGTTTTGAACCCGTAGAGCAAGTTGCATCGCCTTCGCCGAACGAGTCTTGCAAGATGGATGATCCAAGCAGAAATTGGACTATGCTATTGTGCCGTGATTGTATCACTGACACGGAAAAAATCGAAATCCGCATACCCGCCTTCGCTCGTCTTGGCAAAGTTGTAAAGCGCGAAACGATAACCCATAAAATGATTGCTGATACTATACGTCATCTCGAGCACTCCGCCAAGTTTTTCCCAGCCGTCTGTCCAAGTGATCGGCACAAGCCAAGGGAGTCTGCCAGCGGGGCCGCTATCGCGAAACACGAATCCCCACCAATTCCCGTTCCCGTCATCGACGATGGAACCTTGAGCGGGCCCGTCGGCTTCTTCACTCGTTCCCGTGCTACTGCCGTCGTGTTTGATACCTTCCATCGCGATGACTTTGGATTCCCAGGGCCCGTCTAAACTTTTGGCACGATGGCAAACGACAGCACGGGGATTGCCGGGAGCCCAGGTGATTGCGAAAATATAGTAGGTATCACCGATTTTTTCGATATGTGCTCCTTCGGCAAGTCCTCGTGTAGGAGTTTCTCCCGTGAAGGGAGTGCGCGTATAACATTGCGGACAAAATCAGGCTTGCGACTATGCTCCCCAGGCAAAGTAGCAATGCACCACTGTCGTTGGTGGGATTACCTCCGCTTTTAAGTGGCGTGCCGCTCCCTATTCTAGAGCGGACTCTTGTTGCAGGTGCTCGGCGTTTTTACCCGAACTTTTAGTGCATCCCTATGAAAATTTTCGACCTTTCCCGCTTTTTCAATAACAATTCCACTACCACGTCAAACGCAAAGTGAAAACGAAATCGAGGCCGCACTGCCCGTCTCGAAGAACTCGAAGGGCGTGAAATGCTCGATGCTGGTCTCTTCGGTGCCGTCAAAGCAGCATATACCGATCTTGATTTAGGCAATGACCATACCCGGTATAACTTCATCGAAATCTCGGCCAACAACATCTCCGAATCAGCTCTGCGCAATACCATTGCCACTGCCGGAACAACGACGCAGGATGACATCATCGTCGTCCGCACGACGGCAACGCAGAACAAAATCACGCTCGGTGGGACGGAACTGGCCATCAATATCAATGCCTCGCAGTGTGGAAGCGTTACCATTGCTAGGGCGTGTTGACACTAATTTCTCATAAAGATGACGATATTTGTGAAGGCAATAAAAGCATTATAAGTTTCATCCAACTTGTCATGCCTTATAAACACACGACGGAACTACTTGACATTGCGGAATTTACGCTCCACAACATGCCTGCCTTTGTACAACTCCTTGTCCTACTCCCACGGCTCTTTGTGGTTGCTCTTCGGAGGCACCACCGGAATCATGCCACAACATTTCGCCGTCGCACGACACGAATCACCCTCATATGCCTTGTCCATCATCAAAGGTTTGCCCTGGCGAATCTTCTTCGGAACCTTCATCATCAACTTCCGTCCTTCGGAATCATCGGCTGCAAAACCTGATGATAACCGACGCACGATCGGCAAGGTTTCATCAGCAACAATCGAGTGTATTTTAGTTGTTAAACCGACTCGACTTTTGCCGATACTTTGC
>WRKP01000064.1 GCA_009778035.1 Planctomycetaceae bacterium
GAAGATCACCTCAATATACACCGCTATGGCGGGCGAATCGGCGAAATTTGGGACGTGGACAACATGGAACCCGCCAGGGAATACTATCATACCGAAATTGCTCCGCTGGCGACCAGACTCCTTCAAGCATTGCTGGACATGGAGACTTTCACCCAAAACGAAATCGAAGAAATCCACAAGGCTGGCGCGTGGTGGCTGAGAAACCAAAACGTGCCGACCCTGATTACCCTGTTCGTCGGTATCTTGATTCTCGTCCCCTATGCCTGGATCACCGCACAGGGAATTGTGAAACCGCTCAACACAGGCGGCGAAATCCTGCGGGCCATCGCAGCGGAGGGCGATACGCGAACCGACGTTCCCAATGCATTGATACGCCGAAAAGACGAAATTGGCAACATAAGCCGAAATATCGAGCAAGTATTGGGGGACTATCGGGCACTCGACATTATCACCGACAGATTGGCCGAAGGCGATTGGAAGATTACCGTCAAGGAAAAGAGCGATGTCGATACGCTCAATCGGGGACTTGCGATCATGCTTGATCAGGTCAATAATACATTGCACAGTATCAACAGTAGCGTTTCGCAAGTTTCGACGGGAGCCTCCGAAGTGTCGAATGCGTCGCAAAATCTTTCTGATGGGGCTCAACATACGGCAGCGAGTCTCGAGGAGATTACGGCATCAATGAGCCAAATCAGCGGTCAAACGAAGCAAAATGCGGAGAGTGCCAGCCAAGCGCGTGATTTGGCACAGCATGCGAGCAAGGCCGCAACGGACGGGCAGGATGCGATGCGGGATATGGTCGGTGCGATGGGGCAAATCACGCAAAACTCTGCGGAAATTCAGAGGGTGATTAAGGTGATTGATGATATTGCGTTTCAGACGAATTTGCTTGCATTGAATGCGGCGGTCGAAGCGGCTCGGGCTGGCCAGCATGGGAAGGGATTTGCGGTTGTTGCCGAGGAGGTGCGAAATCTTGCATCGCGGAGTGCGAAAGCGGCGAGGGAAACGTCGGAATTGATTGCTAATAGTGGGACGGAGATAGAGCGTGGGGGGGAGATTGCCAGCCGAACGGCGGAGATGCTCAATACGTTGGTGGATCAGGTCAAGCAGACGACGGATCTTGTTGCGGGCATCGCGATCGCGAGTAATGAGCAGGCGCAGGGAGTTGCGCAGATTACGGTGGGGTTGCAGCAGATTGATTCGGTAACGCAGCAGAACACGGCGGCGGCGGAGGAGTCGGCCAGTGCGGCCAACGAAATGACGTCGATGGCATCGACGTTGCGTGATTTGGTCGCTCAGTTCAAGTTGCGGTAATGTTCATAATAGTCCGCGATACGGTACACTACACGACAATATCCTCCTCCTTCGGCGGCGTGTCTTCTACTTTGTGATAGATGTGCAATTCTGCCGAAATGTCATGATAAAGAGCAATCGCACCCAATGCCAACGATAATACGCCCAATCGGCCTATGAACATCAAAAGCATGATCACGATCTTGCCGCCAAACGATAAATCCGGCGTGATGCCGTAACTCAATCCGACCGTTCCCAGTGCTGATGCGACCTCAAAAACAATGCTCTCAAAAGAATGCGTGTCAAAAAACAATAAAAAATAAATCCCCAACGCAAACGTCGTCATATAAAGCGTGATCGCCGCAAATGCCGCATTCGTTCGGCTATGCGGCACCGTGCTCCCGAAAAAGGTAATCTCTTCCCGACCGCGAAGAAAACTCAATACCGCCGCAAGAGCCGCCGACCAAGTTGTTGTCCGCAATCCGCCCCCCGTCCCGCTCGGCGACGCTCCCAATATCATCAAAACAATAACGATGACAACCGTGGCCGCCGCAAGATTGCTCATCGGTATCGTGCTAAATCCCGACGTCGTCAACGCGGATACCGTTTGGAAAAATGCCGTCAGAATGCGTTTTTGCAAGGGGAATTCCGCAAGATTTGAATCAAAAAAGAGAAACAAAGTCCCAATGCACACGGCACCCAACGTCGCAACCAAAATAATCCGGGTCGTCAGCGTCGTCCGCAGGCTTCTGCTCTTGATGGATTGATACAGGTCATCCATCACGATGAAACCGATGCCGCCGAGCAAGCATAAGGCCGCAATCGTTAAATTGATGGCGGTATTGTCGGCAAAGGATGTAAAATTGTCGGGAAAGATGCTGATTCCTGCCGTACAAAATGCGGTTACGGAATGGAATACCGCCGCCCAAAGCGGATTCGGAGTGCCCGCCGCCGCAAAGCATATCCAAAGAATCAGTGCCCCAATCAATTCGATGGAAAACGTAAAAATGATGATATGCCGCAGGAACCGGCGGGGATCAAAGGCTTCCGGCATCGCGAGCACCGCTTGTCCGATTTTGAGTCGATTTCTTGAAAGATGTCCTTTGGAGGCCAGGATTACGCAGGAGCCGAGGGTCATATAGCCTAAACCGGCAACTTGGATGCCGAGCAGGACAACGATTTGGCCGAAAATGCTGTATGTTTCGGTGAAATTGACGGTTTGGAGACCTGAGGTACTGATTGCGGCCAGTGCGGTGAAGAGGATGTCGATGATCGGCACATCGGCAACATTTCGGCAGAAGGGCAGGCAGAGGAGAGCGAAGGTGATGAGGACGTATAGGGAGTATCCGAGGAGCAGTGCGTAAGCGGGCCGGAGCCGATGGTAGGCAATGCGAAAACGTTGGTATAAGCGAGCGAAGCCTTTCATGGTACGGCAAAGAGCATTGGAAATGTTTGATTGATTTGTGTTCGGAAACCGTCAAAATCGTCATTCCGACTGGCGGCAAAACATGGCGGCTTACTCATCCGATATCGTCGTTACCGTGTATGTGCTTCCAACGGCAAGCGACTCCGCAGTATGAGCCGACAAGCCACTGCTGGCCGAAGTGTCCGCATTGAGTTTGGCATCCATCGCCTGAAATGCCGTTTGATTCGTTGCCTGCACCTCGGCCGATGACCACGCCGATTGGCTGATTGTCGGAGTTGGCGATATTTGACCGACGGCAGGCGGCGGCGTTGTCGTTACCGGCGGGAAGGTCGCCGCCGGCGTTTTCGGGACGTAATTTCCCGGCATTTGGCCGAGATAGGATTCCTGGCTGGAAAAAGTTGCTGGCGGTGCAACGGTTTTCGCCGTTTGCGCAAAGGGATTCGGCAAACTGCACTGACTGCTGGGACAATTACAGCCCGTCGAGGTAAGCGAAAACACTATCAACACTATCAAAAATTTGTCGAGCGTCATAACGGGGAATGATAGCAATTTTTCCGAGACTATTCCAGAGGAGTTTGATCGCTTCCCGGCAGGGAATGCCGCGTCGCAGGGCAACGCGGCGAACACTGTATAGCAGAAAGCACCGATTGTGAAAGTATGCTATACTAAACGCCATGCAAAATGCCATCCGCTCGCTCTGCGCCGTTATCGTTTGCCTCGCATCCAGTAACTCGCTCACCATTGCCGAACAAATGCTGCCCGGCCAACTCGAACGGCAAAGCCTCTCCGGCGGACTCCTCTACCGCTGCCTCTTCGATGCCCTCAGCGATGCCGAAGACGGAGATGGCTGGCCCGACTATTGGACACGAAAAGAGGGTTCCGATAACGGCATCCCCTTTCCGCGACACCTCGCTATCGGTATCGCAAATAATATCAATCCCTTCGGCAATCAAGTCCTGCGTATGCAAATCGAAGGCGGTGGAGCCGCCGTGTTTTCGCCGAAAATCCCCATCCGGCCCGGAATGAGTTACACTCTCTCCGCCTTCGCCGAAACCGATTCCCTCGTGTTCAATGAAATTTACATTCTCGCCGCCTTTTACGGCACAGACTCTCAAGGCAATGATCTCGCACAACCTCTCTATACCGTCGAATCACGGCGAATCCGCAATACCAACGGCTGGCAACAACTTAAAATCGGCCCCATTCCGGCCAATATGCCCCATGTTAAATCAATCGCCGTCGGACTTTACGTAATGCCGACCAATCGCCAAGATTTCGGGAGCCGAGTCCATTTTACCAACGTCGAAATTCGCGAAAGTCCGACCATTTCGCTTGAAATGGCCAATCCGCACCACATTTTTCACACGACCCGGGAACTCCATGTCCGATGCCAGTTTCACGGGCTCGATCCCAATCAGCATACGGTATTGTTCGTCCTCGAGGACCATACAGGCCGAGTGATCAGCCAGCGCGAAGTCGGTTTGATGATCGGCAACCAGCCCGCCGCCCGATTTATCGTTTCTCCGCAGGATGCCCAAAAAGTCCTACACGGGACCGCAACCTGGCAGAATTTGCCGGTTCAATCCTTCGGGTTTTACCGGATTCGCGTTGCAACGCCGGAGTCGTATATCCGCACGCTCCGCCTGCCGCCCGACCAAAGTTTTGAAGACCCCCTTGAGAACACGGAATCCTTGACTTTCGCGATCATGCGGCAGGGTTCCTATCATCCCGGCGGCGATTTCGGCTGGACGCTCGACGGCTGGACGCTTCAGGAAATCGACAGAGCCTTGCCGCTCCTCGCCCAATCAGGCTTATCGCAATTAAAAATTCCCGTTTGGCTCCCAACGGATATTACGCCGCGAGACCGCCAATTCCTGCTCCGGCTTTGCAATGGTTTATCCGAACAGCAGGTCCGGCTCATTGGCCTGCTCCAACCCGTCCAAAAGGAGATTTTAGCCCGAATTCCTGCCGACCAATCCGTCAATGCCGCCTCGGTACTCGGCAACAATCCCCGGCAATGGGGCGATGCGTTGCAGCCGACCCTGCAAACGCTTTCGCTCCTCATCAAAGATTGGCAATGGACGTCGGATACCGACCAGAGCCTGATTGACCAATTTTTCGATTATACGGGCAACTTGACGCTCGTCGGCGAGCAACGGTTTCTGGGATTCCAACGGGCGTTCGACCAAAACCAGTTCGGCTTCGGCGTCGGGATGACTTGGAATTGGTATCAGGAAGTTCCCAGCGAGTTCCCGATTCCGAACCTCCTTCTCAATTTCCCGATAGATGCCTCCGTTACGCCGGAATATGCGGCCTCGGCGTTGACCGATATGTCGGCCTTGCCGTTTCGCCGAAGCGTGTCGATTTCGCCGCTGCCCGCCGATGATTACTCGCTCGATACCCGAATTACTAATTTCGTGCAATGCTTGGTTTTGATGAAAGCAGCCGGAATCGACCATATTTTTCTCACGACGCCGCGGGATGAGCATATCGGCGTTTTGCGAAACAACGGCACGCCGAGCGAACTTTATCTTCCCTGGCGGACGACGGCAACGCTCCTTTCCAGCAGCCGATTGTTGGGCAGCATCACGCTTCCCAACCGGAGTGAAAATTATTGTTTCGATTTGGGCGGCGGACGCTGCTTGATGGTCGTTTGGAATGATTTAGCCGCACCGGGCAATCCGATCCGCGAAACGCTCTATTTGGGCAATGATTTGGAAATCATTGACGTTTGGGGCAGGCAAACGACGCCGGATCAGCAGGGCAGCGAGCAGACGATACCGGTTACGCAGACGCCGATTTTCGTAACGGGTTTGAACATTGATGTTGCTCGGTTCCGTTTGAGTATGCAAACGCAGGTCAGCACGATTCCGGCGAGGCCGAGCCAGGCGAGAACGATTACGTATACCTACCGCAACGACTCGGCGGTTCCGGTTTCGATTCGCGTTGCGCCTCAGAGTCCTCGGGCGGATGATTGGACGATCATTCCAGCAACGCAGACGGCGAATTTGGAGCCGGGCGGTTCGGGAACGGGCTCGTTTGGATTGACGTTATCGCAACGGGCGGATACGGGGCGGCGGTTGTTCCAGTACAATGTGCAGGTATCGGGAATCAACGCACCGGAGTTTGCGGTGTATGATGAGTTGACGATTGGCAATCCCGATGTGTATATGGAGTTTGTATCGCGGCTGAAGGCGGATGGCAATTTGGAGGTGATTCAGATATTCATCAACAACAGTGATCGGGTTTACACGTATGATTTTCGTTTAACGATACCGGGCCGTTCGTTGGAGAAATCTCGGGTGACTCGTCAGGGATTTGGCCGTGAGGAGTTCATTTATACGATACCGCGTGGTCGTGCGTTGCTTGCATCGGGCGCAACGGAGATGATGTTACGGGCGGACCCGGTAAACGACGGTTCGGGCGTGCTTGGCGAGCCGATGGTGTATACGATCCCGTTGGGACCGTAGGCGGTTACGGCTGGCCGCGGCGGCGTTTTTTCGGCTTTCATCCCCAAATTTCACCCAAGAAACCACACCGCCGCAAAGGGCAGACACAGCGGAGGGCACGGGAGTCGAACCCGCAACCGGTTTCCCGGCACCTCATTTCCAATGAGGCCGCTAGCCATTCGCTTACCCTCCAAGCAGTTGCCCTATTATAATCTTTTGGTAAAATTAAACAAGGCGACGCCGATGCGGCGTTTTGCCCCAAGTTCCAGGCCGAATCCTGTCGAAATAATAAACGGAGGATGATATGCGCAAAATTTGTTCCCTAATCTCTGTCGGCCTTCTCGGTTTTGTCGGCATGTCCGTTCCGATGCCGTCCCAAATGGCACGGGCCCAAATGGATACGAGTTCGATGATCCAGTCCATGACAGCCGGCGAAGCGATTTCGACGACCGACATTATGGAAGGCATTGCGGCGTCTTTGATGGAATCGGGCACTCCCTCCGAAACGCAGGTTTCGGCAATCGAAGGGCCGCTCGTCAGCGAAATCGTTGTGCCGGAAGCCAACCAAACCGTTGCGGAAACGCTTATCGGCGATGCACAAACCGGACGATACACGCCAAGATTGAAAATCAATTTTGCCGAATTCCCCTTACGGGTGATCGAAACCACCAACGGCGAAAACAATGGCCAAAACAATGGAATCCGCAATGGACGCAACGGGGCGACGACCGATGCGATTCTCCAACGCCTCCAAACGAGGCTTCGCATTTCGTCGTTCGATTTGGCCGTTCGAGACCGCACGGCAATCATTTCGGGAACGGTTGCAACGGAACGGCAACGCGAACTCATCGGTTCCATGCTCCGCTTCGAGCCGGGAATTGATGCCGTGAACAACGAACTGACGGTCAGTCCGTAGGCCGACTTGCCGCTCGTTTTTGCCTCACCTGCATAGGGTTAGAGCGAGTTTCAAATTGCTCTGGACGCGTTTTCGTCATTCCGGCGAAAGCCGGAACCCAGAGGAACCAGCATCGCACGCAATGTCTGGATCCCGGCCTGCACCGGGATGACGATGCTTGCGCCGGGATGACGGCTTTTTTGTCCAGTGTAATTTGAAAATACACTCTAACCATCAATAATCATCACGGAATCTGGGACCTCCTGCGGAGCGGTTGCGGTATGGTGCCGAATTATTTCGCCGCTGAACATAAAAACCGCATCCTCGGCAATGTTCGTGCATAAATCGCCGATCCGCTCCAATGCCCGGCCAAGGGCGACCAAATCGTACCAAACCTTCAGTTGGTTATGAAACGTTTGCTCTACCGCAAGGGTTTGCTCAAAAAACGCACGAAACAAAACATCCGTTTCGCTGTCGGCGGAAATAATTGCCCGTGCCGTTTCCATACTCGATTCCGCATGTTCCGCCGTTTCCTTTTCGCTGTACAGGGTAAAGAGGCGAATCGTTTTTCGATAGGTCGCACCGACTTGTTCGGCCAACTCAAAAAAGGCGGGAAATGATTGGATGGCAATCGCTTTTCGGTTTAGTCTACGGCCCCGTTTCACAATTTTGACGCAGTAATCCGCAATGCGTTCCAAATCGCTGTTGGCTTTGACCACGAAGCAAATCCGCCGCAGGTCGATGGCGGCCGGCTGATAGAGGGCCAGCAATCGGACGCATTCGCGTTCTGTTTCGACTTCGCGGGAATCGATAGCGGCATCGGATTGGATAAGCGTTTCGATATCTTCGTCTTTTCCGCCTTCCAGCGTAAAAAGAGCGTCGGCCAGCATTTGCTCCACGAGCAATGCGGTGTGATCTAATTTGGAAAACAGCCGTTCCAGCCGTTTGGCAAGTTCTGACATTGGTCCTCTCCCTTGCGTATTAGGATACCATAACGCTCGGGATTTGGCAATAGACTTGTTCGGAGAGCCTCAAAAACGACATCACACGCAATGCCTGGATTCCGGCTTTCGCCGGAGTAACACCAGAGCGAGCCAAACTACTCCAGCCAAACCCTCAAGGGCAAAATTTCATACGCATGCATATCAATCAATACGGCATCGTCCTGCACCTTGATCGGCTTGAGTTCCTGGCCCTGAAAATTCATCGCCGCCGCACGAACCGGATGCAAAAATGAACGCAAAACAAAATGCGCACGATGGCCACTCACCTCCTGCAAATAAACCATATAGCCCACCAATTTCTCCAATTCCCAAACCGCCTCCCAATGCAATGCCAATACATGACTCGACTCGATCTGAAAAAGCCAAGACGATAGATTGCTCGGACATGATTGCACCGGAAATATCAATCCCTCCTGTTTCAGCGAAAAATCCTGATACACAAACATCGGATTCTTTGCATTCACGCCAACGCCCAAGCGAAATTGCCGTTGCGACTCGCCCTTGACCAACAACAATGTGTCAAGTTGCCGATCGCCACTCCGACGATGGAACGGCAACCCTTCCGATAAAAACGTCAGCGACTGCGTTTCACTCCGCAAATCAATCAATCCCGTCGAGTGCAAATGCTTCCGCTCCGGCAGAACATAAATTCCATCATTCAAGTTGCCCCGCAATTCCAACGCATCATCATTCCAAGCATACCGGACGGCAATGTAAGAATTCCAACGGTCATCATCCAATTCGATGAGCGGTTCAAGCGTCAAGCCGAATTCAAGCACCCGGCTTTGACTGCGAATCATCACCGTCTCGGAAAATCGGGCCGCAACTTCGCCTTCGGGGAAAACCAGCCGACCGGTAATTTTGAGTTGCCCGATTTCGGCAGTCGATTTCGTGATGACAATTTCATCGACGCACTGTACCGTATAGATTTGATTATTCCGGCAAGCAATCTGTCGGGAAAGTTGATTGAATCGCGACCGGCTCGTGAAAATGGACCGCAGCATTCCCGTCGTTGCGTCAAATTTGGCACTGAAATACCGGTTTTCCAAAATGGAGACCGCCCGTTTTTCTCCCCGGCCAATGTCGTCGGTTGCCTGCCGAGCCAAGACCGGTTCAGCCTTGTTTTTTTCGGCCTTGTTTTTTTTGGGGGAAAAGAGCCGTGTTATCAATTTTTGGGGCGAATGCGTTCGGGAACTGTGCTGCGATTCATCCCCGGCAATTTGTTCACTCTGTTTTTTATAGAACGCATACCCCAACGGCGGGACTTCGATGGGCGTATCGTCCATGTACATCGTTCGGGCGAAACTCAAGGGATTGACGGCAATGCGGCACCCGTCGGGCGGAGCGGCTAACGGCAATGCGGCGGACGGCAACATCGCATCCGCAAACTGTTCTGCAATCGGCCTGTCCGAAACAGGTTTGTTCAATAAATGCAACAGCGTTTCCAATGCGGACTGCACGAGCCGGGCCCGACTTGCTTGATAAAGAGCATTCCACCGCGAAATGGGATTTTGCACCGGCTCCCGCAACGCATCGACGGGATAGATTTCGTGTCCAAAACGTTGCATCCCGCCGGAGTAGGCCGTGCTGCTAAAATACTCTTCGATATGGACGAAGTTGCCCAATCCCGTCGAATAACGGTTCATCCGCCGCAAGATGTCAAGCCAACCGCTGGCAGACGTTCCTGGCTTATGGCTCTGTATATCAGGAAATTTCGCAAACACCGTCGTCGGCACGCTGTCTTGATGGAGTTGCGTGCCGAATTGGTCTGCGAATTCAAAGAATCCGAGATGCGAAGAAGCATCAATCGGATAGCGGACGAGCGCATCCACGCTGCTGTTATCAGTTCCCTGCCAAACGATTTTGCTCTGTTCGCTTTCCTTGATTTTCCAACCGGCAAGCGGAGCGAAGTGGACCGCTCCCTTCAGGGCCGTCAGTTTGAGCAACTGGGGCAAAACGGGCGACAGTCCCGGCGTCAGTCGGCCATACACCGTCGGCGAAATGTTTAGGAGATCGCGATAAAGCGAAATTCCCGCCAAAACACGGTCGGCAACGTCCAGAATCGGCAAAAGTGCAAGCGATTGCAGGTCGATGCCGTCGCTCCAATCGTCGATGATAAAGTGCACCTTGCCTTTTTCGACGGCGGATTGCAGTTCGGCAAAGGTTTCCGGGTGCAATTCCGGCAGGGTTTGGAGTATCTTGCAGGGCAGGAACAAGTTGACATGCGGCGATGTTTGGAGCAGTTGGCGGAGCGGTTCGCCGGCAGTTGTTTCCGTTACGAGAATCAGTTCCAAAAAATAGTTTTGTACGGCATGGTAATTATCTTTAGCCGTTGCAAGTTCGTCGAATGCCCGTTGGAGTGCTTGCTGGATGCCGCCCGGCTCGTTGTGTCGGGACATTTGGATGGCGCTGTCCAGCAATTCTTTGAGTCGGGTATCATCGGGTGCGTGCAGATGATATTGGTTTCGGCTGAGCAGGGCCAGGAGAAATCGGGCGGCGGCGAAGGCGTAGAAGTCGGCAACGAAGTCCTCGTCAAAGGGTTGGCTGGAATGATTGCGGGCGGCAAGCACTTGTTGGACGATTTCATCGCGGTTTGCGGCATTGCGGATGATGATGCAATCGGCAGTTTGTTTTTCCCAATCGTCGTTCCAATAGGGTTCGCAGCAGGGCGGAATGATGACGATGTCTTGTTGTAGATTGAAGGGCGGATAGGATGCGGTTTCCCATCGGGGCATGGTGGAGTCTATTTCGAGCAGGCTGGGATGGTGTACGGCTATCCAGGCATCGAAGAGTTGTTGGGCATCATTTTCGGAGCGTCCTGAGGTGATGTAATCGAATTGGGAGCAGGGATATTGAACGACGGTCGGCATGGATCTTATTATAGCAAAA
>WRKP01000065.1 GCA_009778035.1 Planctomycetaceae bacterium
AAAAGAAAAAAGGGAAAAAAAAATTTAAAAAAACGGGGGGGAATTTTTTTACGTAAACCCTTTTGGGGAGGGGGTTTCCCCCCCCCCCCCCCCCCCCCATTTTGCCCATTTTACAAGGCCCATTTTGTGGGGGAGGTTGGTTATGGTAAAGTTTGGATCCGTATTTTTCGCTGTACGATTCATATGGTGGAGTCCTCTTCTTTTTGTGTATGTAAAAAAGTAAACGCCTCCTTGCGCCACAACCCTATCCGGGGTATTGTATCGAACCGGCGGAGCAAAAACAAGCAGGGGGGCGGAACACGCATCGGAAGCCAAAGAACCCGTATCGTAAGAAAGGAACTTTTCGGGTATGATGTACACTCATGCCGGAAACATCAACGCCAAATTGGGGAAACGTTCCCGAATCCTGGACGCGACGACATCTGCTCGGTCTCGAAGAACTCGGGGCCGATGAAATTGACCTCATCCTCAACCAAGCCGAACGCTTCCGCTCCGTTTTGATGCACGGCGACCGGAAAATCCCCCTCCTCGCCGGGAAAACCTGCGTCAACCTCTTCTTCGAGAATTCGACCCGAACCAAAACCAGTTTCGCACTCGCCGCTCGGAGACTCGGGGCTGATGTCGTCGATTTTACCGCCGCAACAAGCAGTCTCGGGAAAGGCGAAACCATCATCGACACGGCCAAAAATATCGAAGCCATGCAAGTTGATGCGGTTATTGTTCGGCATTCTTGTCCGGGCGCACCGAAATTGTTGGCCGAAAACATCCAAAGTCATGTGTTCAATGCCGGCGACGGCCCGCACGAGCATCCCACACAGGCTTTGCTTGATATTTTGACGATTCGGCAACGGTTCGGCTCGCTTGCCGGATTGACCGTGGCGTTGGTCGGCGATATTGCCCATAGCCGAACGGCACGCTCGAACATTTGGGGTCTGAAAAAACTCGGTGCCAATGTCATTCTCTGCGGGCCATCGACGCTGGTTTCCAAAAATTGGGAAAAATTGGGCGTCGAGGTCTCCTATTCGCTGGATGCGATTTTAGACCGAGTCGATGTGTTCAACTTGCTGCGGATACAGTTTGAGCGTCAGGTGGTTCGTCCATTTCCTTCGACTCGGGAATATGCCCATCTTTACGGGATGAACTCGATGCGATTGGCCAAAGCGAAGCCGAATGTGTTGATTATCGCACCGGGACCCATCAATCGGGGCTTGGAAGTAACGCCGGACGTTGCGGATGGGCCGCAGTCGGCCATATTGGATCAGGTAACGAACGGCGTTGCCGTGCGAATGGCGGCGTTGTGGCTGGGCCTGGGCCTATAGACGGCAATTCACAGTTTTGTGCCATTGCCGCACAAGTCCGTTAGGTCAATTTTTCACAGATCGCGTCGGCCATCTCGCGAGTTCCCACGGCAGTCGGATCACTTCGGTCAGCCTTCATATCATACGTCACCCTCTTGCCCTCCGCAATGACCGACGCAACCGCACGCTCCAAACGATCAGCCGCATCAAACTCCTTCAAATGACGAAGCATAAGCATTCCCGATAATATCACCGCCGTCGGATTGACCCGATTCAGTCCCTTATACTTCGGAGCAGAACCGTGCGTCGCCTCAAAAATTGCCGTATCCGGCCCGATGTTCGCTCCCGGTGCAATTCCCAAGCCGCCAACCAAACCCGCACACAAATCACTCAATATGTCGCCGTAAAGATTCGGCATCACCAAAACGTCATACAAATTCGGATTCTGCACCAACTGCATCGACATATTGTCCACAATACGGTCTTCAAATTCGATGTCGGGATACTGCTTGGCAACTTCCCGCGAAATTTCGAGAAACAATCCGTCGGTGTGCTTCATAATGTTGGCCTTATGGACGGACGTTACCTTTTTGCGTTTATTTTCCCGAGCGTATTCGAATGCGGCCTTGACAATTTTTTCCGTGCCGGTGATGCTAATCGGCTTGATGGTAATTCCGGTTTCGCTGCCGGGCGTTGCAATTTTTCGGCCTTCCGCGATGGAATTGATATAAGCAATCAACTCGTCCGTTTTGGGATTGCCTTTTTCAAATTCGATTCCGGCATAAAGGTCTTCAGTATTTTCGCGAAAAATGACGAGGTCAACTTTGGTTTTATCATAAAGCGTGCGAACGCCGGGATAGTATTTGCAAGGCCGAATGCAGGCGAAGAGGCCGAATTCGTGCCGGAGATGAACGTTAATGCTGCGGAATCCGGTGCCGACGGGCGTTGTGATGGGTGCTTTGAGAGCACATTTCGTGCGTCGGATGCTTTCCAGGGTGGATTCAGGCAGGGGATTTCCGTTTCGTTGCATCACATCGACGCCGGCTTCTTGGATGTCCCAATTTATTTTAATGTTGGTTGCATTGATACATTTTTGAGCGGCTTCGGCCAAATCGGGACCGACTCCATCGCCGGTGATAAGCGTAACTTCGTGCGCCATTGAGTGTGGTAAGGGAAAAATGATATTCCGGCATTGTATCAGATTTGACACACGAGCGCAAGAGCCAGGGGGACACGCCCGTCGCTCCCGTGCAATGTCCCTCCCTGTTACCTCCCCCTTTCTGCTACAATATAGGCCATGTTCCCCATCCTGAAAAACGCGGAAATCGCTCCCAATATCTTCGAAATGCTCATCGAGTGTCCCAAATTGGCCCAAAAAGTCAAGCCGGGACACTTCGTGATCGTGATGGCCGACGAAAACAGCGAACGCATTCCGCTGACCGCCGCCGACTTCGATGCCGATGCCGGTACGCTCACTCTCGTCATCATGGCCGTCGGCACTTCCACGCGGAAAATCGTCCAACGGCAAGCCGGCGAACACCTTTTCGCCCTGATGGGGCCGCTCGGGCATCCCAGCCACCTCGAAAATTATAGCATTCAGGGGCACGGCACCGTCATCATGACCGCCGGCGGTGTCGGCACCGCTCCAATCTACCCGATTGCCCGGGCGTTGAAAAATTATGGCAACCGAATCATCACCATCCAGGGAGCACGGAACAAAGACCTGCTCTTTTGGCAGGATAAAATGTCTGCCGTGAGCGATGAATACATTATCACGACGGATGACGGCAGCGAAGGCCGAAAAGCCCTGGTTACGCAGCCGCTTCGGGAAATTTTAGAGACCCGCGAAAGCGAAATCGGCTGCGTTTATATGATCGGCCCCGCAATTATGATGAAATTCTGTGCGGAGACGATCGCTCCGTTCCAAGTACAGGGCATTGCGAGTTTGAACAGCATCATGATAGACGGGACCGGCATGTGCGGCGGCTGTCGGGTCAAGGTCGGCGAAGAAACCAAATTTACCTGCGTGGATGGACCGGAATTCGATGCGAGAAAGGTCGATTGGGACATCCTGCTCGCCCGGCAAAAAATGTACCACAGCGAAGAGCAGTGTTCGCTGCGGTCGGGCAGGGATGCGTGAGCTCCCCGCTTTTGCGCTCTTTTGTAACAACTGTACGGGCGGCGACCGGAACCTTTGCATTTTTCTGCATATTTTCCTCTTGTATTTTCTTTTATTATGTTGTACAATAGACGCAAGGGAGATCCCGAGGAACAATCACGATATCAACATCCGATAAGTAACAACCCAAAAAGAAGTGAGGTTTGCTATGAGAACGACACATAAAACAACTGGTTTTACCTTGGTAGAACTCTTGGTGGTCATATCGATCATCGCAATTTTGGCGGCATTGCTCTTGCCGGCCATTCAAGCCGCTCGAGAAGCAGCCCGAAGAGCACAATGCACCAGCAATCAGAGCCAAGTTGCCTTCGCTCTGCTCAATTACGAACATACACACGGGCGTTTTCCCGCCCTGAGGGCTCCGCTCAGACCCAATGATTATTGGGCTAACATCAGCGGGATTGGAACCGATGCTCTTAACCTGAGGGCCGATCTTAACCTCGATGCTCCGCAAAACCATACGGAATTGACTTGGGTTGCATTCCTTTTGCCGTTTATGGAGCAAAATACCGCCTGGAGCCGAATTAGCAACGGGACGATTATCGGTGTGAATGTGGCTGGACAAGACGAATTCACCCTCTACGACTTGGTGTTGCCCACGATGCAGTGCGGGAGCAGCGGTCGTATGCAAGGGGAAACCAAAATCAACTATGTCGCGAACGCAGGCCCGCAGAATTGGCCCGAAACTTACGACGATGCACAAAGGACGGAATACTGGAACCAATATCGAAACATGAGGGATGCCAGAACATTCACCATCTTTTTCGATCATTTCGCTTGGGAAGGGGCTCCGTGGCGGGATCACGCGGCCGCGGGAACACGACGGGCGATGTCAACGATACGCCTGGAAGACATCTCTGCGATGGATGGTACGAGTATGACGATTTTGATTACCGAAAACGAGAATGCAGGAAACTGGATTTGGCGTCCGAACATTAGGCCCGGAATTCCCGTCGCTTCGCATTTGAGGCCGGACTGGAACGCGACCGAACTTTATCCGTTTGAAGGTGTTGAAAGTCTTCACGAAGTGGAAAGCCTTGTTGGTTTCTGCTTCCCTTATTCAAGCACCGCCCGGGATGAAGACCGCATCCATTACTACCAGCCGTTGGAAAATAATGTTGTCCGTACGGACGGATTCACGACTCCGTTGTTCATCAATGAGGGCCGGGCGAATTCTGGTGTTGAGATTTTGAACAGGATCAGGACGGCGCGTCCTTCCTCGGGACACCCCGGCGTGGTGTTGGCGGCATTTTGCGACCGAAGTGTTCGTCCTTTGAATGAGGATATGGACAAATTGCTCTTCATTCAGATCAGCCGTCCGGGCAGCGGCGTGATTCTCAATCCTCGCGACCTCGAGTAAGGGGTATGCACAAGAGCGGGGGGCGTTAGCCCCCCGATTTTGCATGTGTGTATGGCGGCTCTTGCGTGGTTCCTCTCCATTCGGTACAATGGACTCTTTCGCATCGGAACATTTTCGCAAAGATGATTTTTGGAGCACGTGTTGGCCACGATGCCTTGTTTGATGAAGTTTGCAGGTCAATTGAACTTGACAAAAAGACGAAAACCCTCTTGCAGTCGGTACTCAAAAAGCATCCGCTCGCCCAGCCGGCGAAGATTTTCATTGAGCCGGACACGATGATGAAGGCATTGAATGATCCTGATTTTTCGGAGGAGAACGATGAACTGAAAAAGTTGTACAATAGTTGGTTCACCGACCAGCGCAAGGGCCGTTAGGGCGACGCATGTCCGGGGGCTTACGCCCCCGGCTCGTGTGCTCGCGACTCGTGCACAATCGCCCCCTACCGCAAGTCAATGCACTTCATCGAGTGCTGATCCCGTAAAAGCAAACGGCCCTGCACGATCGTCATCGGTGCCCAACACGCATAATCCTCCATAATTTGTACCTCAAAATACCGATGAAATCCCGCATGTGTCGCCCGCAATCCCGATAAAACCCCCTCATCATCCACAATCAATATCATCCCGTCCGCGACAATGTACGCCCCACTGCCAAATCGCTCCGTTCGACTGCTCTCCCATACAATCTGACCACTCAAATCCAGACAAACAAAACGCTTATCCCGCTGACGAAGACCAAAAATGTGTTCCGCATAATAAATCGGCGTCTGCTGCTCCGTGTCGAAAATCGCATGATCCAGCATGAACAGCGTATTCGCTTCGTATTGCCCCTGCGGATTCGCAACAATTTGGATCATACCAGACCCGCGGTTGTACCCGCCGCTGAAAAATATCCGGTCATCCGACAAAATCACCGGCGACGAGCACGTCGCCAACGCCGTCGCCCAACCGGTCTTCGACCAGAGGATTTCCCCATCTGCCGCTCGCACGCCGACGAGTCCATCATCGCCAAGATAGACGAACGTCAATTCATCGTCGAGCATCATCGGGACAATGGATGAATGCGTCATATTCCAATGGAACAGGTTCGGCGTCCGCCAAATTTCTTCGCCGGTTTCGCAATCGAGGGCGACCATCAGCACCTCGGGCCCGGCGGGGGCAATGATTGCCGAGGGGTCGGTGCGGCCGGGCAACGTTACGATGAGCGGACACTGGCCGGCATACCAATCCGGCTCGACGGTCCCGTAGATATATCGAAGGTCGATGAGCCATTTTTCTTCGCCGGTAATCGCATCAACGCACAAAACATGGCATTTCGGGCCGATGGAGACGGCATATTGGTCGGTAACGGCGGGTATTGTTCGGGACATTCCGTGATTTCGCTTGATGGCAACGGGATAGGAAAATCGCCAGATTTCTTCGCCGTTATCGAGGGAAAGGCAGCGGAGGGCGTCGCGTTGGTTTTCTTCGTCGTAATCTTTGATATAGACACGTCCATTTCGCACGGCGAATCCGGCATAACCTTCGCCGAGGGGCAGCCCCCAAAGGGTTGGCGGCGGGTTTTCATCCGTCCAATTTCGGCGGAGCGAAATCATTTCGGTCGAAATGGCATCGCGGTAATCGCCTCGGAATTGGGACCAGGTTGTGAGGATTTGCGATGGCGTGCCGGTCCCGGGCGTGAGGGTTCCTTCGACGGGAATGTGGGGGACAAGGCTGACAATGCGTTCGGCGGGCAGGCGGATCTCTATTTTGCTGGTATCGTTGTAAAAGGCGAGGAAAAAACTCGACGCCAGGCCGATGGTTCCGAGGCAGAGCAGGCCGGCGAAGAGGGCGATCGTGAGTTGGATGACGGAAGCGGGCCGCATGACTTGAAGCGTGTGAAGTGTTTCGTGTAGCCTATCATATCGGGCGGAAAAAGTAAAGCCCCGGCTCCGGCAGGCCGAATGCAAGCGTCAAGGTAGGCAGCCGACCGCCGGGCGGGTGCGTCGGCGTAGCCGACTGGAAGGCCTAATGTGCGGAGTACCGCAGTTGCCGCCCGGCGGTCGGCAACCTACCTTTTGCGACCCATCTTTTGCGGTACTTGCAGTCGGTCGGATTGCGTTCCCCCTATTGTTTACAGACCCCATCCCGCACGGTAAAATAGACTACAACATATGACTGAAACATACCCCCCCCTTCCCCCCCGAAATCGCCATGAAAAAACTATCTCCCGTTGTCAGCGTGAATGACGAAAAATGCGTTAAGTGCAATGTCTGCGTTCGGCACTGTCCCACCCGGTTTTGCAACGACGGCAGCCACGAAGGACGGATCTGCATCAATACCGACCAGTGCATCGGGTGCGGTGCCTGCATTGCCGCTTGTATCCACGATGCCAGAATGATCATCGACGATACCGACAAATTCTTTGCCGACCTTGCCCGCGGTACAAAAATGATCGCCGTCGTCGCGCCTGCCATCGCTGCGAGTTTCCCCAATCAATATCTCCACTTTAACTCTTGGCTTAAATCGCTCGGCATCGAAGCCGTATTCGACGTCAGTTTCGGTGCCGAATTGACCGTTAAGTCCTACCTGGAACACGTCAAAACAAACGAGCCAGAATTGGTCATCGCGCAACCCTGTCCGGCCATCGTAACATACATCCAAATTTATCGGCCCGAACTCATTCCCTACCTTGCCCCCGCACATTCCCCGATGCTCCATACGATCAAAATGATCAAGGAGTTTTTTGCCGACTATCGGCATCACAGGGTTGCCGTCATTTCGCCTTGCGTTGCCAAAAAACGAGAATACGAAGAAACCGGCCTCGGCGATTACAACGTCACCATGGCAAAGTTGGATGACTATATCAAAGAGCACAAAATCAATTTAACGCGATTCGAGCCGTCGGACTATGACGGCCCGCTCGCAGAACGAGCCGTGCTCTTCTCGTCGCCCGGCGGACTTATGGAAACGGCAATGCGGGAAGTGCCTGGTATCGAAAAAAATATCCGAAAAATCGAAGGACACGGCGTCTATCATTATCTCGATAAACTCTACGATTCCGTCAAGGCGGGCATCAATCCGCTCTTGATCGACTGTTTGAACTGCGAACACGGCTGCAACGGCGGGCCGGGAACGAAACTGTCGCACGCATCCCAGGACGTGATGGAACATCTGATTAAAACTCGAAGCAACGAATTGCAGGAATCCTATAAAAAAGAGGAAGCACAGCATCCGGGCTTGCTTGCCGAACGGATTGAGGCTCATTGGAAGCCTGATATTTACGAGCGACGCTATCGGAATCTTCGGGAAAACAACACGATTCGCATTCCCAGCAAGGAGCAGGTGCAGCGGATTTTCTCGGAACAGTTAGCCAAAAAGACGGAGGCGGATGTTTTGAACTGCGGAGCGTGCGGATACAAGTGTTGCGAGCAGATGGCCACGGCTTTGTTCAATAAAGTTTCCTGCCCTGACCTGTGTTATCCGAAGCATCAGAATGAATTGCTGATGCACCAGGAAGAGGCGGAGCAGAAGAGTGCGGAACGGGAAAGATTTGCTAATGATTTGTTTAGTGCGGTTCAGGGAATGGTGGGCGACGTCAACAAAACGGCGGCGTTGATGCAGAATGTCAACACGGAGACGGAGCAGATGTCGGGAATGATCGCGGTCATCGCAAAAATTGCTCGCCAGACGAACTTATTGGCATTGAATGCGTCGATTGAAGCGGCTCGGGCTGGTGCGCACGGCCGTGGTTTTGCGGTCGTTGCGGAGGAGGTTCGCAATTTGGCCAAATCTTCGAACGATGCGGCGGAACAGATTGCGACGTTGGTAACGGGCGCGAGTGCGCAGATAAGCGATGGAGCGGCGATGAGCAAGAAGGTGGAGCAGACGCTTGTCGGAATTATGGAAAATGCCAAACAACGCCAGGATTAGCAGGGCGCAAGAGCGGGGGGCGTGAGCCCTCCGGTCAAGCACTGTAAAAAACCGCAATCTATGCTATAATCGTCCCAACTGTCTGAAACAAAGCGATTTTTGCAAAAAATGTCGGGAGAGCGTCTTGATCTTGTAAGCGAACCGGTTGAGTCGGCGGACGAAACGGCTCAACTCCGCCTGGAACTGGATGAAGCGAAAAACCGGGCTCTGCGTGCCCTGGCCGATTTGGAAAATTATAGGGCTCGCGTCAATCGCCAAGCCGCTGAAGAGCGAATGTACGCGAATTTGGACATTATGCGGGACCTGTTGCCGGTTTGGGACAACATTGGCCGGGCATTGGAGGCGGTTGATGCGGCTCCGAACTTGGAATTGTTGGTTGAGGGCGTGCAAATGGTGCATTTGCAATTTTTGGAGGTATTGAAAAAGTACCATTGCGAAAGGATTGAGGCGAAATTTAAGCAATTTGACCCGAATTTTCACGAGTCGGTCTCGCAGATTCCGAGTGCGGAGTATCCGGCGAATACGGTAATTGAGGAGGTGCAATCGGGTTTTAGTTTATTTGATCGGGTGGTTCGTCCGAGTCAGGTGGTATTGGCGAGTGGGATGGAGGGATGATGTCAATTCTCCCTCTATTTACAAAGGGGGCGTAGGCGTTATACTTTGTTGGAGGTTGATTGGCAGGGTAGCTCAGTTGGTTAGAGCGGCGGCTTCATAAGCCGTAGGTCAGCGGTTCAAGTCCGCTCCCTGCTACTGCATGGCGGAGATTTCATCGTTCATGCACGGTATATGGGGTTAGTGTCCGTTTTGGTTGGCGGCATTAACGTCACGAACCCGTGTACTGTCCTACCCCGGAGGCGTTTCTGTATGCCCCGGGGCTTTTTCTTTATTCCCGAGGGAAAGGGGTGCGTTATGAGTAGCACCGCCGTTCGAACCTCCCACGTCGCAGAACGCATTATTGATTTCCTCGAAATGCGGGCCGTCCGTCCGATGTACCTTGCCGAAATCGTCCGCACCCTCGGAATCGATAAAGGGAATTGCAGCAAACTTCTGAAAAGCCTCGCCGAAAACGGGAAAATTGCCCTCGTCGAAGGATACAATTCTCCGCACTATTGGCGGATCGCCGAACCCTCCAACCGGTCGGTTGAACCCTCCAACCAGTCGGCATGGTCAGAAGCCCTTCAATCCGTCGATTCCAGCCTCAAATCCATCGCCCGGACGCTGGAATCGGCATTTTCGGCCTGGACAGAGGCGGGCGACGCAGTCGGGAGCCTTATCTCTCCGGCCCCGACTGCCCCCG
>WRKP01000066.1 GCA_009778035.1 Planctomycetaceae bacterium
TATCGGGTTGTTCCGTTGGAAGGGGTCATTACCTACAATGGGGAGGCATTGGAGGGAGTGGTTTTGGAGTTTTTTGTGGAGGATTATCGTCCTAGTGGGGCGATGGTTCGGCCGGGCGGGCGATTTCAGGCGGTGCATACGCAATCGACGGATGGCGTACCGGTGGGAACGGTAACGATGCGAATTGCGTGGCCGGGCGGTCATGATCATGCACCGCCGCCGGCATATGTGCCGTTATTGGCCAAATATGGGATTGACTCGGAGGGTTATGTATTTGAGTTAACCCGTGGCGATAAGAACTTCCGCATTGACTTGGAGTAGCGGGTTGTGCCGGCGGAGCCGTAGCGGAAGGATGCGGCTTTCGCCGGAATGGCAACTTTTTGTCCAGAGCAAAGTTGAATACGCTCTGGCCCTGCCACCTTCGCCGAGCATCACAACGCACGGCGAACCTTCCGCACCGGCTTGCCAAATACCGGTTTCGGCGGCTCCACCATTATTTCCTCATCCTCCAATGATGCATTCGGATCATGTGGCTTCGTAAACGACTCAAAACCCCTTAACTCCGCACGCTGCAACAACTTGTCAATCCGCATCTCTATCCGCGTCAGTTCCGCACCCTCCTGCACCGTTACAAATGTATACGCAATGCCGTCCCGACCCATCCGGCCCGTCCGGCCTACACGATGCACATAATCATCGCAAAATTTCGGGATGTCGTAATTGATAATGTGCGATACACTCGATAAATCAATGCCGCGACCAACAACATCCGTTGCAACCAAATACTTAATCGTACCAGCCCGAACCTGCGACATCACTCTGTCCCGATCCGTTTGCAGCATATCGCCATGAATTGCCGCCAACTTGTCAAACTGCTTGTCCAGCAACCTCGCCAGCCGATCCGCTCCCCGTTTCGTCCGCGTGAAAATGATCGCCTGCTGCGGCTGCTGTTCCTCCAACAGATACACCAAAGCGTCAAATTTCCGTTCAGGATCGACCGTTACGTAAAACTGTTCTATCGTATCGACCGCAACGCTCTTGTTGGAAAAATCCAGCACTTCCGGCGACTTCATATACTTTTCGGCCAGCCGAACGACCGGCGCTGGAAGCGTTGCACTAAATAGCAACGTCTGACGCTCCTGCGGCGTTCGCTTGAGTATTTTTTCAATATCAGGCCGAAACCCGATGTCAAGCATTCGGTCGGCTTCATCCAAAACGACCCAGCGAATCGAGCCGAGCGACAGCGCCCGACGGTTCATCAAGTCCAAAATTCGGCCCGGCGTACCGACGAGAATGTCGATACCGGCCTTCAATCGTTCGATTTGCTTGCCGAGCGGCTTTCCGCCGTAACAGGCCGTAATACGAATATCTTGTCCATAAGCAAGCCGCATCGCTTCGTCCCGAACTTGTACGGCAAGTTCCCTGGTCGGAACGAGGATAATCGCGACGGGGTCATCGCCCGGCGGGCAGGCCGTGATGCCTTCGATAATCGGCATCGAAAACGCGGCGGTTTTGCCGGTTCCCGTTCGGGCTTGGCCCATCAAATCGGTGCCAGCCCGAACCATTTTGAACACGCCCGCCTGAATGGGCGTCGGCGACAAATAGCGGACGATTCGCAACGCTTCGAGCATAATATCCGACACGCCCAATTCGACGAACCCGCTGGCTTCCGCTTCGACGTCGGTGGGGTCAGGCTGCGGTGCTTTGACAAATTTGGGCGGATTGGCCCGCGTTTCCTTGGCCCGTTTCTGCTGTTTGGCCTCCGGCGGTGCGGCAACGGGGAATTCGGCAGGCTCCGGCTGGGCGGCGGACTGCTTTTCAGAAGCCCGCATTCCAGGAGCCTTCTTTTTGGACGGCGGTTTCGGAACGGAATCCGCTTTTGGCAAATCCGATTCGCACTCGGAAGGCTGCGAATCGTGCGGAGCAGCCTTCCGGTTGCGGTTCGGAGCCGACTCTGACGGTTTTTTGGACGCTTGTTTTCTAGAGGCTTGCTTTTTGCTCGCGGTCGACTCCGTTTTCGGCGGGACAACCAACGGCACGTATGTCGCTCTATCGGGATCCCAAACCATCTGCTCGCGGCGGGGGCGAAACCCGGCGGAGGCAACTTCGGCAACGGGAGGGTCCGCTGCCGGCGGAGTTGCCGGACAGGATTTCGGGGACGTCGATTTTCGTTCGGCTTTCGGCTCCATTTTTTGCGTTGGAGCCTTACGCGGCACACTTGGCTGCGGTGTTCTCGGTTGCGGTTGGGGCAACTCATCGTCTGTGGGAACAGGCGTGCGGCCGTAGGAGGGCAACTTCAGGTCTTCATCGTTTTCATCGTACTCGGCAACGGTGGGAGCGGGATAGGCCGACGGGGCGTCTTTGGACAATTTCTTCCTTGTCCGTTTGCCTGCGATTTTACCCGCTACTTTGGCCGGGGCCGACTTGGCAACGGTTTTTTTGGTTGTTGCGGTTGTTTTTTTTACGGGAGAGGCTTTTGCGGTTTTTTTTCGAGTTCGTTTTTTGGGAGAATCTTCGGCGGTATTTTCGGGTGCGGCATCTTTATTGCCCGCATCTTTACTGCTTGCGTCTTCGGGCACGAATCCCCAGCGGAAGGTGTCGACGTAACTTCTCCGTCTGCCGCTGAAGCGTGATTTTTTATTATTTTCGTTGGATTGCGATTCTTGCGGCATATTCGGAGTTCCGAGCCTGGTATAACACGTAACACAAATTGTAGGGGATTTGTGCGGGTATTTCAAGCAGGTTGCCGCTCACTCGCTAACGGGCAAAAGGCACACCAAAAATCGGCATAAATCCGAATCGCTCTATGCTCTCATCCAAAGCCTCACGGGCACGCTCTCGAAGCCTATCAGGATACATGACATTTTCTGACATCCCACTCATCGCTGCCTGCAATCGAGCCGAGCGAATGACCGACGCCAACTGCAATCCCTCCTCGACCCGACGCTCACTGTGCAACGCATCCAATACGACCGAATCGAAATCCTCAAAATGATAAATTTTCGGCCCGCCCGATAACTCCAGCAATTTGATCTCACAAAGCCATCGCAACGCCTGCTTCGCCATTTCGAGCCGTTTCTCCGCCGAAATAGCCCTCACGCCCGTCTTCGCGACAAGATCATCCCGTACCCAGCGAGCCGACGCCTCGGTTGCCAACGGGGGATACGTCAACGACAGCGAAGTGCGGAACGGACTATGCGGATTACGCCGGTCAAATTCCGTCATCGTATTGCGGTGCATCGCATTGACATTCGGATTGAGGTCCTGCTGGTCGCTCGTCAAAATCGCAATGGGGATTTCGGCGGTTCGGGCATCCTGAAACATCATTTGGACGAATTCGCCGACCGGCTGTTGCGGTGTTCGAGCATCGACGACAACCAACTCGACATCCGGCGAAATGGCCGCACGGGCGAAAAGTTCCCGACAGGTTGTCGCCACATCAGGACGATAACCAAGTCCCAAAAACAGATTGGCCGCCTGGATTGCGGACGCAATTTGCGGATGTCCCGACAAGACAATGCTTTCGCCTTCCGACCGGGCAAACCAAACGAGCGTGTCCGCAACGAGCGATGAGCCCGCAAAGGGTTCTGCGGGATTGAGTTGCATAATCGCGTTCAATGCCGCAAAGCGGACTGCACGGTCTTTCGCAACGGTTGCCTGCACCAAAATTCGCGGCTTGCCGGTCGTCGATTGGACTAAATCGGCATCGCCGTGTTCTGCCAAAACACGGATTGCGACCAATGCCGCATAAAAACAGTCTTTTTCGAGGCACAATTTCAGGAATTGCTCTGCGTCTTCCGGGGCGATTGCTCCTGACAAATCATAATGAACTGTCCCACGATTAGACAGTTCGGTGGTTCGTTCGATGAGTGCGATCCGATGAGCAAAGACGTA
This sequence comes from Planctomycetaceae bacterium, assembly GCA_009778035.1. Lineage (GTDB taxonomy): Bacteria > Planctomycetota > Planctomycetia > Pirellulales > Thermoguttaceae > WRKP01. The sequence continues at coordinate 3,895 of WRKP01000066.1, forward strand.
GGCCTTTCTATTCGCGGATGACAACGGGAGAACCCCAAGACTTTGGTGATAGTACCCCAAAGCGAAAGATTTATAGGCGGTTTCGATGTTTGGCTCTACATAGTATACGATGCCCTCCTTAAAGGGGGGTTCATCCGCCGAAAATGAGACATCCCCGATTGCTTCCTTGCGGAACTGTTTTTCCCATCCCCAAAACGAAACATTCCCATCGGTATCAATTCGCACGGGCCGACGGCGTTCAAAATAATCCGTCGCTCGTTCAAACAAAATCGCGGCGGCCCGTTCCTGACTCGGAAGGGTAATTCTGCGTTGCTCCAGTGTATTTCGGACGGTTTCCCGTTCCGATTCGTCGATTTCGTCATTGAACACAAATTGATAGAGCAAAAACGCTTCCTGCGGCGGAACCGACGCCGCGAGCCCGCGTGCTGCGTGGTATCGCAACTTTCCGTTGTAGGCTCCGAGTGCGGCCGCGAGGGCTTCCGTCATATCCCGACGCACGGACAACAAAATTGCCGTCAGTTGGTCGGCTTCCTGCTCGTCTTCGATGGTCGCGAGCCGTTCAAAAACCTGCTGGACGGAAAGTTGGTCGCCCTGCCAAAGGATTTTCAAGTCGGGCAACGCTTCGCGGCGAACCTGTGCCGAATCCGTAAACCAGTCGGTTTCCTGCAATGCTTCGGCAATGCGTTCTTCATCTTGCCAATGGTTTTTCGCTTCCGCGATGATTCGGTCAACGGCATCTTTGCTGAGCGGTGCGAATTCGGGATGGACGGCCAGTTGGAGCAATTTTTGCGTGCCGAGAATTTCGACGATTCGTGCGGACTGTTCCGGCGTAGCGGGGAATTCGCCGTTCAAAAATCGACGCAGATAATGCCGAACGAAGACGGGCCGACCAACCACGGAGAGCACGTCGATGGCTTGCATCAATTCGAGTGCGGTTGTCGGTTCGCGGTGCAGGACGACTTGTTCAGCACTGTTCAGCGACTCCGAGCGGAACTTGACCGCTTCGGTGGAAATCCGGCCGAGGTAGGGCGTTTCAATTTCGGTCAGTTCGCGAAGTCCGGCAGTGCCCAAAATGTCGTGGATTTCGAACATTTCTTCGGGCGTCAGTTGATGATGGGGCAACATCTCCAGCAACTGCTCGGCCAGGTCGGTATGTTCGCTGGTCCGATAGGAATAGAGCAGTGCGGCGGCTTGAATGAGTTCGAGCGGCGAAATGAATTCCCGATACGTTTCGGCGGGCGTTCGCCGTTGGACGAATTCATCGTCGAGTGAGCGAAACCAAATCAGAGCGGCTTGGGCTTTATCGAGCAGTTCCTCTTCGTTGTTAGCCGCCGCCGCACTTTGCGGGACGCAAAAACATAAAACCAGCAAACCGGCAAGAATAATGCGAATCATCGAAATCTCTACGCAAATCAAAACGATACGGCGTATGATAGTGTTTTTGCCGAAAAGAATGAAGGGCAAATTTGACGTTCTAGAGCATGTTCGGAATTGGTCTTGACGCCTCTCCGTCATCCCGGCGAAAGCCGGAATCCTGGCATTGCGTACGATGCCGGTTCCTCTGGGTCCCGGCTTGCGCCGGACTTTTTGTCCAGAGCAATCCGAAACACGCCCTAGCCCTGCTTCAACTCCTCATACATCTTGAACGCCTGCTCCGGCTTCATTCCGTTATGCACGACTTCCCGAACAGACTTGATCATCGCCGAAGGACAGTCCGATTGGAAGATATTTCGGCCCATATCAACGCCCGCCGCCCCATCATTGATCGCACTGTATGCCATCTCGAGGGCTTCCTTTTCGGGCAGTTTCTTTCCGCCTGCGATGACAATCGGCACCGGCACCGAATTCGTTACCTGCTCGAAATCCTGCTCGCAGTAATACGTTTTGATGACGTGTGCTCCGTTTTCCGCACAAATTCGGCTTGCCAAACTCAAATATCGGGCATCGCGCACCAGTTCTTTGCCGACGGCGGTTACGCCCATCGTCGGAATGGAGTATTTCGTGCCTAAATCGACCGTTTGAGTCAGGTTGCGGATGGTAAGGGCCTCGTGTTTTTGGTCGCCGACGGCAACCATCACGGCGAGCAGAGCGGCATTGACGCGGACGGCTTCGTCGATGTCCATTATGCATTCATCGTTGAGATAGGTCAAAATCGACGAACCGGCGGAATAGCGAAGCGACAGGGGTTTTCCGCAGGTCGGCGGAACGATGCTGCGAAGGGCTCCCCGGGTACACATAATGCAGTCGGCATATTCGATGAGCGGAACGATGGTTAAGTCCATTCGTTCGAGTCCCGAAGTGGGACCCATTATGTATCCGTGATCGAAGGCGAGCATGACGGTATTTCCCGATTTCGGGGAGAAGACCTGAGCGAGTCGGCTTTTCATTCCCCAGTCGAGGTGTGCGGAGCCTTTGAGGTAAAAGCCGTCGGAGCACTGCGGCGTGCCGATCCCGTAGGCTTTGCCGCTTTGAACGTTGTCGATATCTGGCATGGTGAGGTGTTGGCAATCGTTAATTTCAGTTGATGGTATGCCATTTTAGCAGAAAAAGGGCGGAAAGATAGGTTGCCGGGTGCCTGCCCGGGAGACCACGGAGAAAAATTACCATTACCATTACCATTTCCATTACCATTACCATTTCCGGTATAATACCGTCAGATTTTGTCGCGAACCCGATTGCACTCCTATGGTTGCTTCCATCAAAGTCGCCCTGCTCGTTGAAACATCACGCGGTTACGGACGCGGATTGCTCCAGGGAATTATGCAATATTCCCGACTGCACGGGCCGTGGCAATTCCATCTGACGCCCGGTGATTTCGAACAAGTCGTTCCCCGAATGAAAGACTGGAAAGGCGACGGCATCATTGCACGCGTCATCAATCAAAAAACCGCAAATCTCCTGCTTAAAACCGGCTTGCCGTTAGTCGTTCTTGACCTTCCCGAATCCGCTGCGGTAACTTTTCAACGCGAGGGAGTGCGGTTCGTCGAAATGATGAGCGATTCCGATGGTGCGACAAAAATGGCCGTCGAACTTCTCCTTGCCAAACGGTTTCGCCATTTCGCCTTCGTCGGGTATCACGGTCAAGTCTGGTCAGAAAAACGGGAACAGACCTTCATCAACCGAATGACGGAAGAAGGCCGCGATGTGCATCTTTATAAAATGCCGGTACGCCACGGAGCCTCGTTGCAATGGGAAAAAGAGGAGCCGATCCTCGTTCAATGTCTCAAAAATCTTCCGAAACCCATCGGGCTCATGGTGTGTAATGATCAGCGTGGCCGCGAAGTGCTTGATGCGTGTAGTTTGGCGGAAATTGCCGTACCGGAAGAGATTTCGGTGATCGGCATTGATAACGATGAATTGCTTTGCGAGTTAAGTTTTCCGCCGCTGTCCAGCGTTGCCCTCAATGCCGTCCAGGGCGGTTACTTGGCGGCGGCGGCCCTGCATAAAATGATTCAAAATACAAAGATACGGAAAGGGCCGTTCTCGCACAAAAAAATCATTGTGCCGCCTTTGCATATCGTTGAACGCCGTTCCACCGAGTCGGTTGCGATTGATGACCATAATGTTGCGACGGCACTTCAATTTCTTCACACGCAGCCGCCTGCGGAACTGACCATCGACAAAGTGGTTGCAAGTACGTGTGTTTCTCGCCGTATTTTGGAAATCCGATTCCGCAAACTGTTGGGACGCACGATATTGCAGGAAATCCAAAAGGTTCGCATAGAACGGGCAAAACGGCTCTTGCTGGAAACCGCTTATTCCGTGGAGCAAATTGCCGAAATCGTCGGATTTAGTACAAGTAGTTATTTTGTTCAGTTTTTTCGCATCGAGACGGGCAGGACACCGGCGAAGTTCCGTCGCGAGGTGCGTGTGGGGTGATTGCCGTTTCTTCGCAATTTCGACACTTTTTTGCGCAATTTCGGCTTGACTGTTAAGAGCAATCTCGTTAGAATGGCGGCCTGATCATTCCTTCAGTTTTCATCAACATCAAGTATCTATGGGCAACATCGGCATTGGCCTAAACCTTGAAGCCGTAAGAACTTCGCACAAGTCCTTTGAATGGGGCATCCAATTCGCCGCCGAACTCGGTTACGAATACGTCGAACCGATGGTTCATTGGGGGCGGGAACTCCTCAGCGAAGCGAGATACTTTCACAGCGTTTCGATGCTCGATGACCCGTTTCGTATCCGTGATTGCGTCGAAAAATACGGCATTAAACTTTCCGCGTTTTCGTCCCATAGCCAGTTGTCAAAACCGGAAATCGCTGTCGAATATCTGAAGCAAGCCGCCCGGTTCGCGATGGAATGCGGTGCGCCCGTCATCAACACGCATGAAGGGCATAAACAGACCTGGACAACCGAAGAGGAAGATTTCGTGCTGATCAAGTATTCGCTCACCGAAGCCCACAAAATTGCATCGCGGCGTGGCATCAAAATCGGCCTCGAAATGCACCAGACCTATTCGCTGATTCCCGAAAAATACGACCGAATTCTCAATTTGGTTGATTCGCCCTTTGTCGGTGCAAACTTCGATACAGGCAATGCTTATCTCGGCGGCGAAGACCCGATTGCGTGGATGGAACGCATCAAGCATCGCTTGGTACACATGCATGCCAAGGATATTTCCGTGGCTCAATCCGATGCGGAGCGGGGCAAGGTGATGGGAACGGCTGTTGGTTGTGCTTGCGGTGATGGCGTGATTGATTGGGAGGCTGTGATGGCGATTTTGCGAACGATTCCGCAGGATATTGTGTTGAGCGTCGAGTGTGGAACGCTTGACGAGGCCGCACGGAGCATCGAGCACCTGCGAAAAATACGGGATAAATAACAGGAGACCAACACCATGAAACAAACACGACGAGAATGGTTAACGACAACGGCAGCAATCGCCCTGCCGATGTTTATTCCCCGAACGGTTTTCGCTCAAGGCAATCGGCCCGGGGCCAACGAACGACTCGGCATTGCCGCCATCGGCGTCGGTCGGCAAGGTGATCCCGTCCTGCGAAATATCCTCCGCGACCGCCGAACAACCGCAATCTGCGTCTGCGATGTCTGGAAACGACGAGCCAGCGAAGTGGCGGCAAGGCACAATGTTCCGCCGGAACATGTCTATCAAGATTATCGTAAAGTCATTGAACGCAAAGACGTCGATGCAATCATGATCGCAACGAATGAGCAATGGCGAGGCCCGATATGTGTCTCCGCGGCACTTGCCGGAAAGCATCTTTTCGTCGAAAAGCCGGTAACGCTGACCATTGACGACGGCAAACGGATGCGTGCTGCCGCGAAGAAAACCGGCATCAAATTCCAAAGCGGCAGTATGCAGCGTTCGGATCGCGTCAACGATCTCGCTTGCCGATTTATCCGCGAAGGGCATCTCGGCAAGATTCACGAAATCCATTGCGCAAACTACGAATCGCCCTGGCTTTACGGAATGTCAGCCGAGCCAATACCGGAAGACCTTGATTGGGATATGTGGTGCGGCCCGGCCGAACCGGTTGCATATCATCGCGAATTGTTTGTTCCGCGGGGCAGGCCGGGCTGGCTTTCGTTCCGCGAGTTCTCCGGCGGTGAAATGACCGGCTGGGGAACGCACGGATTCGACCAAGTCCAGTGTGCGTTGGGTTTGGACGATACCGGCCCTGTCGAAATCTTTGTCGAAGGCGACAAACTCGTTCCGCCGGTGTTTGACCAACCGACGGAAAGACGAGTCGGCGATGCAATTTGTGCGAAGCCGATGCTCGCATTCAAGTATGCCGATGGGCCGTTGGTCAAAATGAACCTGCTGGACATCCATTTTCAGGCCGCTTTGCGAGGCGGAGCGATATTCTTCGGCGAAAAGGGAAAGATCGAAATTATCCGTGGCGGGATGACTTCCGAGCCGAAGGAATTGGCGGAGGATTGGCTTCGCGAGTATGCGGAACACCGTTTGCCGATTCATGAGGTTGATTGGATTAACTGCATTTACAATGGCCG
>WRKP01000067.1 GCA_009778035.1 Planctomycetaceae bacterium
CATTCCGGCGAAAGCCGGAACCCAGTGGAATCGGCATCACACGCAATGTCTGGTTCCCGGCTTTCGCCGGGATGACAATATGTGCGCCGGGATGGCGGTCCGAATAGGACTAATGAAACACCATGCCCGCATAGCCGACCACCCGGCTTGTGTCGCCCGACGCTTCCGCACTCGTCGTGTAACCGACCTCTTCGATGCGGTCGAGCCGACCCAAAAGACGGAGCGTCTCCATCACAAACACGGCCGGTATGATGCCGCACATCGAAATCTGCTGCTCGTAAACCGTCCGCAGGGCGAATTCGGGATTGTGCTCGACAACCGACCGATTCAGAGCATCAATCGCGATTCGGTCCACTCGCCGGGTCGTTTCTTCGTTCGCGAAATGGTTCATATCCGAGGAAATCACCAGCAACGGCTTCTCCGGCAGGGAATCGAGGAATTTCGCGAACTGCACCGCACCGCGTTGAATCATCGGCCACGACGACATGGCGAGAACGGCAGCCGAAATCTTCGTTTCCGGGGCCAGCCTCGCGAGAATCGGGAGCAAAACCTCCACCGCGTGTTCCTGGGCGTGCGGGGCGGCATCGTACGCGAAATAATCAACGGCTTGGATCATCTGATCCGTCATCGCCAAGTCGGCTTCGACGTTCCTGCCCGGCAAAAGCCACGTTTGATGGGGCGCGACGGCCCATTCCGCACCTCCGCCGCGGTGTTGCGGGGCGAAGATAATCGCCCGACGAGGGATCGCAACGCGTTTGAGCGTTTGGGCAGCGAGCCGGCCGGAATACATCCAGCCCGCGTGCGGCAGCAATACGGCATCCGCTTGGATGAGAGTTTTTGTGTTGTTGGTCATCGTTTTTGCTTACGACACATTTGCCGTTTTCGCGGCCAGCGTTTCTTGCAGCCATTGTTTCGTGAATTGCCGATCGCAAAACGGGGCTCCCAACGAAGTGCCGCGGCCAAAAATCAAGACCGTATCGCCGCTTTTCGCCTCCGTAAGACCCAATGCAACCGCTTCCGCCCGATCCGGCACGATCTTTGTCTCCCGAACCGATACAAAACAACCGCCAACATCACACGCCGCCGCTGCCGACTCCGTGTCCAAATACTCCGTTGCGGACGTAAGTATAACCGAATCCGTGTGCGATTCCAAGGCCTTCGCAACTGCCGACCGGCGAGCCTCCTCGTGATACGTTGCCGTCCCAAAAACGCAAATCAATCGGCCCGATGTTACCTCCCGCACCGTCCGCAGAACCGTTTGCAGAGAATCGACCGTTCGAGCCGAATCAATGTACACATTGAAGTCCTGCCCGCATTCAATTTTCTCCATTCTGCCGGGAACATTTTCGACGCGGCCCACACCACGGGCGATCGTTTTAATGTCCACTTCCAGCCCGATGGCCAACGCCGTCGCGGCCAAACAATTATAAATGTGATTATCGCCGATGACTTTCGTTTGAAACGGCACGGCTTCGGTTCCCGCCGTAACGATGAATGTCTGCTCGGCAGCACAGCGTTCGATGAGGAGCGAACCGACTTCCGCACAATTACGGATCCCCACGGACAGCATCGGTTGGTCGATGAGCGGCATAATGGCCTCGGAAATTCGGTCATCGACATTGCAGATTGCCAATGCGTGTTTTTTGGCATAGCGGAAGATACCGAGTTGGCAGCGGCGGTACTGCTCGACGGTTTTATGATATTCCAGATGGTCCCGCCGGATGTTGGTGAGACAGATTGCGTCGAATTGGATCCCGCCGAGATGTCCCTGAGCGAGCATTTGGCTGGGAACTTCGACAACGACATGGGTGCAGCCGTTCATCATCATTTGGTGGAGCCAGGCGGCCAACTGCGGAGGCTGCAAATCAGTGTCGGTTGCCGGATGGAGCATAATACCGTCGAAAATCCCGAGCGAGCCGATGAGGCCGACTTGGTATCCTGCTTCGGCAAGGACGGCACAGACCAAATAGGAAGTCGATGTTTTGCCGCTTGTCCCGGAAATTGCGATCATTTTGAGGGATTTAGCGGGATCGTCGTGCAGTGCGTGGCAAACGGCGGCATAGCATTCGCCGACATTGGAGACGATGTAGAAGGGGACTTTTTCCGCACCGTTGACGGGTTTTTCGGCAACGACGGCGGAGCAACCGTGGTGGATGGCGAGTCCGACGAGTTCTTCGAGGTCGTCGTGCTCTGTAGGAAGGGCGAAAAAGACATCGCCGGGCCGAACTTCATCGGGATCGTTGGTGCAACTCTTCAGTTTCACGTTCGTTTTGAAGGAGCAATGAACGTTTTTGCAGGCGCGTTTAAGCGTTTTTTTAAGTGAAATGGCATCCGTGCCATGGCAACAGGTCCGCATCCTTGCCTCCCAGTGGTTGTCGTTCTCAAGCGGGCGGTACTATACACTAAATCGGCTCGGAATGTCAAGAGCAATTTCGGGGCACCGGCTCTCCGAACCGCACATATCCCCAGGGCAGAGCCGCATCGCCGGGAATTGCTTCATGCACGATTCGCTGGACATCCGTTTGCTCTTCCGCAATCGCTTGCTCCCAATAATCCCCGCGAAAATAATCCGTCCAGGAATCCAAACGCGCTCCCAACCGCCACGCTCTTTCGATCACCCGGCCCAGTCGGCGATCCCCACGGCATAATAACGCCTCCAGCAAACTCGTTTCCATATCGTGATACTTGATCGCGATGCCCGTCCGCTTCGCCCGATAACGCAAGTCGTCATGCACATTCAAAAAATATCGCTGCGTAGCCATCCCGTAGCGTTCCCACGGCGTATGCGGCTTCGGGACAAAATTCGACACATTGGCAATCACCGTAACGGACTTGCCCAAAATTTTCCGGCCCAGTCGGCTAATCGAAACCGACAAATCCACAATGCCCTCTATATCCGCGTGCGTTTCGCCCGGCAAACCGCACATAAAATACATTTTGACGCGGTTAAATCCATTGGCAAAGGCCGTTTCGCAGCCCGCCAAAAGATGTTCGTTCGTGATCGGCTTGCCGATTCGCCGCCGCATTTCATCCAATGCCGCCTCCGGGGCCAGCGTCAAGCCCGAAGTTCGCTCCGTCGTCAGCCGCTGCATCACATCGCTGAGTTGATGATTGACCCGAAGGCTCGGAACCGACACCGAAACACCAATCGGCAACAACTCTTCCCGAAGTTTCGTCATCAATTCCTCGAATTTCGGGTAATCGCTCGTCGAAAGCGAAAGGAGCGATACTTCGTTGGAACCGCTTGCCAAACAGGACTCTTTGGCAATGCGTACGATGTTTTCCGGCGACCGATAGCGAATCGGCCGTTTTTGGACGGTGCTGATGCAGAATTTGCAGCGGCCGGGACAGCCCCGCATAATTTCGACGGCGACGCGGTCTTGGACGGCCTCGACGGTCGGGACGATGCGCAGCGTCGGCGGGTCGAAGGCGTCGATGTCGCTCACGCACGCGGGATAGACCGCAGCAGTCCATTGATCGGTAGGTTGCGGACTGTCTCCCTTGGAATAAAACATCGGTGCCGCAACGTACGGAAATTGCCGGGCGGTCTCGAGCAACGCCTGCCGCCGGTCTCGGCAACGTTGTTTTATGTCGAGCCAAAAATCGCACACGGCGGGCAGGGCTTCTTCGCCGTCGCCGATGATGAAAAGGTCGATAAAATCGCTCATCGGTTCGGGATTGGACGCCGAGGGGCCGCCGGCAATGACGAGCGGATGCTCCATCGTGCGGTCTCGGCAATGCAACGGAATACCGCCGAGGTCGAGAATGGTCAGAACATTGGTGAATGTCAGTTCGTATTGGAGGGAAAAGCCGATGACATCGAATTCGGCGAGGGGCGTAAAGGTTTCGAGGGAGTAGAGCGGCAAATTCCGTTTCCGCAGGGCGCGTTCCATATCGGGATAGGGAGCGAAAACGCGTTCGCAGGCCCAATCGGGCTGGCGGTTCATGATGGCATAGAGCAACTGCAAGCCGTAGTTGCTCATGCCGATGGTATAGGTATCGGGAAAGGCGAAGCAGAGTCGTCCTTTGGTGGGATCATTGGGTGTTGCAGTGGGTTTAACGATACTACCGAGTTCACCGCCGATGTATTGGCCGGGCAGTTTGACTTCGGAGAGCAGAAGGGATTCGATTTGCGAACGCATAGTTGGCGGGGAGTTTATTTACCAGTTTTGACTGATTGCTTCAAAGGCTTCTTCCTGATGTGTGTCGAACGTGTACAACTTCGACTTTTTTAGTTTTGCAACAGCCAAATAATAGGCATCTGCTCCTCTTACGCTTTGGTTTATTGCGATTTCTGTTGCAACAGGCTCCAGTTTGGCGGTATTGACAAAAACTTCGTGGACCATCTTTTTCATACAGCGGACTGCATCCCACGCAGCATCACGATTATGCATGACACGTCTGATGACGCCTGCAACTTCCGTAAAAGCAATAGACGGAATACAGATTCTCTCCTGATTTGCATCCAAAAACAGCAAGATGCTTTCCGCTTGTTGATAAAAATGATCACGTCCTTTGAATAGGGCAACCCAAACACTTGCGTCGATAACGGCCATGAATGCTTATCTCCTATCGTTTGCCACTGCTTCCGGAGCGGTTTCATTGGTATTCCACAAACCGGCATATTTTTTGTGGAATGCCTTTATTTCCTGCAATATATTCTCCTTTTGCATCCGTTCATCTGGCATCCTTTCGTTGTTTTCTTCGGTAGGGACAATTCTTGCAACTTCGATCCCATTTTGAATAAGGGAATAACTGGCACCGTGGCTTTGCATTTCCTGCAAAAACCGATGTACGGTATCTTGATCGGCAAGATCTGCAACGTTAATTGTATGGCCCATGGTGTTTCCATTCTATCGGCAAGGACACGAAAGTCAATAGGCATTCGATTTGCGAACGCATGATCCCGGCTTTCCCTAACTCTTTTCGATCCTAGCGAATACCGCTAGTTTGTTTCTATTCTCTAGAGAGAGGATTCCCGAGAGGACATGCCGAAGATGGGCTAAAATCTCTTCCTGCATGGCACGCTGCTGATCGACGGCTTCAATGTACGTCGCCAAGGCCGTCTCCCATCTCGCACAATCCGCGATGATACCGTCGATGCTTCCCGTAAACTCCGACGGCAAATGAGGATGATTCCTAATCCTTTCAAGTGCCGTCTGCAACTCCGCCATCTTTCCATGCAATAGTGCCTTTAATTGGACTTGAATATCCCTATCAGACGAAAAGGCGAAGCCATCTTGACTCTGCAAGACGGGATAGAAAAGGCCTTGCGCCTCATAGATTCGCAGATTCAATTCCATCAGGTCAATCGCATTACCCTCGTTGCTATTGCGGATATGGAGTTCCAGTGCGTGTCCTACCACCTCCAGTTTTTCTCGCATGACCGCGGAAATCCCGTTGCAAGTAAGACGGAGTTCTTCTCTCGTGTTTCCCTGTCTTACCAATTCGCGATTTTTGACATCAATTCTTTGCAGAATAACCAGGAGTTCATCTGCCTCCATGCGGTTTGGTACGACAGAAGTAGTCGAGGCAATGTATTTAAGCACTTCGATTGTTTCTTTATAAGCCTCTTCGAATTCACGGCGAGCGATTTCATCACGGGGATCTAGCAGAGTGCGATAAAAGTTTTCTTGCATTCTGAAGAAACTGGTCAAAGCCTCTGATGTCTCGGCAGATTCTTCGAGCAGAAAAATCGCTTCATGGTTCGACCTGGCGATCGTTGAGTAACGGTAGAAACAGAATCCCGTCGCGGCAATCGACACCATGAGAACGGCAACGAGCGAAAACGCGAGTAGGGCAATAATGGCGCACGAAATGTTTTTGTTCATGATTTTTCTCTCCCGGCGGACAGTTTTGCGAGTTTAACATGTTCTAACATGTTTTGTATTTAACGGCAAGCCGTTACGGTTTACGCGTTGGGTTATTGCAATTTGCATCAAAATACACGACAATGGGATGGGAGGAGTTTTTTATGCAAATCACGCTCACGATACCGGACAAGAAGGCGGACTCGTTTTTGGATGTCCTTCGGCACATTTCGTATGTAGAAATTTTGCCTTCAGAGGCCGCCAATCATTCACCTTCGGCAAACGATGACGAAGACGACGATGACGAAGAAGATTTTTACGAAGAATTAAAGGGAGCGGTTCATGAACTCAACGAAGTCCTTGCCGGACGAAAACAACTCCAAACACTCGGAGAATTTCTCGACGAGTATCAAAGTCGTACCCATTGCTAAATTTACAAACAAAGCAGAACGACTGATGAAAAAATATGCTTCTCTCGTTGGCGAATTGCGGGAGTTGGAGGATGAGTTGCGAGCCCATCCAACGAAGGGGACGCCCATCGGGCACTCTTGTTACAAAATTCGCCTTGCCGTGAAGGCGAAAGGCAAAGGCAAGTCCGGCGGTGCCAGGGTGATTACTTATTACTACGTTCGCGGCAGTACCGTTTATCTGCTTTCAATCTACGATAAAGTAGAGCAGGAAAACATTTCCGCAGAGAAAATTGCCGAACTCTTGCAGGGGATTAAGGATTTGTGAGTCGAAGGCATTGACTTTCCCCGCCGGTTTTGCTCCAATGACGCCATTAAGCCACCCTCCACACGCCCATCCGCTCTCTTGACCCCCGCTCCAACCGATAACAATTTAGATGCCTCCGAAGATAAACATCCCAGCCTGTCCGGTATCTCCGTCTATGATATTCCCGTCCACCACCAAACGGGCTTGCTCCACGTCCCTGAACCCCCGCCCGTACATGAATTCGAACACAAAACAAGCAAATTGATGACGCCCGTCGCACTCGTCATCATCCTGCTGCTCCTCTTCTACGGTTTCCTCCTCTATCAAGGAATCCCCCAAAATTGGACCAAAAACACCAACGCACCCATCGAAATCGCAGAAACCCAATCTTTAGACCGCGAGATCGCGGAATCAACACCAAAACGGCCACCCCTCTTCATGATCGCTCCCTTCCTGGGTCTCCTGCTTTGCATCGCATTTTTGCCTCTCGTTCCCGTTACCGAAGCCTGGTGGGAACACAATGCCAACAAATTGCTCGTTGCCGTCGGACTCGGTTCCCTCACGCTGCTCTATTACTTTTTCGGGTGCAATTTCCCCGTCGAAGGACATTTTTCCGGCCATCACATCGTCGATCCGGCAGTGGACGGCGGACTTGCCGTTGTCGCTTTTGGTGGGCAGTTATAAAATCCGCAAGCGGAATGCGTTCAATTTTTGGGCAATCGGCGAAGTGGCGGCACTGTTTTTCGGCATTTTTATTTGCATGCAGGTTCCGTTGCAGATTATCAATGCAGAGGGTAAGGGAATGGTTGCCCGGGCGGAAGCGAAAACGGGCTTTGAACGGGAAAAACTGCTATTTTGGACAGCGGGTTCGTTGAGTTTGGTGTTGGATAATGCACCGACGTATGTTGTCTTTTTTGAGACGGCAAAGACATTGACACCGGAGAAGGACGAAGAACTTGCGGCGTGGAATGCGAGTAGCCGACAGGAATTCAGGCCGGTGCCTGTGGGAAAGCATGGATTTATCGACCATTATTTGTTGGTTGCGGTCGCATTGGGAACGATTTTTATGGGCGGGATGACGTATATTGCGAATGGGCCTAATTTTATGGTGAAGGCGATAGCGGATCATTCCGGCGTGGAGATGCCGAGTTTTTTCGGTTATATGGGATACAGTTGCGTGATTTTGTTGCCGCTGATCGTGCTGACGGTGCTTCTGTTCGTGTAGGGCACGAGCCGGGGGCCTGACAATTTGACAAAATGATATTTTGCTGTATAATGGCCGGGCAAATGTCGGCGTTGTTTTTGCCGTAACTGCTTGTGCTGTATACAAATTAACAACGCGAATCAAGAATTTTGAGCAATCTGCATCTGCTTGGAAATAACATCAAACTTAACCCAAAAAGGAGAAAATCATGTCGAAAAAGAATAATTTGAAACCTTTGGATGATCGTATTGTCGTTCGACCGCTTGAGGCCGAAGAAAAAACCGCTGGAGGACTCTATCTTCCTGACACGGCCAAGGAAAAACCGCAACGCGGAACAGTCATTGCAATCGGGCCGGGCAAATTGCTTGATAGCGGCAAACGCGGCGAAATGAGCGTCAGTATCGGCGACGAAGTGATTTATGGAAAATACTCGGGAAGCGACATCGAAGTCGATGGACAAGAAATCAAGATCCTACGCGAAACCGACGTGTTGGCGAAAGTTGTACAATAGACCTGGCAGCCAGAAGGTCATCGGTTCAAGTCCGTTATCCTCCATTCATAAAGCCTTGTGTAACAAGAGTTTACGCAAGGCTTTCTTTTTGCTCCCATCTCTAAAAAATCTCGGCGCAACGCCGGCGCAACATTCGAGGGGAATAAGCAGCAATCAGTCCTGAAAAATACCCTATTCTGTCGAGGCAGTCTCCTCTACAGGAAACCGACCGTTTCCAAAATCGCCCACTCCGGGCACCCCCTTGCACCGATTTTTTTGATACAATCCCCCCAAATCCTTTTTTCCCTAAAATCGTTATGACCGATACAGTGGTTCTGCAACACTCAACGGACGATGCAACGGAACAAAAGCAGACAAACCTCTCGCGAGAGGAAATTGAAGAGATTTTTATTCGGCAATATTCGGGCCTGGTTCGCTATGCCAG
>WRKP01000068.1 GCA_009778035.1 Planctomycetaceae bacterium
GTTGTACAAAGGCAGGAATGTTGTGGAGCGTAACTTCCGCAATATCAAGCAGTTCCGTCGTGTATTTACGAGGAATGACAAGTTGGATGAAACTTATAATGCTTTTATTGCCTTCACAAATATCGTCTTTATGAAAAATTAGCGTCAACACGCCCTAGCGACTAAAACGAACATGGCACCATTGTATGGCCGTGCTGCGCGAGGCAAGCGAGTCGTCGATGATGTTCCTCATGGCCATTGGAAGACGACTACTTTTATCGCATCATTGCGTTGTGATGGATTAAGAGCACCGATGGTCATTGATAGTGCGATCAATGGAAAATTGCTCTTGGCTTATGTAGAACAGGAATTGGCTAAGACGCTCAAAGAAGGAGACATTGTGGTATTGGACAATTTGAGCTCGCATAAAGTGGCAGGTCTGAAAGTAGCGATAGAAAGAGTAGGAGCGAAAGTAGTCTATTTACCTCCGTATAGTCCTGATTTCAATTCGATCGAGAATGTGTTTTCGAAGTTGAAGTCGTTGGTACGCAAGTTGAAGTTGCGAATGATGGAGGCACTATGGCAAAGATTTGGTGAACTGTGCGATGTGTTTTAGCGGATGAATGCAAAAATTATTTCAAACACGCAAGATACAAAAAAGAAAGAAAAACTCCATATTAAAATTTAATACGATCTAATAGTTTAATGAGCGAGGCAGCTCCTGGCATGACAGAAAATTCTTTTGGCAGAATACGTCTGTATTCTCTCTCTTTTTCATTATCAATTATTAGAATCTCATCTTGTATCAATGTACGATGAGGAGACTAAAGTTTGTCAATAACATTTCGGCTTGTGTGGCCACTCAATTTCATCACATCAGCAATGGATATGGAGAGACCTTCTTTTTCCGCAGTGACAACCCAACTTTTATATTGCATCGGCATCCTGTCAATAGGTACGTCATCCATATCAAAAATAACAGCAGTATTTATTTGCTTTTGTTCATTAAACTGGTTCATTATTGGTTATTCTGCTTATAATCAACATGCTTGGCAAATATTGGTATAATTTGAAAGTAGCACCATTTCTCTTCTCTCAACACAGGCACCAATTCTTTCTGTCCTAATCACTCTCTCATCTTTGGCATGGAAAGATATTTCTACTGCTGGCACGATGCCTGAATAAGCAGCAAAAAATGGCGAGGATTTATTCGGCAATTCGTAACGATCCAGCCTGTACTCGTCATGGCATTGTAGTAAGTAGTGCAAGATAGGCGAAAACCGTATTTGCAGATACGGTGAGTCCATCTTCCTGTTTTTGGGAGAGGATTTTCTGATTTTCAATGTAGGCGTTGCTTGCCGTCAGGATTTATTCAAAGACAGTATCCTGCATTAGCCTGGTTTCGGCGCCGACGAGCGTTCCAACGACTTGGTTGATGGCATTGCGGATAAGAAACGGAGTAAAACCCCATGTGTCAAAGTGGTGCATTGCTAGCCGATTGGACAATGTCGATTCTGTCCGCAGTTTACACTCGCACTCCCTTCGCGGGACTACGCAACTTTGTAAACACCGAAAATTCTCTACCCGACCTTCCCATTATGGTACGGCCGGTTGGCTTGCAGAAAATTGCCATTCGCCGAAGCGATTCTAGTATTTTGTTGTCGTAACTCTAATTCAATCCGCTCCGACGAATCGGAACGGGATTTCTGATTGTCGTGATCATTATGGCATACTTTCTGGGCGAATGTAAGTAATTCGATTTGACGGATTTTCACCGAAACTGAAGGCGAGTCTGAAACGTCCAAGAAGCAAAGCCGCTGATTCCGATTGCATTGAAATCGGCGGCACATCGGTTACAACTTGACGGTATGGCAATTTTACCGGGAGTATCCTAATATGCATGGCAAATTGCATGAGCTACCGAACAAAAGTGTTGTATTTTCCGGTGTTTATTGCATATTGTCGATGCTGGACACGTCTACGTGTTCTCCTGCTCTCAAAATTTGGTAAAATGACGGGTATGAACCTCATCATCAACGGCGAAAATTTTGATTTTTCCGAAGGGAAAACCGTTCGGCAATTATTGACCCAACTCCAATTAGCAGGCCATCCCGTCGCCGTCGAACGCAATGGAAACCTCGTCCCGCACTCCACTTTCGACCAAACCGAACTCAACGAACGGGATTCCCTCGAAATCGTGACCCTCGTCGGCGGCGGATAAGTGATTTTACCGTCCCAGCGGCGGAACCATTCGGCCAGCCAAAAACATTTCGGCCAACAAAAACAGTATTACCGCATACAACAGCCAATCGCTGACCGACTGCGAACCCGAAAAATCACTTGCCGAACCAAAACTCGACAACGTCTCCAACGGCTGACGCACCGGACGCAATATGTCCATAATCTCCGTAACGTCAAGTTGCCGAATATCTCCCTCCAACGGATTGACATTTACCGCCTTGAGTTCCGAATGCTCCGCACCCGACCGCGTCCGACGATGCACCGCATAAAAACCCGGACGCTCCGTTCGGGCAAACGATGCAATGCCCGATACCGCATCAATCTGCACAGAATCCGCATACGATTCCCCTTCCCGAATCGGCAACGCAATACGAACACGTTCCTCGTATTCCATCGGATCGACCTGCACGTCCAACGCATCGCCGACCAAAAACGACCGCGACTGCTCCGGGCGTTTGGAAAGCCAAGCCGCAAGTTCCAATAGCACAACGACATAACTCGGATTGCGTGCCCAATTATTCCAAACCGGCGATGCCGAGGTCAAAAACGTCATCGTTCGGCCTGCTCCGAACGGCTTTTCCAACACCAGCGGAGCATCGTTGCGGAGTGTCGCCCAAACATTGACCGACGGCTCGTTTTGCAGTTCCACCGCCAAATACCGGTCAACAATGACCGTCCCGAGCAACGGACTTTCCGTATCGCTAAACAGGCGAAAAATGGGATGCGGTGCAACTCGTATGTCGGCAGCGTTCGTCAGATAGTCGGGCAGCAATTCCTGCACCATCATCGGAGCGGCGGGGAACAAGCCGGTGCCAGCCTTGTACAGATGATTGCGGACAAACTCGAGATCGGTATTCGCTCCCGGAAAAAACGCAACGCCGCCGCCCGCGGAAACGTAATTTTCCAGTGCCCGAATCGCCAAAGGTTCCAAAACCGGAAGGTCCAGCAGGAAAATTGCACTGAACCGCTGCAAGGGTTGTTCCGCCAAAAAGGCCGGCAACTCTTGCCGAACCAAAATGCCCGACCGAGCCCCGCCGGGAGCGAGCGCAACGCGAACGAATTGGGCGGAGGCTTCCGAGCGGAGGGAGGCGGCATCATAGTCCGAGCCGGCGGACGGCGGCGGAGCGATCAGCAGGATTTCGATCGCATCGGGAACTTGCAGGGCCAGATAACGATGATTATCATCGGGCAGCGCATCGGGCTGCAATCGGACTTCGATTTGGTTGGCCTCGGAGCCTGACACTCTGACCGGAAAACGGATCGGCGGCACGGTTTTGCCGCCCGGCGGAATGGTTGGCACCGTCCGCTGCGACCGCATCTGATCGTTGACAAAGAGCGTAATGAGAACATTTTCGGCGGCGTGATGACCGTAATTGGCTATCGTCGCATCGAGCAGAATATCGACGTCGGCGGCATGGATTCCCTCGACGAGGTGCAGGTGTTCGATCCCGAGATTCGGCTGTTCGGCTTGGGCAATGCGGATCATTCGGACGGTGCCGCCGTGTTGCCGGATGGCCTCGATTTGCCCCAAAATCGGCGTGTATTCCCCCTGGTCAGGCAATGTGGCCTGCGATACGGCCCAATTCCGGCGGCGAAAGTCGGACAGAAAATAAACGACGGGATTGAGGCCGACCGTTTGGCGAACAAGATCGTTCGCGGTGGTCAGCATTGTGCTTGGTTCGTGGGCGACGGACGAGGGCTGCAGGTTTGCGAGGACATTTTGGATGGTTTGCAGGCCGTCGGTATGGAGCGGCAGTTCGTGAAGCAGCGGCTCGGCAGTCGATAATTTCAGCAGGGTGAGGCGGTCATTGGGTTTATATTGTGCAATTTGCTGGATGACGGCAACGGCATCGTCGAAAAGGGGGACACCGCCTTGTGCGAGGTTGCGTTCGTTGAGGGAATAGGAGTCATCGAGGAGGATGATATGGTGAGTACCTCGGCCGGAGAGCCATTGGGCGAGATGTCCTTCGAGTTGCGGGCTGGCGAACATCAGGATGATGGCGGCGACGGCGAGCGTCCGCAGGAGCATGAGGAGGAGTTGTTGGAAGAGGATGCGTGTTCGGCTTTTTTTATAACTGGCGAGGACGAATTCCATTGCGGCCCATTCGACGCGTCGATGCCGGAGCATATTGATCAGGTGGATCAGAATCACTGCTCCGAGGATTGGCAGCAACCAGAGCAGGGCGGGATAGGTAAACATGCCTAATAATCTAGCGATATTTTTCCAAACGGCAAGCGTACGCCGCGGGCTCTGTTCTCCTCTGCATTTGTTTACAGTAAAATACCACTCATAATCCCTTCCCCCGTGTAAAATCATGACGAAGAAAATCACTTTCCTTCTGGTCTGCTTGCTTGCACTGCCGATTGCCGCCGAACAAGCCCCACCGCCGGAAGCCGAACGCAAGGCGGGCGACCGTATGGAGTTGAAAATCAACGACGTGGAATACGCATTCCGCTGGTGTCCGCCGGGTAATTTTATGATGGGCGATGAACCGGGAGAGTTATCCGTAACGTTATCCCGCGGTTTTTGGATGCTCGAAACCGAAGTTACGCAAACAATGTGGGAAAGCGTGATGGGAAGCAATCCGAGCATCAACAAGGGATCTAATCTGCCCGTAACAGATGTTTCCTGGAACGATTGCCAAGAATTTATCGCAAAATTGAACGCGAAACTAAAGAGCGGGGGACGTCAGTCCCCCGGTTCCACCGATTCCACCGGCAGGCTAACGCCCGCCGCTCTTGAGGGCTACAAATTTTCGCTGCCAACGGAGGCCCAATGGGAATACGCCTGCCGAGCAGGAACGACGACGGCGTATCATTTTGGCGACACGCTGACGCAGCAACAGGCAAACGTTGGAGGTCGTCAGGCGCGTGATGTGGGCAGTTATCCTGCGAATGCTTGGGGATTGAAAGACATGCACGGCAACGCATGGGAATGGTGCTTGGATTGGTATGGAGATTATCCTAGCGGTGCTGTAACGGACCCAACGGGGCCTGACAGGGGCTCGGATCGGGTGATTCGTGGCGGGAGTTGGCACAACTTTGCCGAGCGTTGCCGGTCAGCGCGTCGGCACGACAGCGATCCGGCGGTTCGGTTCAGCAACATTGGCCTCCGTCTGGCCTTGGTTTTGGAGTAACGGCTAACTTTTGTTTCCATTGTGCTATAATGCTTCCATGTCTTCGTTCTCGGACTCCGGCGATGGTTCCCCAGCGGCGGAAAAAGCCAAAACGCTTCCGCACGCACCCGGCGTCTATTTGATGAAAGACGCCGCCGAACGCGTTATCTACATCGGGAAAGCAAAAGACCTACGCAACCGAGCGGGCTCCTATTTCCATAAAGCCGCCCTCGAAGATGCTCGCACTGCTCCGCTCGTTCCCGAAATTGCCGACATTGACTTCATCGAAACGGAAAACGAAGTCGATGCCATGCTTCTCGAAGCACGGCTGATCAAAGACATCCAGCCAAAATACAACCGCGATCTCAAAGATTCCAAAACGTTTCCCTATCTGCAAATCCGCACCCGAGAGCCGTTTCCCCGTGTCGAAATCACCCGAATTCCCAAAGAACACGGCGTCAAACTCTTCGGCCCGTTTACGAACTCCTCCGGCCTTCGCGGTGCCGTGTTGACCTTGCAAAAAATATTCAAATTCCGAACCTGCACGCTCGACATCCAGCCCAATGATGAACGCTGGCGTTGGTTTCGGCCTTGTATTTTGCACTCCATCCAGCAATGTTCCGCTCCGTGTCATTATCGGATCACTGCCGAAGATTACCGAAAGAACATCCATCGGCTCGTTCGGGTACTCGAAGGCAAGCGAAAGCAACTGCTTGCCGAATTGAGCCGGGAAATGAAACTCGCGGCGGAGGAAAAACGATATGAGGCGGCAGCGGAACTTCGGGATCAGATGCATGACCTGCAAACGCTCGACCAACGGGGCAACGTGGAGACGCATCTTCAGCCGGAATTGTTTGCCGTCGATCCCCGCCGCGGTGTTTTGAGTTTGAAAAGGGTGTTCAAGTTGGAAACCATCCCGCGTATCATAGAGGGCATCGACATTGCCCATCTCGGCGGAAGCGATATGGTCGCATCGCTGGTTCGATTCATAGATGGTTTGCCGTTCAAGCCGGGGTATCGGCGGTATAAAATTAAGAGCGTGCCGGGAATTGATGATTTTGCGAGTATTGCGGAGGTAGTGATGCGTCGCTTTTCGTTCAGTGAGCCGCAATCGGAAGATTGCGATTCATTACCGGACATACTGTTGATTGATGGCGGCAAGGGCCAGTTGGGAGCGGCAATGTCGGCATTGGAGCATTCGCCGCATCGTCCGGGTTTGATATTAGCGTTAGCCAAGCAGGACGAAGAGATTTTCGTACCGGGCTGGGATGAGTCTCTCAAATTGGATCGCCGTTCGTTTGCATTGCGATTATTGCAGTATGTTCGGGACGAGTCGCATCGGTTTGCACAGCATTACCATCATTTGCTGCGGCGTAAACGGTTCACGGAGCGTTAGAGCGTATCCCAAATTGCCCTGGACCGCCCTGTAGGGCAAACTTCCTGTGTGGTATACTATGCCTCGATGAGCATTTTACAAAACGTTCAAGCCCTTCGGCAGCGGATTGA
The DNA here is from genome assembly GCA_009778035.1 of Planctomycetaceae bacterium. Lineage (GTDB taxonomy): Bacteria > Planctomycetota > Planctomycetia > Pirellulales > Thermoguttaceae > WRKP01. Next base: position 6,843 of record WRKP01000068.1, read on the forward strand.
GCACGCAGCAACGAAAAGCGGACGAACCGGAAGTTCCGTCCAGTTAGTTGCCGTCAGCAAATATGCAAACACCGGCGACGGAACCATCGAAGCCCTTCTCGCTGCCGGATGCGATAAACTCGGCGAAGCGAGACCGCAACTTTTGCTCGAAAAAGCCGAATACTATGCTGGCCAAGCGATCCGTTGGCATCTCATCGGCCCGCTCCAGCGAAATAAGGTGCGAAAAATCCTGCCCGTCGTGTCGCTGATTCATTCGCTCGATTCCCTTCGGCTTGCGGAAGCGATTGACCGGATTGCCGAGGAAGAACAGTTGCCGAGCGTCCGATGTTTGCTCGAAGTTGCAATTTCGCAGGATGTCGGCAAGCAGGGAATCAAGCCGAATGAAGTGTTGGAAGTTTTGGATGCTTTGGGCGAGTGCAAAAACATCATCGTGGAGGGTTTGATGGGAATGGCGGGTTTGGATTCGGATGACTCGCAGATTCGTCGGGAGTTTGAGATGCTCCGCGAGACGGCGGAGTCTGTTCGGATGCGAAAATTGCCGTCGAATGTTCCGCTTTTGGAATTGTCGATGGGAATGAGTGATGATTTTGAGATTGCCATCGAAGAGGGAGCGACCATCGTCCGCATCGGCTCACTGCTGTTTGGAGAGGGGTAGCCGTTGAAGCCGCTAACTTTGGAAATCAACAGCGTCAATTTCATGCAGGCCTGTCGGAATTGCCTGCAAAATTCGGAGCGGGCTTGTTGCAACCGGCAAACGAATTTCTCAAAGGTGCGAACGGAATTATAGCCATCCTCTTCCTGCTTCGCCAACACTCGCAGGTCTTGGCGGTGTGCCCTCAAATCATGCATCGACTGGTACAGGACATGGTGCTACTTCAACGGCAAATTACGGGCATGGTCAATCTTTATGAATGATGCGATTGAGCAGAACTTTGAGCAGGGAACTGCCCGGCGAGGCTCGCTCTATCGGTCCGATGTCAATCACAATGGTGTCCTTAATGCGATTTCACTTGCAAACTATGATTTATGATATGGTAGTAAGATTTCCGTTCGTGTTGATATTATTGTGAATATCCCGCTGATGGTCAAAACCCAAGGCCTCCATGACGGCAAAGGCAATACAGAAACGCATTATGCTGGCCTCAAAGATTTTGGCATTGTTAAACCGGTGTAGCCGTGTTGTCCTGTTTGCATTGCAAGGGATTGCGTTTTTTATAAGGGAGAGAAAAATGGATTGTCCTCGTTGTGGTAGCGGCGAATACAAAAAAAACGGCATCGTTAAAGAACGACAACGGTACGAATG
>WRKP01000069.1 GCA_009778035.1 Planctomycetaceae bacterium
ACGGCTACTACGTCTTTTTTAGGCAATGCTGTTGTACTAATGATGTTGGCAACGAGTTCGGTTTTTGTAAGCGGTTTCGCAGTTTCGGTTTTTGGCATTGTTGAATTTTCCTTGATGGAGTTAAGTTCCCAACAATTCTAATGCTTTCGCGGGAAAAAACAAGTCCCGCCTTTAATTTCAGTTCCGCCAATGGTTGGGCCAAATGTCCGCCACTCTACTCCATATGCACACACGCATAAACTTTTTCAAATTTTCATGAGCACACAAAGTGTATTAGCAAAAAGCAAGGAGGTCTCTCGTGAATAGTGCTATTAGCAAAACGTTCTCGATTGCCGGTCAGATGGGACTAGACATCAACGATGTCCGCACCGTTTTTCCGAGGCTTGATAGTATTGCCGACGCACTTCGCGAACAAGACCATTGAAAAATGCGACCGGTTACGCTATACTTACACGCATCACCATGACACACGTACTCATTTTTCACGCACCGGGAACGAACTGCGACCAAGAAACGGCCCACGCTTTTCAACTCGCCAGTGCAAAATCCGTTGATATTGTCCACCTCAACCATATCGTCGAAAAGCCGAAAATGCTCGCCCAATACGATATTTTATGTATTCCCGGCGGTTTCAGTTTCGGTTGCGATCTCGGAGCCGGAAAAATCTTCGCCGCAAAAATCCAACAATCCCTGTACGAACCGATGCAGGAATTTCGCGATGCCGGAAAGTTGATGCTCGGAATTTGCAACGGCTTTCAAGTATTGCTCAAATCCGGCTTGCTCGGCAATCCAAATAAAATAACCCTGACTTGGAATGCCTCGCAACGCTTCACGACCCGATGGGTGCATCTGCAAACCGCACCGTCCAAATGCGTGTTTTTACAGGGTATAGAGTCCCTGTACTTGCCGATCGCCCATGCCGAAGGACGATTTCTCACGCAGTTGCCGGAAGATGTGTCGGCACTGCAAAAAAGTCAGCAGGTGCCGCTTTCTTATGCACCGGAGGACAATCCGAACGGTTCGGCGGGGAACATCGCGGGAATGTGCGATGAGACGGGCAGGGTATTTGGCATGATGCCGCATCCTGAACGGCATGTCGATAAAATGCAGCATCCGCATTGGACGCGATTGGATTCTGGTCTATCCGAAGCCGGTTTGAAACTTTTCCGTAATGCCGTACGCTATGCTCGCTAACGGAGATGCAGTCGTTCCGTGAACGTTGCGTCCATTTTGTTCCCGTTTTTGGTATACTGGGCATGTTCGGGAACTGTCTGCGGTACATCCGCTGCCGTTCCATTCACACGTAAACCTTCATTATGACAATCAAATTTTTCGGACACTTATCCCTCGGCATTATGGCCGGACTTCTGCTCAGTATCACGGTGCAAGCACAAAATCGAGCCCTCGAATCCATTGACCGAAAAGACGATTGGTGGGTCAAACGGCACGCAGAAAACGTTGAAAAAATGAACCAAGGCGACATCGAATTTCTCTTAATCGGCGATTCCATTACGCATGCTTGGGACAACCACCGAGAACTGTATGACAAACATTTCGGCGAATTTAAGCCCATTAACCTTGGTTTCAGCGGCGATCAGACGGCCCATGTTCTCTGGCGGCTTGACCATCTTCCGCTTGACAAAATCACGCCGAAGGTTGCAATGCTGATGATTGGAACCAACAACATCGGCCACGCCGTTGGTTCCAATCCAGCCGAAACCGCCGAAGGAATCGTTGCCATTGTCAAGAAACTGCAACGGCAATATCCCCGGCTGCAAATCATTGTTTTGGCAGTATTTCCTCGCGACGAGCAGCCCGACGGCAACTTGCGGCAGCGAGTCAATGAAATCAATGCGGCGTTGCCGGAGTTGTTGCGGGAAGAGAAAAATGTCGAACTGCTTGACATCAATGCGGGCTTTCTTGATGCGGATGGAACCTTGCCCAAGCGGATAATGGATGATTTTTTGCATCCGGGCAGGGAGGGATACGAATACTGGGGCAATCGGATTGAACCGGTAATTCGGGAGAAATTTCGGCTGTATGAGTCCAACGCGGAGCCCGCGGCGTGAGCCTCCGGGGCATCCGCTCCTAACACAGCATGGCAAACACATCCCGAGCGGCATAAATCGTCTTCTGAATCTCGGCCTCCGTGATCTCCGTCGACATAAAAAATGCCTCAAATTGACTGCACGGAAAATAAAAACCCCGTTCCAACATCCCCCAAAAAAACTTGGCATACCGATCCGTATCGCATACCGATGCCGAACGCCAATCCGTTATCTTGCCAGAATAACTGTTGCCGCTCGAACTCGTCGCCGTCGAACGGACCACCTTGCTGCCGCTAACCGTCGTTTCCAATACCTGAGCAAGTATTTTCGACTTCTCCATGTCCAAAAAGAACAACGTCATCATCGAGCCAATATGCTCAACATATACCGGTATTCTCGCCGTTCGGGCTTCGTCCTCCAAGCCTTCAGCAAGCAATGCCATCTTACGCTCCAACATATTGAAACACTGCGATTCGAGCAACGTATTGATCGTTGCAAGCCCCGCCGCCATCGCAAGGGGATTGCCGCTCAGCGTTCCGGCTTGGAATATTTTCCCCGACGGCAAAATGTGATCCATAATTTCCGCTTTTCCGCCGTAAGCCCCGACGGGCAAACCGCCCCCAATCACTTTGCCGAGCGTAATCAAGTCCGGCGTAATGCTGAATCGTTGTCCCGCTCCGCCTTTGCCTGCCCGGAAACAACTCATCACTTCGTCGAAAATCAGCACCGCACCGTTATCCTGCGTCAAATGCCGTAATTCGTACAGGAAATTGGAACTTCCGACGACGCAGCCCATATTTCCGGCAACTGGTTCCACGATCACGCCGGCAATTTCCTTGCCGGATTCTTCAAAGACCTTGATCAGGGCATCGACGTCGTTGTATTGGAGCAAAATCGTATCTTGTACGGCACCCGGCGTAACACCTGGCGAATTGGGCACACCGAGCGTCGCAGCCGAACTACCGGCGGCGACGAGGAGTGAATCGACGTGGCCGTGGTAATTTCCGATGAATTTGACGATTTTGTTCCGTTTGGTGTACCCGCGGGCGAGTCGGATGGCACTCATCACCGCTTCGGTGCCGGAATTGACAAATCGGATTTTTTCGACGGCGGGAATTTGAGAGATAAGGAGTCGGGCGAGTTCGTTTTCAATTTCTGTGGGAGCACCGAAACTGGTTCCGTTTCTCAGGGCGTTTTCGACAGCGGCAACGACGGCGGGATGGGCATGTCCCAGGATCATAGGGCCCCAAGATTGGACGTAATCAAGATATTGGTTTCCATCGACGTCGTGGAGGTAGGCCCCTTGTCCTCGTGCAATAACGATGGGTTGCCCTCCGACGGCTCCAAATGACCGAGCGGGACTGTTAACACCACCGGGCATCAATTTACGTGCTTCACTAAAAATCGCCTTACTCTTTTCCTGATTCAACATGTTAGTATTATAGCAAAAACAATCGACGTATGAGCAGGGGGCGTCATCGCAAGAACGAGACGCTGCGTTATACCCCTCGTTCCTGTGCAACGCACATTCGCCGTTCCTGCCGTTCTTTGACTTCCGCAGTCCGCTCGCCCAGGTATTCCTGGATAATCTGCTCCGTCGTCGGCTGCTGATAAATGCCCCGCGAGTCCCTTTCTGCCGTTTCCTTGAGCCGAACCACGCTGGCTCCGCACGTCCAGGTGTCATAACGGCCAATGTGATAACAAAGGCACATCTTTTCGACAACCGGCAACTTTTTGCCCGATTCAGAAATGCCCGTCGCATTGTAGGCATCCACATACTGACACCGGCCCTTGGAATCCATCGCATAACCGAGCGGAATGCACTGCGGTGCAATGTTTGAATTCAAACACGGGCTGCTGCGGAGCAAGCGAATCGGATACCCCGTCGGAGAAACCGGGGCGACGAAAACATCGTTCTCTTCGGCCTCAAAAAAGGTTTGCTTGGCCGTATCGGTCAGACCGCTTTCCTTGGCGACGGTGAACCGCGTCGCAACTTGTACCGCGGCGGCTCCCATTTCCAAGAAAAACATCGTGTCTTCGGCATCGAAAATACCGCCAGCCGGAATGACGGGGATTTTCAGCCCTTCTTGTTCGAGATTATTCATCACATCGGCAACGATTTCCTTCAGTACATACTGCGTCCAATCATCGCCGAATCCCAAATGTCCGCCGGCCAAGGGGCCTTCGACGACGATGTAATCCGGCATTCGGTCTACGCGGCTTGCCGAACGGAGAAAAAGCCGAAGTGCTCGCCAACTCGACACGATAATTCCGATTTTTGCATCCCGAAACCGAGGGTGTTCGGACATCATTTTCATCGAATTGCCGTGCAGACCGGCGGAAAGCGTGATTCCGTCGACGCCAGCATCGAGGCTTGCACGCAGCCGGACTTCGAGGATTTCCCGAGCGGAGCCGATTTGGAGTTTTTCCATACAATTCACGAAAACGCCGCCGGTCCCCTGCTTTTTCTCGACGGTATTGGAGATATACTGCATTTGGGCGAGACGGTATTCTTGGGGGTTGAATTGCGGAACATGTACTTGTGCAGGTTCCTCTGCTTGCAGGCGGTGGTATCGCTCGGCTTTGTTTTTGGTGAAGGTTGTTCCGAAATGTCTATCGCACAGGGCGGGAACCATCGCATCGGAGAGGTGGCCGATGCAGCCGAGCCGGGCGGCTTCGAGAACCATTGCGGAGGTTGAGACATCGACTCCCATTCCGCCGATCACAATGGGAAGGTATTCGGTATTGCCGATGACGGCACGGTAATCTTTGGGTTTACGCATAAAAATTGGGAAAAACTCCGTTCGTCGGCAAAAAGGGGCTGAAAGCCTAACGCGTCATGATACTCTAAATTGCTTGCGATAGGTAGTCCCTGGAATGGCACGCCTTGTCCGGGCCCGCAGTCTGCTTGCCAAACGGCACGCAAAAGGGTATACTGGCCCCGTAGGTGTCCCTGTCCCGCTCGTGGAGCGATTGGAGGAACAATGTCCCAATCAGTCGAACAAAAAACAACCCGGCGAGCAATGCTGAAAACCTGTTGCCGATACGGCATCGCAGGCGGTTTGCTCGGTTCAATCGGTTTTCTCGCCTCCAAGGAAAAAATCGTCGGCGATACGCTCGTTTGGCAAATCGACCCGTTGAAGTGTATCGGATGCGGTCTTTGTGCGTATCGCTGCAACAAAATGGTGTCGGCCGTCAAGTGTTTTCACACGAAAGCGATGTGCGGATACTGCGATCTCTGTACGGGTTTTTTCAATCCGCAGCCGTTTGCGAGAAATGAGGGGGCGGAAAATCAACTTTGTCCCACTGATGCATTTACGCGACGACTTGTTGAGCCGCCGTATTTTGAGTATAACATTGATCACGATCTTTGCATCGGCTGCGGCAAATGCGTTGATGGTTGTTTTGCATTGGGCAACGGCTCGTTGTACTTGCAAATCAGCCATAAGGAGTGTTTGCGGTGCAATCAGTGTCAAATTGCCCTGCACTGTCCGACCAAGGCGATCGGGCAGATTCCCGCCGAGCAGATGTACCTGTTGAAGGAGGCGTAAAACGCATAGGATTTGTCCCTTGTCGGAAACACCCTTGCCAGAAACACGGCAAATCGTTATACTCCGCCGTCTTCTCCATAAACAGAGTCCCAAAAAAATGCTCCTCACCAAAGGAATCACAAAATCGTATACCAAAAAGCGTTTGTCGATTCCCGTTCTGAAGGGAGTCAACTTTTCCGTCGGGAAAGGCGAATTTGTTTCGATCGTCGGCCAAAGCGGCTCCGGTAAAAGTACATTCTTGCATCTGCTCGGAACGCTCGATGCGCCCGATGCCGGAGAAATTTACTTCGACGGCGAACGAATTGACTCTTTGTCCGCCGCCCGAAGGGATTTGCTGCGAAACCGTTCCATCGGCTTTATTTTCCAATTTTATCATCTCTTGCCGGAACTGACGGCCTTGGAAAATGTGCTTGCTCCGCTCATGATTCGCTCGGGCCTTTTGGAATACTGGCTGAATCGGCGAAAATATCAGGCAAAAGCCCGAATGTTGTTGGAGCAAGTCGGCTTATCGCATCGTTTGAAGCACAAGCCGAATGAACTTTCCGGCGGCGAAATGCAGCGGACGGCCATTGCTCGGGCTTTGATTTCGGAGCCGCAGATTCTTTTGGCGGATGAGCCGACGGGCAACCTTGATGCGGCTTCGGCGAAAGAGGTCATTCAACTGCTTCGGGAGTTATGTACATTGCATAAGTTGACGGTCATTATGGTAACGCATGATTATGAGATAGCTGCGGTAGCGGATCGGACAGTTCAGATGTTTGATGGCGTGGTGGTGGAATCGCGAACCCGCAGTGCATTTTCCGAATCGGCAGCGTAGAGATCGCACGAGCCGGGGGCGTAAGCCCCCGGGTTCGTTCCAGATGATTGCCAAGACCGACAACTTATGCTACAATACCACAGGATTTTAGCGTCGGTGCTCCTATGGGTCTCTCAAATGCAATCGGTTTAGTGCTCGGCACATCGTTGATCGTGATGGCAATCGCCCTCGGCGGATTCGATAAAGTCGCCCTGTTTATCGACTATCCGTCGATTCTTATCGTCAGCGGCGGTACCGTTGCCTCGGTGCTCGTGGCCTATCCCCTTATGCCCGTCTTGAGAATGGACCGATACATCAAAATCACCTTCACCGCCAAGGAACGCAACCCACTCAAAGTCATCGAACAGATCGTCGCCCTGTCGGAATCCGCCCGACGGGAAGGTCTTTTGTCCCTGGAAAACCATTTGGAAGATATTGACGACAACCCCTTCCTGGCAACCGGCATCCGAATGGCCGTCGACGGAATGTCCCCGGAAGTTGTTGAGAGCATTATGAATACCGAAATGGAAGCGGTCGATACCCGACATGCCTACGGTAAGGGTGTTATTTCCAAACTCGGGCAGTATTCTCCGGCATTTGGGATGATTGGAACGCTCATCGGGCTGGTGTTGATGCTTGCCGACCTTGACCCGGACACGATTGGTGCTGGTATGGCCGTTGCTTTGCTCACGACGCTCTATGGGGCGATTGTGTCGAACTTGGTATTTTTGCCTTGGGCGGATAAACTTCAATTGATTCACAATGAGGAGTTGATGGGAATGGAGATCACGCTTCGTGGCGTGATCGCGATTCAATCTGGCGAGAATCCGCGGATTATCAAGCAGAAGTTGATGATGTATTTACCGCCGACGAAGCGTCCGGTGGAGACCGAGGAGATGTAGTGCCCAACCCGGGGGCTAACGCCCCCGGCTCGTGTGCATAGGCTCGTGCGCCGCCCCCTAGTTGACTCCCCCGCGCCGACCTGCTACACTGACGCCATTACACATGTTCATCCAAACCAAAAAGGAGAACCTAACTATGCAGAATTGTCGCAAAAAAATGTTAACTTGGGGGGGGGGGGCAACTTAGGTTGCCAAAAAACCGACAAAC
>WRKP01000070.1 GCA_009778035.1 Planctomycetaceae bacterium
GGCATGGTGTTTCATTAGTCCTATTCGGACCGCCATCCCGGCGCACATATTGTCATCCCGGCGAAAGCCGGGAACCAGACATTGCGTGTGATGCCGATTCCACTGGGTTCCGGCTTTCGCCGGAATGACGATTCGCAGAGTTTACGAACTCTCGGATACATTACTCTTATAAAATCCAATTCTACCGCCTGTACTCCCTGTACCTCTTGTACCAATTACGCAATCGGGGCACTCTAAAAAACCTGGAAAATCCAGCGATTTTAGGCGAAACAGCGAAATTATGAGGTATATTCCCTGTAACAAACGCGCATCTACGTCGATGCGCGACGTTCGCACGGATTTCGCGAATGCCGTTAGCCTCGCGGCTAACAAAATCACACGCACGGACGCTACTACACCACTTTATCGAAAGGATAATACTATGACTGGAATGTATGTAGCATCAAACACCACCGCTCTCAATGCACAATTCGGGCTTACCCGAAATATGGGAGCTCTCGGAGACACGCTCACGCGGCTCTCCACCGGACTTCGAATTAATTCCGGTAAAGATGACCCCGCTGGTCTTATTGCCAGCGAATTGCTTAAAGCCCAAATTACGGGAACCAACAAAGCAATTTCTAACACCCAAAGAGCAAACTCGCTCATTGCCACCGCCGATTCATCCATGAATCAAATCGGCAATCTGCTCAACGACATCAAAGGCCTTGTTGTCGAAGCCGCAAATACCGGTACAATGACCACTGCTCAAATTGCCGCCAACCAAATGCAAGTCGATGCCGCTCTGGACTCCATCGACCGAATAGCCCGTACAACAAACTACGGCGGTAAAAAAATCCTCGACGGCTCACTCGACTTCCAAACCGCCGGGATGGGCGGAGGAATCGGAAACGTCCAAATCAGCAGTGCAAACTTCGGAACCGCCAATGCCGTCGGCGTTAATGTCAATGTAACCGCCGCCGCCGATTACGGACGACTCATGTCCAACGGCACCGGTGTCGGCGTTGATACCGTCATCGACGTTATCGGCAACAAAGGCTCCGCAACGATGGCCTTCGGTGCCGGTGCTACCAACGATGAAATCGCCCTTGCCATCAACCGCTCCTCCGACTCCACCGGCGTCATCGCGTACGTCGAAGGAAAAGAGGGAACCGGCAACGTCACACTCTCCAGCGCAGGTGCGAACAACGACATCGTCATTACCGCTCTCGCGGCGGGAATGGATGCCGGCGATTATGACTTCCGTATCGTCCGCGGCGACTTCAACGATGTCAAAGTCGTCAACGAACCCGGCGCAAACGGGCCCGGCGTCGTCGAAATCTCGCTCGTCTCCGCCTACGAAAGCCGATTCTCCAACTTTGCCGGCCTGTTCGATATCAATATCGACACCACAAACCGGGATAATCCGACTTCGGCACCGACATCCATCACGATGCAACAAGGTGCGAACAACAATGTCGTCATGAATACCGTCGATAAAGCCGCCGCGACCAACGTCGTCGGTGGTAAATCGCTCGTGGCACAAATTACCGACCAAGACGGCAACAATATCAACTCCCAACTCAATGGTTGGACCGTTGCCGTCAGGAATGACCTTGCCACAAGCGTTGACCACGCGAATGTTGACAACAACACCAAAACGATTTACGTCAATTCCGGCTCGTTTGGCGACAGTGATGTCCTCAATGCCGCCATCAAAAACGCTCTCGCCAACTCGACCGACGGCACCATTGCGGGATTCGACGCAAATATGTCCGTCAACGTCGACATCATCGGCCGGGCAGACACCTTCGCAAACGGGGACCGATTCTCCTTCTCCGGCGGGGCTGCTCAGGGCGAACTCACCATCACCTATGCCGCGGGAACGACCGCAGGTGAGTTGCTCTCGATGATCAACAACGCTCCCAACGTCACGGCATCGCTTGCACAAGGCGTCAACGCGAATTCCGTCATCGCAAACCAGCCGGGCGGACAAACATTCGTTTCCAGCAATGAAAATGTCGAATCCCGGTTCTCCTCCGGGGCGACTTCGCAGGAAGTTATCGACCTCATCAACTCGAAACTCGGCCACATGTTCAGGGCGGAAGGCCTCACAACCGACGGTGGTTCCGGCGGGCGTGTCTCCTTCATGGATGCCTCAGCCATCCACGGCGACATCAATCTCGGCAATGCCCTCCGCTTTACGGGAATGGATAGCGGCCCGATTGTCCGTATGACGACCGTCGGCAACGATGGCCAACTCAAACCAAACCAAGAGTTGAGCGTGAACATCATCCGACCGAACGAAGCAGACATCAAAGCCGGGATTCACACTCCAATTTTAGAAATCCGGCTTGCCACCGATGCCCAAGGTAACAGCATCACGAGAGCCAGCGATGTCGCGAAACTCTTCAGCACGCTCACCGCGGAACAAACGATGGGCGTCAGCGTTACGCAACTGCTCCCGCCGGGAACCGACCCGAATAATTGCGTCCTCGACATTGACGGCATCGTCCAACCCACCGGTTTACCCGGCATTTGCGATGTCCAAGAAGGCGATATCGTCCTCCTGGGCGGGAATCAGAGCATAACGGCGGATAATGCCGTTGCGAGAATTGATGGACATAATCGGCCCTCCGTCGGAACGACGGCACTGACAACTGCTAATCCCAACCCGCCCGCCGAAACGCCCATCACACGAGTTTCACTGCAGGGAGGTGTAGCAACACTCGCTGTAGACTGGGATGCGTTCCAGGCGCAAGACGATACCCTCGGCACACTCGGCTACCTCGGGCTGGAAATCACCGATACCGATGTCGCAGCATTCCTCAACGGCATGTCTTTTGAGTTCGCAGTAGATGCCACTATGGAGGCAGGTGATGCCCCCAAAGCGTCATTCAGCGGCGGTACGATTACGATTAGCGCCGATGATGTAGAAACGATAACCGCTGCTCAAATCGCGACCGCACTCACAAATCTGTTCTCGCTCGATGCCGACCTCGAGAACTACAACAACTGGGCGCTGGCCAACAACAGAGAATCCCTCACCGATCCCGCCAGGAATCCGCTCGCTGTGCCAACCTTCACGGGCAACATCGACCTCATATCGCTACCCTCGCCGGATACGGATGTAACAGCACCAACTATCGTAGCCGCCTCGGCGGGCACGGTAACCGCGGCGGTAGCACCGACTGTCGGCAATGCGCCCGTCCTCGAATTTTCGCTGGAAAATGCCCGAATGCTCGAAGGCGTTACCTTCCGCTTTGTCGATGGGCAAAACCACGGATGGGACAATGAAACGAAGACGCTGACCGTCGGGATGGCCACAAGTGCCACAAGTGCGTTTGCTGACTCTGATGTGATTACTGACCACAATCGAATCCTTACTGCGGTCAATGCCGCATTGACAAATCAAGCCTCTGCGATGTCAAACGACTTGGGCTGGGGCTTGGGAGCAAGTGACCCTGCACCGCAGGCAGCAAGCGTAACGCTCGGTGCCGTCGTTAAACCAGGCTCCGGCACTCCTTGGACAGGTTCCGAAACCAAAATGCTTGCACTTCCCAGCAATCAAGCCGTAACCGGCGCGGTAGAAGGTGCCGTAACACCGGCAGCACCCGACAAAGCAGGCTCGTTCGACTTTACCTTCAATGGCGTAACATTCACGGTTGATACATCACTGATCACCGATGTCGAAACATTCGATTTGACGATTGCCAGTGCTGTCGGAGCAGCAGCGAACGTTTGGACGGGAGGCAATTTGGGCGTAACATTGGGGAGTGGTACATTTACCAACACCAACACGGCCACCGCAGCAGCCTTTGCTACCGCATTGCAAGATGCACTCAATGCAACGGAACATACGGCAACTGGCACGAACTGGGCTACGAATGGTCCCGGTGTTGACGGGACCGCGGTTCCTCCTGTGGATGGTCGGAATCCCAACTTGGGAGCAAACAACAGTTTCTTCGCGGTTACGGTGAAAACGGATCCGGGCGGAGGCAATTCCGCTTGGACGGAAAATCAGGCGAACGGCGATAACAATTGGCGTGTCGATACCGCAACCACCGAAGCTGATTTCATGACGGCCCTTTCGACCCAACTGAACCTGGGACTACAAGCAGCGAGGGAAGCGGGCAGTAACGCAAATGCCATCACGAATGTAGCTTCGTCAGATGCCAGCGGAACAACCATCCTCTCCTTCGGCGAAACATCGGCAATGAATGGGATGACCTTCGCATTCACCCGCGATGAAACCCGGGAAGGCTTCGACGATGCGTCAGGCACCTTGACGATTTTCCTCGGTTCGGAGTTCGAAGCGTTGCAATCCGCCGTTGCGAACGGCAATGACAGTGGTCAAGCCGATGCCGCCTTGCGGGCTGCCGTCAATGGGGCGATTGCCGCAAACTGGGAAGGGATTCGTGCCTTCACCGGCGGAACGACGAATACTTCCGTAACGGACCCGGTGAAATTGATTGCCGAACAAGATGACGCTTTCACTGTGGCGAATGCTCTGCGTGATGCCGCGAATGCCGACAACCCGTTCGCGATGGCCGCCGATGGAAAAACGATGATTTCCGGCTCGCATGTTGAGAGTGATAAGATTGTGGGTCAGCGTGGTGTCGGGATTGATGATGCCGTTTTGGCGATTACCGCGAAAGAAGCGGGGACGCATATGGCAGGCATCAATGTTCATTTTGTGAATGATTCCCAAAATGCCGGCCTGAAACAGTGGAATAATGCTTATGATGCCGTGTACGGAGCCAACGAAGAGTTGCCGCAACTCGGTGTGGTGCTGCAATACGGCACTGATGGGTCGCGATCGCTGATTATCACGGCGAATCTCGGCGCGGAGTCCGCGAGCGAACTCAATGCCGGATTGCTGGCGAAAGCCTTGGCCGCATCGACAATCCAAATTATGGACCCGTCCGGCGGGAATAAACAGGTCGCCTTCAATTCGATGTTCGAGGCGGATGCGTTGCAATTCGCTCCCGGCAGCGAGAATGGAGCGGGAATGGCCGGCAGCGTGCTGTTCAATCGTGATATTTCGCATACTGCCGGAACGACGGTCGGCGGGTATCGAGTCGAATCCGGCAGCGGATCCTCGACTTCGAGCGGTGTCGGGATGATCGGCCAAGCCGACGCGAACGAACGGCTCATTATTGAGTCCGAAGAACTCGGAAGCGACCAATTCGTGCGGGTGAATGTCGTGAGCGGCTTCCTGCAAACGGTCGATGAAACGGGACAGAACAACAATGTCTCGAACGGTGCCGACATGCAGGCGACGATCAACGGTATTCGAGCCACGGCGAACGGCAACAACATTTCGATTAACACGACAGATTTGAGCGTGTCGATGGATGTTGCGAATGGTGTGGGTTCGACTGGATTCACGATTACCGGCGGTGGAGCGTTGTTCCAACTCGGCCCGGATGTGGTATCCCAGCAGCAGGTTCGTGTCGGCATCGGCTCGATGTTGACGACGAATTTGGGCGGCCGGGATGGTCAGATGTATATGTTACGAAGTGGCAATGCCGCATCTTTGACGACGGGCGACCACAAGTTGGCGGACCGGATTGTGAACCAGGCAATCGAGAATTTGGCGGTCCAACGAGGCCGGCTGGGTGCGACTCAGCGGGGAACGTTGGAGCCGAACATTGTGGCATTGCAGGATTCGCTTGTGGCGATGACGGATGCGAATGCGATGATTTCGAATGCCGACTTTGCGGTGGAGTCGAGTAATATGACCCGGCTGCAGTTGCTCGTCCAAACCGGTATGCAAACGCTCGGGATTGCGAATCAGATGCCGCAATATGCCGCCCAGTTGGTCAGGTAGGGTGAGAGGATTAGGGTGCCGGGATTCTGAAAGAGGATTCCCGGCTCTGGCCTAAGGGCGTATCCCGTTTTGTTTCAGACAAAATCGGATACGCTTTTGACGTTCAGAACTTGAATTTTTGGTTTTTTCAATCAAGATGCGGCGTATTAAACTTGAAATTGCCTACGACGGCAGCCGGTACAGCGGCTGGCAACGGCAAGCGGATGTTCCGAGTGTTCAAGGAGTTATCGAAAAGGTGCTCCAAAAAATCACCGGGCAAAGTGTTGCCGTTACCGGCAGCGGCCGGACGGATGCCGGCGTTCATGCCCTGAGGCAGGTTGCCGCATTTTCGACGACGAGTACGCTTTCGGCGGATATTTTTTACCGGGCACCCAACGGTTTCCTGCCTGATGATATTCGGATACGGACTGTTGAGGAAGTCCCGGCGTCTTTTCATCCTATTCGCGATGCAGTCTCCAAACGATACCGGTATTTGATTGATGACCAGCGTCCATTTTGTCCGATTACGCGAAATTATTGTTGGATATACCGCAAACCGCTCGACCTTTCGGCAATGCAGTCGGCATCGGAGTTTTTACGTGGCACGCATGACTTTGCCTGTTTTCAATCGCAAGGTTCCCCTCGTGCAACGACGGTTCGCACGATTTTGGATATTTCGGTGCAGCGGATTTCGGCATCATCCTGGATGCCGGCAATGCTTCAAATCGAAGTCGAAGCCGACGGTTTTTTGTACAACATGATGCGGACAATTGCCGGCAC
>WRKP01000071.1 GCA_009778035.1 Planctomycetaceae bacterium
GTGTAGCGACAGTGAAATTTGCTTTGCGTGGTTGGTGCATTGCATTCTCCGTGCGGCTTCGCGAGCGGCCTGCACGGCGGGAAGTAAAAGTGCGACGAGCATGCCGATGATGGCAATGACGACGAGGAGTTCGACGAGGGTGAAACCTCGTTTGCGAACGGAATGGGAAGCGTAAGCGGTCGTTTCGCAGTTTTCTAAACTGCCCCCCCCCCCCAAGTTAACATTTTGTTGCGACAATTCTGCATAGTTAGGTTCTCCTTTTTGGTTTGGATGAACATGTGTAATGACAACAGTGTAGCAGATTGGCGCGGGGGAGTCAACTAGGGGGCTGACGCCCACGGCTTCGCTATCCGACAATTTCCTTGACCCGGACGAGCGTATAAACTTGGCGGTGGCCCGTTTTTCGCTTGGAATTCTTCCGACGCCGAAACTTGGCCACAACCAATTTCGGCCCCTTGAACTCCGGCGTAATGACTTCGGCAACGACTTTCGCTCCCTCGACGGTCGGCTGGCCAATGGCAATGGCATCTTCCCTGCTGATGGTCAAAACTTCAGTAAATTCGATCGCATCGCCCGGTTTTACTCCATTTCGATAATCGATTCGCAGCCTTCGGTCTACTTCTGCCTTGACTTGTCGGTTCCCGTCTTTGATGATTGCGTACATTTTTTGCTCGTTTCTAATATCACGTCACGCCCTAATTCCAATGGCGATGAGTCTAATCAAATTCTAAAAAAAAACAAGGGGCATGGCTCTATTCCCCGCCGTTGCGAGTGGACATGTGCATCAAAAGCAGCGTGTCCGTCGTATCTGCATAAAATCGAACCGAACCATCCGCATGGACGAAATTCGCCCCCCCAGGGTGATTGCTGCCAAAACCGGATATTCCATGGCCCGCTCCCTGGCCCCGCGTCGGAATTTCGTATTCCGTTCCCTCAACGTCCAGCATGATCCGCAACGATTCATTCCTGCCAGCATTAATAGGGAAATTATGAGCCATCCCCTTGGAACTCGACAATGCCGCAAAGGGAAATGACGGCGTTGTAATCGCCGTCCCGCGTATCCAGTTGTAATGCGCTCCGTAATCCGTCCACGAAATTTCGCTGGCCAAAAATGTATTTGTCGTCCCGTCTGTAATTGATGCAAAGGATACCTGCCCGCCAATGATGATGGTGCCGGTATTCGCAAACGGTCCGAGCACCGCAACCATCGGGCCAAACGACACAACGATCTGTTCCTGTCTCGGGTCCGTCCGATAGGGCCTGCCGGTCGGGTCATTGCCCATCGCGCCGGCAATTCCGTAATAATGCGATGCAAAACGGTCCGAATCGCCAATATCGACGTGCCGAACGGAATTGCTCGGACACAGATATATCGGGATGGCCAAGGTCGATAATTCTTCCAAATCCGTGCGTTCCTGGAGCATATCCCGCAGGGCCGTCTGCTCAATGAAGGGAAGCAGCCGTACCCGATAACTCGCATGGGCTTCGTCGATTGCGTCCAGGAAAGCAGCCGGAATCATCGCCCGTGTTTGTATATTTGTCCGATAAAAACTCTCGGCGGGAAATTCCTGGTGGGTATCGTGATGGTTATGTGCCGCAATTCCTTGTTGCCGAAGGTGGTTGGTGCATTGCATTCGCCGGGCGGCTTCGCGAGCGGCCTGCACCGCTGGCAAAAGCAAGGCGACGAGCATGCCGATAATGGCAATGACGACGAGGAGTTCGACGAGCGTAAAAGCGTTGGGTTTCATAAGGAGTTAGGGGGGTTAGGCGTATTCAAAATTGGTTTGGATGCGTTTTCGTCATTCCGGCGAAAGCCGGAACCCAGGGGAACTGGCATCGCACGCAATGCCTGGATCCCGGCCTGCGCCGGGATGACGGTTCTGGGGTTCTAGGGGTTAAGTTTCCGAACAAGTTCGTTCACAGTACTGTAGGCGTTTCTCCGCCGGCGCAGGTGCTCATCGCTTGCCATACATCGCGGGCAATGGCATCCGAAATGAAGCGGCCACTGCCGTCGCCGAAACAGGCACCGACCCCGCCTGCGTGGTTGCTGCTGGCAAAATTATAATTGGAATTGGCCGCCCCCCTGATCCAGTTGCCCGGTATGCCCGCATTGGGGGCGTAATACGTTGAAAAACCGGTCGAAGTCCCGCGAGAGGAAAGCCACGGGAACCCGCGGCTGCCGCCGGAGGGTGCAGGGACCGCAGATTGAGCCGCCGCCAACAGGTCGATGTTTTCCCAGCCGTTGATTCCCTCTCCGCCGGCAATGTCAAGCATTAAAATACGCCGCCATTCTTTCCGGTCGGTCGTCGGAGCACTGCCGGATGATGCAACGAGCGATTCGCTGATTGCCAACGTGTTGCTGGTTCCGTCGAGCATTTGCGACATATTCGTCGTTCGCCGACTGAATAAGCCATCGGCAATCGTTACCGCACCGATCTCAAAAAATGCTCCCGTGCCGGTTCCGTTGCAAAAGACGTAATTCGTTGCCGCAACGGGCCGGACGTTGCCGGTTGGGCCTGATGTCGCCCGGGTTTGGATTGCCGGTTCGGATTCGCTGGGACAAACGAGCATCGGACCCGTATAATCCAAGAGCGAATCGAGGTTCATATTGAGGGCGGTTCTATCCGAGTACAGCGGTTCCTGCAAGGCGTCAGAATGCGTCATGATGAACGCGCCCTGCTCAATGTAGGGGAACAGGCGGGTATGAATCGACAGGTCGGTATTGGCCGTTGCGGGAAATCCCGGCCAGACGGGAGCGTCTGCACCGTTCATATTTTGCCAGCGGCATTCCATTCGGGGCAGAGCGTCGTTTGTATCGTGATAGAGATGCAGAGCGATCCCCCATTGTTTGAAGGCATTGGTACACTGCATTCGCCGGGCGGCTTCGCGAGCGGCCTGCACGGCTGGCAAAAGCAATGCGACGAGCATGCCGATAATGGCAATGACAACGAGGAGTTCGACGAGCGTAAAAGCGTTGGGTTTCATGAGGAGTTCGGGGTTATCGCATATCTCAAATTGGCAGGAAATCGCTTCCGTCATTCCGGCGAAAGCCGGAACCCAGAGGAATCGGCATCGCACGCAATGTCTGGATCCCGGCCTGCGCCGGGATGACGGCTTTTTATAAGCGGAAGTTTGCCTGTAAAGTTTGCATGTAAAATGCGGACGCACTCCTCATCCTCATTGCCGCAAGACGACCGTACACACGATGAGGATAAAATAAGAAAGGCTCGTTTCCCGGTGAAAAGGCCGAACGGAAACATCGTTGGCCCGGAAAACCGTTGCCAATTTCAGAACGGATGGAGCGGGCGAAACGGTCAAGACCGCTCCGCCGATGCTTGCCGTCCATTCAAACGAACCGCTGGGCAATCCCGATGGGAAGTGCTGGGCGAGAAATTGGGCGATTTGTTGGAGTTCGGCCAATCGGGGCAGAGCGATTTGAATGCCAATTTCGCCGTTGTTCCATTTTTCCAGGCCGATTTCGACGGTTTTTTGGGCCTTTGTTTCGATATGGGCCTGAAACGTCGGCGAGATTTCGGCGGCCCGTTGCTGGAGGGATTGTTGGTATTGTTTCGCTCGTTCGGCAATTTGCTGCTCGACATCGAGTTGGTCGGCACAGCGTCCGTTTACTGCCGTGAGGAGCAGAGCCAGGAGGAGCGTCGAGCCGATTGCCAAGCGGATGGAAAACTGCATTGCCGTATTGTATCCGATTGGCGTTGAGTATGCAAGCGTTTGCAGAACCTAACCTGCTCTTTACACAAACGCAGCAATTCTGCATGATTCCCCCAGATTCCCGTTCGTCCGCAAAATGAAAATTTCGCTGTTCCCCTTTCTGCCCGTCTTGCTCTGCATGATGGGTGCAATGATTATGTTCCTCGTTTTGGCCGCGTGGAACATCCAAGAATCCGCAACGCATCCCAATGCCGGTACGATGACCCTCGAAGAGGCCGAAGAACTGCAATATAAAATCGAAGCCAGCCTTGAAGAATCCGATTGGTATGCCGAAAACTTCGCCGCTACCCAGCAAAAAGCCGAAGAACAACTTGCCGATCTCCACGCCAAACTCGCCCTGGCCGAAAAAGAAACGCAAAAAATTAAAGAGGAACTCCTCCGATTGCAAGCACTCGCCCAGCAACTCGATTCGCAAACATCGGCAACGCCCGAGGAAGTCGAACAACTCAAAAATCTGCTCGACCAACAGCAAAAACGCCTGGCCGATGCCGAATTGGAACTTGCCGAACTGCGAAAAGAGGTCGCCCAACAGGAAAAATCGTATGCAATCGTTCCCCGCCGGTCAACCAACGGCACGTTCCGCCGGCCAATCTATATCGAATGTCGGGACAATAAAATTATCATTCAACCGGAAGGAATTGAACTGTTGCCCGGCGATTTTCAAGCCCTCGGCGATCCGGCCAACCCGTTCGATACGGTACTGCGGACTGTTCGGCAGTATTACATCGAAACGGAGCAAATTGCCCGGGGCAGCGAGCCGTATCCCTTGCTGCTCGTCCGACCGTCGGGTATCGAAATGTACGATACCGCCCTGCAAGCCGCCCAGCAAGCGGCCGGAAATTGGATGAACGCGTTCGGCTACGAACTCGTTAACGAAGATTGGAATATCCACTATCCTGAACCGAATGAGGAATTGCGAAACCGAATGACGCAGCAACTGGCAACCGCCCGAAACCGACTGAACGGATACCTGTTGGCCCAGCGGATGGCGGAGCCGGGCATGCGATATGGCAGTGCGATGCCGGAACAGTTTCGGATGGATCATCGGGGGAATGTGATGCCCGTATCGCAGGGCCCGTGGCGGGAGCCAGGACCGTCCCCAACGGACAATCCGGGCTCTGGGGGCGATGCGTCCGTATCGCAGTCGCAGAGTCCGTGGCGTGAGCCGGGAGCGTCCCTAACGGACAATCCGGGCTCTGCGGGCGACGCGACCGTATCGCAGTCGCAGAGCCCGTGGCGGGAGCCGGGAGGGCCTCCAAC
>WRKP01000072.1 GCA_009778035.1 Planctomycetaceae bacterium
CACGCATTCCATTATCCCTACTATAGGAGAGATTTTTATGAAAAAAGCAATTTTGATTGCAACTGCACTCGTTTGTGCATCCTTACTCGCCGTCGGCTCCGCCGCCGCGCAACCACCTCAACCCCAACGTATGCACGATAGAAACTATCGTGATGTAGAAGTAGCCGTCCCCGTTGCCGGCTTTAGCCCCAATTTCGCCGACTGGCAGCCTCGAACTGGCCCGGAACTGGGAGCCACATTAAGAGAAGATGCCAACCGGCTTATTCGCTGGCAAGGCTGGCTGGATGTCGATGCGTTTTCGACCTCTATCATCAACCAGATGCAGTATCAACTCGAAAATGGTGAACTTGAACTTGGCAAATTTACGATGGCGGAACCGTCAATCGCCGATGCCGTTGCAGAAGCCAGAAAAAGAGATCCAGATCACTTCACCATAAACGAGAATATTAGGCTTGGTGCTGATGGAGAAACTCTTCATAATCCTAAATTTTACGTTTGGCTGTATCGCCACAACGTTGCGGACACAGGTCTGTACCAACTGTACATATCTGTAACAGGCAATTTGCCGGTCGGCCATACTTCTCAAACCGGGGACCCTATAGTGGTGCCGGAACCGCATCTCGATATTCAATCACTCAGTTATGAGTTCAGTCCTAATGGTTCTAGAGTTGATGGTGACGGTCGTACAAGATTATTCCCTTACGTGCCCCTCGTTGAAATTTGGCGTGGAGCCGTTGTTCGCCTCAATGCGAAAGGGGAAGTAACGTTTGTCGGTAACGAGGCCGGTGCCGTTGTAGCCGAAAAAGATAGGCCGATTGAAAGCGTCCCGGTTAAATTGTGGGAACGAGCCCCGTCGCTCGTAGGCAACCCGCATTATGATCCGAAATCGGCCACGGGAGCAGGATTTGTTGATCCGTTGGATCGAACAACACAGGTCGACA
Source organism: Planctomycetaceae bacterium (assembly GCA_009778035.1). Taxonomy (GTDB): domain Bacteria; phylum Planctomycetota; class Planctomycetia; order Pirellulales; family Thermoguttaceae; genus WRKP01. Next base: position 942 of record WRKP01000072.1, read on the forward strand.
CCACCGACCAGGGTGGTCGTTTGAGCCCGAGTCATCAACAGAGAGCCGGTAGTGTGCAGAGAGAACAGCGGGTCAACACCGTTAATCCGTTCCAATTCCGCCGCCATCCCCGGCAGTAATTTTGACTGTCGCAAAGGCGGGACGGGAGATAAACGTTAGAGCGTATTCATTTTGCTTTGGACAAAATCGTCATTCCGGTGCACACATTGTCATCCCGGCGCAGGTCGGGATCCAGACATTGCGTGCGATGCCAGTTCCTCTGGGTTCCGGCTTTCGCCGGAATGACGAAAACGCGTCCAGAGTAATTTGAAACTCGCTCTAGATAAACGTTTATGCTCGACCGTCCCGACCTTTGACGGCACACATTTCACATTTTTTGAAGGAGATCCAAAATATGCTAAGAACTTCCCTATGTTTGTTGCTGACGGCAATGTTTGCTTCGGCTGTTTTTGCACAAGGGCGTGTTGATATTCAATCGCTTGAGTACGAATTTGGCCGAGATGTCGGAGTCAACATACAGCCAACGCCAACGCCACATACCCCGATTACCAGGCCAGTTCCGGTGCGTTCTGAATGTCCTTGCGTTCCGGCAATTCACGCACCGGTTGAGCGTCGGCTCTGTTGTCTGCCGGTTCATCCGGTTTACAGACCCGTGAGTCCTTGTTATGTACCGGTTCAGCCGTGTTATGTACCCTGTCGGCCTCCGGTGTTGCATCGGCGAGTGTTGTTGCATCGTCGGGCTTTTGTGCCTCCGGTGCCTTTTTCGCCGTATCCGTCCTGGTGCCGATGATAAACTGTTTGCGGCAATGTTGACCGCGACGTGTCGCACGGAGCCGCAACATTTTGTATAATAGACTTGTTCGGAAACCGCCCTTCCGGCGAATGCCGGAAGCCAGACATTGCGAGTGATGCCGGTTCCTCTGGGTCCCGGCTTTCGCCGGGATGACGGAAGGGCCGGAATGACGATTTTGAGTGTTTCCGAGCAAGTCGAATGCAAGCCCTATGTAGTACATGTCTCATGCCGAAGACCCGTTGCCTATTTTGCCTCGCCGTTTTCCTTGCCGGATCGCTCGTACAGGCACAAGATATTGATCCCCGAGCCGTCAGACAAGCCATCGAACGCGGTATCAACTACCTCAAAACACAACAAGATGCCGACGGTCGTTGGAAAATGGAAGGCAGCAACGATATGACCGGCTCCACCGCCATTGCCGTCATCGCGATGAGAAGTTGCGGTGTGCCTGCCAACGATCCCAGCATCCAACGAGCCATGCGGTTTCTGCGTGCTTTTGCCGGCGAAGAAGCCGGGAACAACTATTCCCTCTCCCTGCAAACAATGGCGTTCTGCCTCGTCGATCCCGTTGCCGATCTGCCCCGAATCCGCCAAAATGTCGCCCTGCTCGTACGAAATCAAAGCCGTGCAGGAGCGAACAGCGGCGGTTGGTCTTATAATTCCAGCGGCGGCAGCGATTTGTCTAACTCGCAATTTTCAATCCTCGCACTCTACGAAGCCGAACGCGTCGGCGTCCGGGTTGATGATGCAACCTGGCGAGCCGCTTTGCGGTACTGGTCGCAAACGCAAAACCAAAACGGCGGTTGGGGATACTCTCCACAACCAAGCGGGAGCGGTCCCGGCTCGATCGGCAGTATGACCTGTGCCGGTATTGCCAGTTTAATCATCTCGGCTGGCGTCTTGGAACGAGCCGGTGCAACTGTTCAAGGCGATAGAATACTTTGTTTCCAACGGTCGGAGAGCGAATCTTCCCGACAAATCGAAAGCGGTATCGGTTGGCTTGCAGACCATTTTAGCGTGAGGAACAATCCCAACAGCGGATCTTGGCATCTTTATTATCTCTATGCCCTCGAACGGACAGGCCGAATGACGAATCAGCGGTTTATAGGCCGACATGACTGGTATCGGGCGGGCACGGAAGAGATTTTGGCAAAGCAAGACCAACACGGCGGCGGGTTTTGGAGTCCCGGTTCCTACGTAATTTCCGATACGGCGTTCGCGTTGCTATTTCTTTCCAAAGGCCGCCGACCGGTGTTGCTGTCAAAAATTCAATTCGGCAGCGACGATGCCTGGAATGTGCATCCGAACGATGTCAACAATCTAACGCTTTTTGCCGAATCTCGACCGCTTTGGCCTTCCGAGATGACTTGGCAGATCGTAGACATTCGGCAAGCGACGACGGATCATCTTTTGCAGTCGCCCGTCATTTCGCTTTCGGCCCGGGATTGGTCGGTCCCGCCCAATGAGGTTCCTGCACTAGCCCGAAAGTTACGGGAATATCTTGACCAAGGCGGATTTATTATGGCGGAAGCGCAGCCGGGCGGGCAAGCGTTTGATAATGCGTTTCGGGCTTTAATGCAGAGGGTATTTCCCGAGCCGGGCTATGAATTGACGCTTTTGGAGCGTTCGCATCCGATTTGGTCGGCGGAAATCCCGATTGATCCCGAACATCTTCGCCCGATTGAAGGAATTCATTACGGTTGCCGAACCAGCGTCGTGTATATTCCGCCGGTCGAGGGCAAACCGTCGCTTTCGTGTTTATGGGAGGTGTATCGGCATTTCAATCGGGATGGTATCCATTATTCGGATGTCGTGCAGCAGCAGATTGACAACGGATTGGGCATCGGCCTGAACATTTTGGCGTATGCGACGAGCAGGGAATTGCGGGGCAAGGACGAAATCCCGGAACAGATCATCCGAACGCAGGTTGATAATGACCGTCGGGGCCGAATTTTCTTGCCGTATCTTGATTATGGAGAGACGAATCCCGCGCCGAATGCTCCGCAGAATTTGCTTTATTTTTTGGAGTCGGAATGCGGCATACGGATCGAGCAGCAGGCGAGTTCGGTAACGTTGGCGGATGCTTGGGTTGCGAATTATCCGCTTTTATTTACGCATGGTCGGGGAACATTTCAGTTGCAGGAGGGGCAGCATCAGCGGTTGCGTGCGCATTTGGAACGGGGCGGTTTTTTGTTTGCGAATGCGATATGTTCGGCGGAGACATTTGCCTCGTCGTTTCAGACGGAGATGCGGAGGGTGTTTCCTGGAGCGGACTGGGAGCGGATCCCGATAAGTGATCCGATATTTTCGGAGAATAATGGCGGTTTTCAGATAGAGTCGTTGGAAGTTCGGCAGATTGAGCGGACGCCGGGGCAGCAGACGATAGCCCGAACGCGTCAGATTCAGCCGGAGTTGTATGGTATCCGGCAATCGGAGGGCGGTCGTTGGTTGGTAGTTTTTTCGCCGTATGATGTAAGTTGTGCCTTGGAGCGGACGAGTTCGTTGGAGTGTCGTGGTTATACGCAGCAATCGGCATTGCAACTCGCGGCCAATGTGATTTTGTATGCGATTGAGCATTGGTCGGCCGGCACACGTTAGCCGCGCCGCCCCTCTGCATTCCGGTTAACGCCGGAATGACAGAATTTCGACGCTTTACAGCAAAAAGTCGCAAAATCAGATATCACAAGAGTTTACTCCTTCATTTTCTGCAAATAATTCGCCATATTAGATATGTTGGTGTCCAGAACTGGACACTTTTCACCCCTAACTTCGACGGAATTATGAAAAAAAGTCAATCCTCGCCGCCCAAAATGGGCAACAACGGTGGCACTGCCTTCGTCCGTATCAACGGAAAGCGAATCTATCTCGGCAAATTCGGCTCGCCCGAAGCCAAACAAAATTATGCCCAGTGCGTCGCTGAATGGGCTATCAGCAATACCTGCCCAGGACAACCAACGCCTATCATCGGCAGAATCACCATCGATTCGTTGGCCATCGATGTCGGAGAAAATGGCGATAGAAACAAAGCATCAGTCCACAGATCACAAGCGAGAGGAACGAGAAGATTACGACTCACAGTCGTATGCCCGGTATATCAAGCGAAGAATCATCAAAGTGAATCGTTCGTTGCCGGACGAGCAGCAGATACCGCATTGGACGCCATATCAACTTCGGCATACGGGAGTCACGG
>WRKP01000073.1 GCA_009778035.1 Planctomycetaceae bacterium
TTCCTTTCTTGCTTATCCGGACTTTTTGACCTGGCGACTGTTCGGACTTGGAATGAAGGATGGTGTAAGGATCCGGCTACTGACCGGATTTGTATCCTAGATGCGAACGATCTCTTACACCGTTTTTTCTTCCTCTTCAAAAAGGGAAAGGAAAAACTCGCTTTATGCGAGGTGGCCAACTTTGTACTAAATGACAAATGGTTGTCATACAAGATGCTATTCCAGTTGCCGAGGCTCGCCAGGCACATTCGTTTTTGCCGATGGAGTGCAAGGCTTGAAAAAACTGCAAGTTGTCAATTTCAACATTGCCGCGTTTTTTTGGAAATAGGCGTTTGAGCGAAAAAGTGCGTTCCGGGAGACGAATACGGTGTGATTATACTTGATTTTCATGCGAAAGCGATACCCCTGACGGTTAGAAAAATCGAACGGCTCCCGAAATGGAACGCAACGCAGAGGCAGTCCATCACGTTTCGTCAATAAATGAGCAGGACCCTCAACAACGCTGCCGATAATATCAAAAAGAAAAGAACGTGCATGGCCAGGCCAAGCCTAAACGGCCAGTCAGAACGGCAGTCGATGTGGCCCGTTGCTGAATCGAAAATGAGTGGAGACCAACTCGCTTCTACAATAAAAGATTCACGCGGACAGGCCTCGTTGTAAAAAACATGGACAGTTTGGCCATGACGCAATCCACTGCCCGATTGCACCGCAAGGTTCCGCCCAATCGACGGTAATGCGTCATCCAACGGCAAAAGAAAAAGGGCCTTCTTATTATTCTTCGGGCGTTCAACTTGAAAACGTTTGATCGGTGCTGATTCCAGCAACTGAACATCACGCTGTCGCAAGGCGATAAAAAACGGCGATACGTGGAAAGCAACGACGATCGTTAGGAAAAATGTGCCCATTCCGAATGGCATATAAACATCAAACCAGCCACGCGGATCGTCGATTGCCAGGCAATTCGGGTCGCTGACATAATGGAGCAGTGGCACAATTTGACCGACGTGAAAGCGGCCTGCATTCGGTCGGTCGGGATGGCGGCTGCGAATCGTCCGTCCATCCGGTAGGGTTTGTTCCAGGGTGATGATGTCGAGTCCCGGCGGAGCGGGCTTGCCGCTCGGAGCCAGTTCCGTACTGGAATCGACGATCGCGACAATTCGGCCCTCGCCTGTCGGCACCCAACGAAAGGGCAGGCTACTATAGCGAATTTCGGAGTCGTCACTTATCCAAAAAATTGCGACGATTGCCGTGGTGAGCACAAGAAAAATACCGTTCACTACCAGCAGTATTACCGGATAACAAAGCGAACGTTGCACTTTGTCGGAAACCGTTCGCGGCGGCAGACCAAACGGTGGCAATGCCGAACGGTCTGCGACAGGGAGTGTGCCGAAGTTGGTGCGTTCCATTGTCCGAGTCTAAAGGCATCGCTGAACGCTCGAATTATACCAAAAATGGCGTCAAACGTGCGATTCCGCGGCCTAACGTTTGCGGCTCCGGCAACGGATGGTATAATTGCCAAAACTCAAAAATTGCACCATGCAAAAAGTCTATTTCCTCGGAAAACTCGCAGGAGCCAACCGCAAAAATGCAACCGAAATCGTCCGACACGCCGGTCTATGCGTCGCTGGCCGACTCGATGCCGATGTCAACTTCATCGTCGTCGGCGAAGAAACTCTGCTTAAACAAGATTGGAACCTCTGGAACGACCAACTCGATGCCAGTACACGGGATGCCTTCGAAAAAGGCCTGCTGACCATCATCTCCGAAACGCAATTTTGGGCAATGTTTTGCAACCAAAACGACGGCAACCACATTGCCGAACAGTCCCAAACGCTTTACACGCCCTCAATGCTCGCCAAATTGACGGGATTGTCCCTGCCCGTCATCCGGCGACTGCAACGGGAAGGATTGCTCAATCCGGTGCGTCAGGTTTTTCGGCTCTGCTATTTCGACAAGGAATCCATCCTGCCGTTGAAACTGGCGAATAATATGCTCGACGCAGGGCTTTCTCTTCCGGCAATAATCGACCGATTGCGGAAAATGCAACAACGCAAGCCGGAGCGGTTTTCCTCCGTTCGGCTCGAAGGCAAAGATATTGTTTTCCTCTCCGCAGACGGCAACGTGGACCAAAATGGGCAAAAACGTCTTGCGTTTACGGACGAGATGGAATGTGAGCCAATGCCGAGTGCCATGGACCCGTTGGCGGTATTGGATTCGATTTTTGAGCCGGATATGCGAACAGATCCTGCAACGCTTTGCGAGGCGGCGTGCGAATTGGAGATGTTGGGGAACTTGCAGGGAGCGGCGGATTTATATCGGGCGGCATTATCGTCGGGCGGTGCCAATCCGTTGGTCAATTTTCAGTTAGCGGAGGTTTTGTATCGGCAGGGCGAATTGTCGGCGGCGTGTGAACGGTATTTTTCGGCCATCGAATTGGATGAGTATTTTGTTGAGGCTCGTGCGAATTTGGGATGTGTGTTATTGGAACTTGGCCGTGATGATTTAGCGGCCTCGGCATTTCGTGGAGCCTTAAAATTGCATCCTGACTATGCCGAGGTGCGTTATCATTTTGGCGTGCTTCTTCAGCGTCAGGGCCGCGTGGAGGAGGCGGAGGAGCAATTTCGGCTTTTTCGGGAACTCACCGAGCCGGGAATGTGTGCACACGAGCCGGGGGCGTAAGCCCCCGGGTGAACCACGTCGCATAACCCGGGGGCTAACGCCCCCGGCTCTTGTGCGTTTGTGCTCGTGCGATTTTGCTCTCGCTCTTGCTACTCCGTCAAGTCGAAGTCAAACACATTACTGCCGCGAGGTACAACCGTTGCCGTGATGCCCGAACCTGATGCTGTGCCGTAACGCTCTGGAATCAAACTTCGAGGACGAACAACCGGGCCAACATGCGATACCGACTCCGCAGATGGAACATATTCGCCTTGCTCTACGCCCGACATTTTGCGAAACGTAACATTATATTCCCCCGGAGTAGTTCCAGCACCGGGATTCCCCATTGCTGTTTGCAGCCGATAATGGCCATTTTCGTCTGTAATGGCATAAGCCATATGTCCTTGGTCTTGTTGTGTCGGAGCAAAGTTGACCGTTGCTCCCGCCAGCGGTTGGCCATTGAACGTAACCGTTCCGGTTACTGCCACCGTGGCAAGCCTGCCGTCGTTACAACCAACGGCAATAAATAGTACGAGAAGTAAAGGTAAAATTTGATGTTTCATAAGATGTAGGAGTTAGGGGTTGGGTGGGAGAGCGTGCCCATTTTTGCTTGGGACGCGCTTTCGTCATTTCAGCATAGTTTTCGTCATTCCGGCGAAAGCCGGAACCCAGACATTGCGTGTGATGCCGGTTCCTTTGGTTCCCGGCTTGCGCCGGGATGACGGGAGGCCGGATTAGGAACAGGAGTCAGGAGCAGAACATTCTGACTCCTTATCTCCTGACTCCTCCAAATCACAGCGAAGCCGTTTCGCCGTGGGCAGGCGTTGCCAGCGCTCCCCACACACCATGCGTGGAGGGACCTCGGTGCTGGTGTCCTTCAGGAAGATCGTTGTCATATCGGAAGCCCAATATGTTAGAAATATCTCCGTGGTCAACGGAATCCGTAACGAATCTCACCGAGCCGTCCGCCAGTCCGACACTGACACCGCCGGGATGAGCACTGCTGGCAGTAATCGCTTTGGCACCGCCGCCCGAAGTATCGCTCTTACAGGATGGACCATTCGGCGGAACGGCCGCGTGGAACATAGAGAACGGATTTCTCGCATCACCCCATCGTTGTCCTTTGCCTTCACCCCAAGGAGCCTGTACGGAATTTCGGTCAAACTGTCCTTGCGGTCCGCGAGCGGCCATACAAGTCGAAACAGGCCCTCCGTGAATAGCCGTCATAAAGTCCGCCACGCCGCTTCGGACTTGCCAGTCTTGGATTGCCGGTTCAGAAGCAATGGCCGTCTCAGAAATTGCCATCGTGTTGCTCAATCCGTCTCGAATGCGTACAAAGGAGATAGTTCCCCAAGCATTATTGGGCAGAACCATAGGGTTTCCTCCGTGATGGGCCCGGAATATTCCCCTTGTATTTCGGTTTTCGCCCCACCCTTCGCCAATCATGTAGTCGCCGGTGCAGGCCATATAATTGCTGCCGCGAGTACGAAGACCGCCGCCAAATTCGCCGTTAGCGGTTCCATCAGAGGGGCATCCCAGAATGGGAAACCATTCGCCGAAGGGGGACATTCCTTTTCCGTGTACTCTTGGGTCGGCATTGTGATAATCCCAGCACCATGGCCGAGCGATGCCGTAGTACGGTTCTTCATTAGAGTCTTCCCCATAGGCATTCGATATGGCCCATTGAATTCCATATTCGAGTTCAGCCATCATCGCATTTTGCTCAACGTGCGAGAGCAACAGCGTGCGCCAGGCATACGCATCGACGGCGACAGCGCGTACGGGCTGTAGCCAGCCATCAACTTCCATCATTCGTCCCCTATTGAACCAAAATGGGTCATTTCCGTTATTGGGAATACGATTGTGAATATCGTGAAAGCCGTGCAAAGCGAGGGTCCATTGTTTGACGTGATTGGTGCATTGCATCCGTCGGGCGGCTTCGCGAGCGGCCTGCACGGCAGGCAGGAGAAGTGCGACGAGCATGCCGATGATGGCAATGACGACGAGGAGTTCGACGAGGGTGAAAGCGCGATTGCGAGCGGGCGTTTTGAGGCTTCCTAGGCTGCCCCCCCCCCCCATTTTAACATTTTGTGGCGATAATTTCTCATAATCTGGTCTCCTATTGGGTTGGAAAGACCCCTTTTTATCA
>WRKP01000074.1 GCA_009778035.1 Planctomycetaceae bacterium
GGTAAACTATTTTATCGTTTGCTCCAGCAAGCCGTTCAGGTCGATCCGGTAACATACGCCCAAATGATCGGCGGAAAAATCGATGAAAATCCACCATTTTAACTGGAGACAACTGGATACCCAGATTGCGGAATGACTTGGTAATTGCTAATTTAGAGCGGTTGTCGATGGTGAGAGAGTCGGAGTTGCCGATGGATGCGTATGTTTATGTCATTGCCGAGGCAAATATAGAAACAATGGAGGAATTAGAAATGCGAAAGAAAAAAGGTTTTATTCTATCGGAGAGATTGGACGCTTTTTTTAGGGAAAAATTCGCGCCTGATATTGCCGAAGGCGAAGCCCTGAGGTAAGACCGAGGCGGTTTTGACTTGTCTGCGAGCAAGGTTGAAGCGAGTCCCGCAAAGGGTCGAAAAAGGCGGTACGCTCGGTCTCCGACCCGTCGGCTCTAGATTTGTGGATAGCCCAAGCCGCTACCTGTCAATCGCTCGACGAATTTGCCGAAGCGGTGAAGTGATCAAGGTTCACAGAGCCGCAAGCGGAAGATTGCGATTTAGCCGCTCCTCCGGCGCAAAGAGCAAGCGTTAAATTGCGAATCTGCTTGAAGATTCACTACCGCATTGACATTTTCGCCCGTTCTGATAGAATGACGATGTATGCTCGCACAGTTTCGCACCAACAATCGGAAACCAAAATGGAGCAGGTTCATATCCTGTACCGTTCTCGGGTTCTACTTGTGCGCTCTCGTTGCAGCACCTGCATTGCATTGGCATCTGTTCGAACACAGTGCCATCAGTTATAGCGAACAGTCCGATACTGGGCACGTCCCTGTGCCGAATTCTGAAAATGATTGTCCCCTTTGCGAGTTTCTCCGGGCGGCAGTTCCATTCTTCGTGGATTACAAGCCGGTGTTGCTACAGACAGATGTTGTTGTCAAAACATATTTTACCGTCTCGAATCCGCCGGTTGCGTATGTAACCATTCTTCCGCCGTGCCGCGCTCCGCCGGTCGTCTGATGCCGATGCACAGATTCTAATTCTACTTTCCTTGCGCTCTTTTACCGTTCAGCATTAGCCGCCGCACCTGTGCGGCGCACGGCGGGCGTAACGTGCGCCCCGCAGGCGGGACGGCTAATGCGTTCAAATTTAACCCATAACATTATCATGACTAACATACAATCCAACCATCGAGCGTTCACGCTCGTCGAACTTCTCGTCGTCATTACGATCATCGGCATGCTGGTTGCTCTGCTCCTCCCCGCCGTTCAGTCCGCCCGCGAAGCCGCTCGGCGGATGCAATGCTCTAATAACTTCAAACAATGGGGTATCGCACTGCACAATTATCACGATACCCATAACGTTCTGCCCCGAATGGAAGCCCGATGGGCTGGAATGAACGGCATGTCGGGCAATGTCGCCAATCCTGTTTGGGCTACCGATGGCGTGGAATATGACATCGCCGCGGGCTATCCGCCAAACACCGACTTGTCGATTCACGCCCGGCTCTTCCCTTACATCGAACAGGGGACATTCATTATGTCGCATCACGAGGCCCTGCAAGGACCGCTTTACCGAACAAGAACCGGCATCAGGGCTCCGCTCTTGAATCCGAGCAATGGCATCGCTCTGCTCGACTATACGGCACCGATACTTATCTGCCCCAGCGAGTCGGAGAGCAAAGTTCAAGGCACCGCGGCAGGCGATTCGGGAGCCATCCAGGAGAGGATGGGCGGAACGAATTACGTCTGGTGCAATGGAACCGGCATCGGCTCATTTTGGAGCATAGCGAATGTGCCCCCCTCCGACGGTTTATTCAGTCGCCGAACAGGCGGTACATCCCAGATGGCCGACGGAACCAGTAACACGCTGGCCATCAGTGAAACGCTTCTTGCACAATCGAGTCGAGCAGCAACGACGGACCGAAAAGTATGGCGGCGGGTGTTTATGTCATTCCAGCCCGGCGACGAACTCCCGGCGGAACAGTACGAAAACCTCGACCTACTCGCCATCGCTCAGGGGCTTACCCCCGGGCCAGGCGGCGGAAACCGAGGATTCCCTTGGCTTTCATCACGCGGAACAGCCACCGGCTTTTCGACTTATTACACGCCCAACGCCGGCATACCTGGAAACTGGATACGAAGGATTGCTGGCGGTGAATCGGTCAACTCCAACTACAATTTTACCAGCAGCAATCACCCAGGCGGCGTGGGTGCCTGCTTCGGCGATGGACACGTCCGGTTCATTTCGGACAACATTTCCCTCGAAGCATGGCGAGCAATAAGTACTTGCGCGGGCGGAGAATCAGCTTCGCTGTAAAGCAATCGTTAACATTGCGCAATCTAAAGATTGCGACCCATTATTTTCGGAACTTCTACCATTCCATCGGTGTTTGGTAATGTGGGTGAAAGATGCCCCATCCAAAGTCATATCAACTTTTAACTCCCATAGGCTCATGATTTTCCAATACATCCGTCGTTTTTCCTACGAAATACACCTTTGGCCCAGTATTGTCAGTGGAATCATCCTGTTTATCGTTTGCTTGAGTGGAACGATCCTCACGTTTCAAGACGAATACCGGCACATTGCGGAACCGACACGATATTTTGTCCGTCCGCCAGCGAGCCAAAGTTTTCTTTCTGCCGACGAATTGATCGCCAAAGTCGAAGCCGAAAAACCGGGAATGAACGTTGACTTTATCTCGATTCCTGAACAAGCGAATCGCACCGTAATGATGACTCTGGTTGCGCCGACACCAAACAGTGAACGACCGCCAAGAGCGGAAGGAACGCAACGTCTGCAAGGAGAAACGACAGCGACGGGTCGAGCGGATACACGGCAAGCCAGACCCGGCGGCGGAAATCCAAGATACAATCCCAACCGAGTCTTCGTCAATCCTTATACCGGCGAGATCGTCGGTGAAGGGGCTAATGTCATCGATCCCCTTCTAACGTCGATGATACAGTTACACCGTTTTCTTTGGCTGCCCATAGAAATTGGGCGACCGGTCGTCGGAATCGCAACGATCATTTTTTGCCTCGTGTGCCTTCTAGGCTTGGTGTTGTGGGTTCCGAGATCATGGCGTTTGCTGAAAAGTTGGAATGCTTGGAAGTCGGGTTTGCGTATGCGTTTCCGAAACGGCATGTTCCCATTCATTTATGATTTGCACAAGACGGTTGGTTTTTACATTTTGATTCCTTCTTTGATTCTCGGTTTGACGGGCTTGTGTTGGTCTTTCGCTTGGTATCGGGATGCGGCGAGTTATCTGCTCGGCGATGAGATATTCAAACAACGAAGATTCCAAGCGGAGAAAATCGAGGCGGTTGACGCTTCGCAGCCGCTGCTTTCGGTGAACGAAATGATTGCATTGCAGAACCGGCTGACACCCGGTCCTGGCGCGATGACCATTACGATTCCGCAAGACAATGAGACGGCACTGGTGATTCGCAAGGGACGTACCGGTTTTTTCTCATTGGCGATGCCGGACAGAACGCAATGGGATCGCTATCGTGGAACGGTCGTTCCGGTGGAACATTTCGGCAAGATGGTTGAGGTGGAGCGTTTTGTTGATATGCCGTTGGGTGCTCAAATAGCGGCTTCGATTCGTGGGCTGCACTTGGGAGACATTACGGGCATGTCGTCGAAGATTTTCTTTGGTATTGTCTGCCTTTTTGCGACGAGTCTTCCGGTAACGGGAGTTATGATATGGATCAAGAAACTGCGGGTGAAGTATAAAAAGCGCAAAGTAGCAAAGGATAACATTGTCGATTGACATTTTTGACTGTTCGGAATGAATGAACATGTTTGAACGATTGCACACATCGGTCAACGCATTGTAACCAAAATTGCCCTTGCCTTTGCCTAGCAATCAACGGATTCGGACTCCTGCTGATTCAACAATCCAAAGAAATCCACAGATGGGTTCCTTTTGAGCGGGACGAATCGCTCCCGTGCCAATTCGGCTGCGTA
>WRKP01000075.1 GCA_009778035.1 Planctomycetaceae bacterium
CTACAAGGCGAAAATGGGCTCCGGGAGCATTGATAACTATTGTACCATTGACGAGTGTGAGGTGTCGTACGGCACCATCACCAACCATGGGATCATTGGCAATATCGCAATGTCGGGCGGCATACTTAATAACTGCCACCAGGTTGACATGCTCACGGTATCAGACGAAGGGAGTGTCACGAACGGATATCGCATTGACGAGACTGTCATGTCGGGCGGTACCTTCCTTAATCGAGGGCAAGTTGGCACATTCACGATGTCGGGCGGTACGCTTGACAATATCGGATACATTGAGACCTTGTATTACAGCGGCGGAACCATCACTTCTAGTGGGGAAAACATCGGCGAGATTATCTATGTCGATGAAGCGGCGGATGCGGGTACCATTGACGAGGACTATGTGGACGAGGGCTATGTGGACGACCCGATTATCATTTTCGACAATGCCGCTCCGCTGGGAGAGGAGGTGATGGTATGGTAGTAGTAACGTTTTCGTGGTTAGCCGCTCCGCCTGCGGAGCGGTTGACGTTGGTTCACAGAGCCCGGCGCTGCAGCACCGGGCTTTTTTGTTTTTGCGCCGGAGTACCGGCTAAATCGCTCCGCAGGCGGACTGCTAACTCATCCGCTTTTTAATCGCCCTGCCAAACGCCTCCGACTAAAGCGTGAGTAACACAAACAACACTGGCGTGGTATAGACTCCAATCATCGTCTCCGTCAGCACTCCGCCGAAGACCGGCGTGCCAATCGCATGACGACTCACCGCTCCCGCTCCAGATGCCGTTACCAATGGTATCATGCCGAGAATAAACGCAAACGAAGTCATCATAATCGGACGCAAACGCAATCGACCCGCCTCATACGCCGCATCAACAGGAGACATCCCATGACGACGACGCTCCGTCGCAAACTCCGTTGTCAGAACCGCAAGCGGTAGATTACAACTCTATTGTTTTTCAAGTACAATGATGCCATGCTAGCGGACGACATCACTATCAAACCGACAACCGATTTGTTCATTGCGGCACTATGGTCTGCCCCGAAAAACGAACCGATTCTGCGTTCGCTCCTTAATGGTGTGATGACCAACATCGGTCAACCTGCCATTGTGAAAGCAACGGTGTTGAATCCGTTCAACATTCAGGAAAATCCCGTCGACAAGCAAATTCGACTCGACGTGTTAGTTGAAGACGAAACGAAAAAAAGATACAATATTGAGGTGCAGACTGATCCGCATCCGGGCTTTTTCAATCGAATGTTATACTACTGGGCGGAAACTTACAGTGCGAGATTACAGCGTGGCAAAAACTACAAGGAACTCCGTCCCGTCTACAGCATTGTGATTACGGAATTCCCGGTATTCCCGCAACTGACACAATTACATGCGGTGTTCGAGATTCGAGCGAAGGAAAATCATGGTGTTTTGCTTTCGGATCACTTTCAAATGCATGTTTTGCGTTTGGGCGATATGTTACGCAACAACTTGTCGGGTTTGGATGATTTATGCAAAGAATTGCAACGTTGGATGCAGTTTTGGGCACTCGGTGAAAAATTGGAGGAACGTGAAATGAGTACAATGTTACATGACACGCCTGAAGTGTTACAGGCTTATGAAGAGTACAAGCGGTTCACTGCCGATCCGGTGATGTGGGAAAAGATCAGAGCGAGGGAGCGGTTTGAGATTGACCAGCAGTTGAGAATCGGCGAGGCGAAAAGGGAAGGGCGTGAGGAAACTGCCCGGAATTTCAAACGCCTCGGCGTTTCAATAGCAACAATCGCAGAAGCAACGGGACTTTCTGTATCGGAAATCGAACGGCTCAACTAATTCCGAAAGAAACAACAAAAGCCGGAATGGAGCGCAGCGCAATGACGAAATCTTTTAACCGCCGCACTTGTGCGGCGTGTTCGGATTCGCCCCGCAGGCGAGGCGGCTAACTCATCCGCTTTTTAATCGCCCTGCCAAACGCCTCCGACCAAAGCGTGAGTAACACAAACAACACCGGCGTGGTATAGACTCCAATCATCGTCTCCGTCAGCACTCCGCCGAAGACCGGCGTGCCAATCGCATGACGACTCACCGCTCCCGCCCCCGATGCCGTTACCAATGGGATCATGCCGAGAATAAACGCAAACGAAGTCATCATAATCGGACGCAAACGCAATCGACCCGCCTCATACGCCGCCTCAACAGGCGACATCCCATGACGACGACGCTCCGTCGCAAACTCCGTTATCAATATTGCATTCTTCGCCGACAAACCGACCATCAAAATAAATCCGACCTGCGTGTAGATATTGACATCAATTCCCCGCAACGCAACGAACAATAATGCTCCGCCAATCGCCAACGGAACCGCCATCAAAATAATCAACGGCGATGTCCAACTCTCATACTGAGCCGCAAGTACCAAAAACGCAAACGCAATACACAACGCAAACACAATCACGATGATACTTCCCACCGCCGCTTCCTGATAAGACATGCCCGTCCAACTGAAACCGAATCCCTGCGGAAAATCTTGCGACAAGTCTTCAAGCGTTTGCATCCCTTGACCGGTACTCGCACTGGGCGTGAGTTGTCCCTGAATGTATGCCGTCGTGTAAAGTTGGAATCGCGGAATCCGTTGCGGTCCCACGACTTCCCGAATCTCTGCCACACTGCGAATAGGCACCATCTTGCCTTCCGAATTCTTGAACCGCATATTCAAAACGTCCTCCGGCGAAGTCCGATACTCGCCGTGAGCCTGCACGAATACACTAAACACGTTGTTGAACGCATTGAAGTCATTCACATAAATCGAACCGTAATAGCCTTGAAGAGCATTGAAAACTTCGTCGAGCGACACGCCCATCTTTTGTGCCTTGTCGCGGTCGATGTCCAAATAGTACCGGGGAGCATGCGGCGAAAAGGTCGTTTGAATCGACGTAAAGTCGCCGGTCTCCCTTGCACGTTGAAGGAGTTCCTGCGTTACTTTGTAGAGTTCATCAATGCCGTTGTTTCCCCGGTCAAGCAGTTGATATTCTAATCCGCCCGACGAACCGAGTCCCGCGACCGGCGGCGGCGGATAGAGCATAATGACCGCTTCGGGAATGGTACTCAAACGCTGTGTCCACTTTGTCAACAGCGGTCGAAGTGTCATTTCGCCTCCCTGCGGCCGCCCTTCTTTCGGTTTGAGTCCCACCATTAACTGGAGCATTTCGAACTTCGTCGGATACCGCTCTTCCCAGGGCAGAAGGGTGAGTATTCCGAATGCCGCATTGGTCGTTGCCGCTCCGTCGAGCATCGAATAACCATCGACGATCATCACGTTCTGGATGCCCGTCATGTCTTCGTCGAACATCGCTTGCACTTGTTGGGAAACCGCTTTGGTGCGTTCTGCCGATGCGCCTTCGGGCAACTTGACTTCGATGAAAAACACCCCTTGGTCTTCGTTGGGAATAAAACCGGTCGGCAACACCGTGAACGCCCCGTAAATCGCCGCCAAAATTCCAAACCATAAACACAACACAAGCCAACGTGCCGCAATGACTCCTTTGAGCACACGAAGATAAAAACTTTTATATCCGTTGAAGCAATAATTGAAACCTCGGAAAAAAAAGTTTTTCTGCCTTTCTTCTTTGCTCTTTCGGAGCAAAATCGCCGCCAGTGCCGGTGCAAAGGTCAAAGCACAAATTGCCGATATGCAAACGGCACCGGCAATCGTCAAAGCGAATTGCCGATAAATTTCGCCGGTAATGCCCGGCACCATTGAAGTCGGGATGAATATCGACATCAACACGAGAGATGTCGCAAGGATCGGACCGGTAACTTCGGTCATCGCTTTTCGGGCGGCATCGTAAGCGTTGAGTCCCTCTTCGTCGATGATCCGCTGCGTATTTTCCACAACGATAATCGC
>WRKP01000076.1 GCA_009778035.1 Planctomycetaceae bacterium
CATTTCAAGATGAATAGGCCGCTTCTAAGTCCTTGCAATAATTTTCCCTATTAGTACAATGGCACGCAAATGAGGCGAACCGAGAAAAAGCAAACAAAAGATACCGAAACGACCGTTTTTGACATTGCAAAACCAGACAAGTCCAAACCAAATACGCATCGTCAGGGAATGCCGAATCGGCCTGTTCAACGCAATGTCGGTAGCGAGCCCGCCGAAAAGGAACCGCTGGGATTACGCATCATTGGCGGGAAATTTCGGGGGAGCAAATTGCAATACACCGGCGATAACCGTGTACGGCCAATGAAAGACCGTGTGCGTGAGGCCGTATTTAATCTCATTGGACCTGCCGTTAAAGGAATGCACACAATTGACCTCTTTGGCGGAACCGGCGCGATGGCGATAGAATCTATCAGCCGCGGAGCAACGTCGGCAACGATTATTGAACTTCATCTGCCGACGGCATCGCTGTTAAAGAAAAATCTCGAAGCCTTGGATTTGCTTCCGATTTGCAATTTGTGTAAGACAGACGCTTTTTTTTGGGTTAAAAACGATGCCGAACACCCGGCAACAGCGTTGCCATGGCTCATCTTTTGCTCTCCGCCCTATGAGTTTTATTTTTCCCGACGGGAAGAGATGTTAGCGATGTTGCATCATCTCTATGAAGTTGCCCCGGCCGAGTCGATTTTCGTGATAGAGGCGGACGAGCGTTTTGATTTAACACTATTGCCTCGCATGCCTGAGGCGAAACGGATTCGTTTTTATCCGCCGGCCGTCATCGCGATTTTCAACCGGGATACTGCTGAAATGTAACGGCACCAATCTACTTTTCAGAATCACGGCCCATCCTCTTTCGGATTGCTCTGCCGAACGCTTCAGACCATACCGTCAACAGTACAAACAATACCGGCGTGGTGTACACTCCAATCATCGTTTCCGTGAGCACACCGCCAAATACCGGCGTTCCAATGGCATGCCGACTGACCGCACCCGCTCCCGAAGCCGTTACCAACGGTATCATTCCGAGAATAAATGCGAACGATGTCATCATAATCGGACGTAATCGTAATCGACCTGCCTCGTATGCCGCATCGCCAGGCGACATTCCATGCCGACGGCGTTCCGTGGCGAACTCCGTAATCAGAATCGCATTCTTGGCGGAAAGTCCCACCATCAAAATAAATCCGACCTGCGTATAGATGTTCACATCAATTCCCCGCAACGCAACGAACAATAACGCTCCGCCAATCGCCAACGGAACCGCCATCAAAATGATCAACGGCGATGTCCAACTCTCATACTGAGCCGCAAGCACCAAAAACGCAAACGCAATACACAGTGCAAACACAATCACGATGATGCTTCCCACCGCCGCTTCCTGATAAGACATGCCCGTCCAACTGAAACCGAATCCTTGCGGAAAATCCTTTGACAAGTCTTCGAGCATTTGCATCCCTTGACCGGTACTTGCGCCGGGCGTGAGTTGTCCCTGAATGTATGCCGTCGTGTAAAGTTGGAATCGCGGAATCCTCTGCGGTCCCACGACTTCCCGAATTTCCGCAACGCTACGAATCGGCACCATTTTGCCTTCCGAGTTTTTGAACCGCATATTTAAAACGTCCTCCGGCGAAGCACGATACTCGCCGTGAGCCTGCACAAACACACTAAACACGTTGTTGAACGCATTGAAGTCATTCACGTAAATCGAACCGTAATATCCTTGCAGAGCGTTGAAAACTTCGTCGAGCGACACGCCCATCTTTTGCACCTTGTCGCGGTCGATGTCCAGATAGTACCTGGGAGCATACGGCGAAAACGTCGTTTGAATCGACGAGAAGTCGCCGGTCTCCCTTGCTCGTTGGAGGAGTTCCTGCGTAACTTTATAAAGTTCGTCAATGCCGTTGTTTCCCCGGTCGAGCAGTTGATACTCTATTCCGCCGGAAGAACCGAGTCCCGCTACCGGCGGCGGAGGATAGACCATTACAACCGCTTCGGGAATGGTACTCAAACGCTGCGTCCATTTTGTCAGCAGCGGTCGGAGCGTCATTTCGCCTCCCTGCGGTCGCCCTTCTTTTGGTTTGAGTCCCAGCATTAACTGGAGCATTTCGAACTTCGTCGGATACCGCTCTTCCCAGGGCAGAAGGGTGAGAATACCGAATGCCGCATTGGTCGTCGCCGCTCCGTCGAGCATCGAATAACCATCGACGATCATCACGTTCTGGATGCCCGTCATGTCTTCGTCGAACATCGCTTGCACTTGCTGGGAAACCGCTTTGGTGCGCTCTGCCGATGCGCCTTCGGGCAACTTGACTTCGATGTAAAAGACCCCTTGGTCTTCGTTGGGAATAAAACCGGTCGGCAACACGGTGAACGCACCGTAAATTGCCGCCAAAATTCCGAACCATAAACACAAGACAAGCCAACGTGCCGCAATAACTCCTTTAAGCACACGAAGATAAAAACTTTTATATCCGTTGAAGCAATAATTGAAACCTCGGAAAAAGAAGTTTTTCTGCCTTTCTTCTTTGCTCTTTCGGAGCAAAATCGCCGCCAGCGCCGGTGCAAAGGTCAAAGCACAGAGAGCCGAAATCGCAACAGCACCGGCAATCGTCAAAGCGAATTGCCGATAAATTTCGCCGGTAATGCCCGGCACCATTGAAGTCGGAATGAATATCGACATCAGCACGAGAGATGTCGCAAGGATCGGACCGGTAACTTCGGTCATCGCCTTTCGGGCAGCATCGTAAGCGTTGAGTCCCTCTTCGTCGATAAGCCGTTGCGTATTTTCGACGACGATAATCGCATCGTCCACGACGATACCGATAACGAGAATCAATCCGAAGAGCGTAAGCGAGTTGACGGTAAAGCCGATAGTCCACATCAGGAAAAAGCACCCAACCAGCGACACGGGAACCGCAAGCGTCGGGATCAACGCTGCCCGCCAATCTTGCAGGAAGAAAAACACCACGAGGATCACGATCACGACGCACTCGATGAGTGTCCGCTTGACTTCATGCAGAGACACACGGACGTACTGCGTGGCATCGTAACTGATGGTATAAGCGACTTCGTT